>NZ_DASWPB010000088.1:0-8109 GCF_036404185.1 Lacisediminihabitans sp. | reverse complement strand
AGGAACTGCTCGGCGACCTCTCGGACCGCCGGCTCGTCGAAGAGCATCGTCAGGACGACGTCCGCGTCCCGCACTGCGTCCGCACTCGACGATTCGACGCGGGCGCCGTCGCCGGCGAGCGTCCTCGCCTTGTCGACGTGCCGGTTCCACACGGAGACCTGGATGCCCGCCCTCAGCAGGCTGCGGGCGATGCCCGCTCCCATGGTTCCGGTTCCGAGTACTGCGACGCGCATGATGTCCTCCGCGGGGGTCTGAGCGGGTGGTCTGAGCGAGGGGTCTGAGAACCCGACATCCGGGATCGTACGCCTGCCCGGTGGGAGACGGATGCGCCCGACCGATCCACCCGGAGACCGCCCGCACTACGGCGTCGTCGCCAGACCGAATCCGCCAGGGGGCAGCACCGTCGCGCTTGCGCCGGAGAGGGTCCGCACGAGGCGGCCCCCGTCGTCGTAGATGCGCGCCGTCGATCCCGTACCGCCGAGCCGGACGGACTGAGGCAGCAGCGACGTGGACTGCACGAACTCGGTCGACGCGGTTCCTGAGCCCGTCAGCCGGAGGCGTGTGACGAGCGGCCGGATCAGCAGCGCGTCGACGGTCGTCGTTCCGCTGAGCGCGGTCACCGAGACGGTCGTCGTTCTCCCGGAGAGCGGAAGCGGCAACGACTGCGGCAGCAGCGCGCCGGGAACGGGCGTGACGCCCTGGGCTCCGACGGACGAGCGGAGAGTCCCGAGTCCCCTCCACGACGACACCGCCTGCGTGCGCTCCGGCTCGGCGACGATCGGATCGACGTGGCGGGACCCCGATCCCGTCGGGACGGCGAAGGTCGCCGTCTCGCCCCGGTCGAGTCGGAGCAGGGAACCGCCGCTCACCGTCGACTCGCCGTCCGAGGCGGCGGTCGGCGTCACGACGGTTCCCGTGGTCGAGCCGGCCCTCTCCGCCTCGACCACGGTCAGGCCGTCGCGAACGGCCACGTGCGTCGCCGACCGCGCGATGGCCGCGGCGACGGGATGCGCGTCGAGAGCGAGCATGGACAGCAGGCCGTGAATCGTGGACTCCGCCCCGCCACCGGTGTTGACCGTGCCGTCCGGCTGCACCCCGTCGACGGTGACGCCGGTCGCCGGGTCGTAGCTCGGTCGGCCGGACGTGTTGTTCCCGAAGTACCAGCTGCCCATCAGGCCGGCGAGCCGTTCGATCCCTTCGCTGTGGGCGGCATCGGCCACCGCCAGGAGGGACTGCAGGCGGGAGTCGGCACCGTAGGCGATCTGCGTGGTGTCGGTCGGAGCCGGGGAGAACCCGTTGATCGGCCCGGTGGAGGTGAGCAGGGTCCCGCTGTAGGCGATCGAATCGGTCACGGCGGGGCGAAGGAGCGCCGGCCGTTTCAGCACGACCGAGGCGCGGGCCAGCGCCTCCGGCATCTGCGATGCCCACGAGTGCAGCTGCGAACGCGACGTCGTTCCCGGCAGGATCGCGCCGTAGGGCCAGCTCTGCTCCGCCGCCGCCGCATCCTGCTGCGACCCCATCGCCGCGATGCCCTCGGAGAGCTCGGAGAGCGCCGTGCGGGCCGCCCGATCGGATGGGGCCGCCGCCGAGTATGCGGCCAGCCCGAGCACCGCCTCGGCGGAGGCATCCGCCCCGCCGACGATCAGCCAGCTCGGCACCGGGACGCCGTCGGCGACATCGTCCCTGCCGGAGGAGGCCAGAGCGCCACGCTCCAGGGCGCGAAGACCGAGCTGGATCCGCTGCTGCAAAAACCCGGCGAATGCCGGATCGGTCCCGACGAAGGCGGCGTATCCCTCGCCGAAGGCCCAGAGGCTGCGCGCCAGCCAGTAGCTGTTGCCGCTGTCGGACGGATCGGGCAACTCCACCGGCACCGGGCTGGGGTTGAGGGTCCCGTCCGGCTGCATCCAGAGCACGACGTTGCCGGCGTTCGGTCCCGTCGTCGTCTGGAAGTAGGCGGTCGATCGGAGCAGCTCATACGCCTTCTGCCTGCTCGTCGCCGAGCCCGTCTGCTGCCAGTCGCGCAGGTAGACGACCGCGGCGCGCGAGACGTCATCGGAGTCGTACGAGCCCTGCCCCCAGTGCCCGGTGGCCGGGTCGAGGGGTCCGCCACCGACACGGGCGAACGTCCCTCCCGGCCGAGCATCCGCATAGACCCAGGGCAGCGTCAGGGTCGGCTCCGTCGCGAGCCGGTACGTCGTGTGCCCGGCGGTGGCGGGCGGGGTCGCCCGGTCGAGGAGGAAGTCGAGGTGCGCGAGATTCGTCAGGCGGGCCGTGGGGACGGGGCTCGCCGGGACGCTGCTCGCCGGGTGAACGGGAGCTGCAGGGGCCGCGAGGGCCGGCGAGGCCGTCGTGAGCCCGACCGCGACCGCGAGGGCCGCCAGCGGCCCTCGACGCCACCCGGCGAATCCTGCGAATCCCACCCGGGTTGTCTTGGTCCGGACCGTCCTGGTCTGGACCGTCTTCGCGCTCGGTGTGTGCGTTGTGAGGTTCTCCATTGAACTGCTCCTTCGATCGATTCCGGCTCGGTCGCTTCCTCGCAGCCGAGGCCCCGGCCGGTGGGGGCCCCGGTCGACGGCGGGGTCAGGTGTGTTCGAGCAGGGCGACGCCGATCTTCGAATCCGCCATTCCGTAGAAGACGAAACGCCGCCCCTCGATCTCCTCGATGGCCGTCGGGAAGACGACGTTCGGCACGATCCCGCCGCGCTCGTCCTCGGTGTCCGGCGCCAGCAGCGGCTCGGACGTGCGGAGGCGGACGATCGACGGGTCGTCGCCGTCCAGGATCATGGCGCCGGCGGCGTAGTTGACGTTCTGCTGCTGAGCGAACGCGCTGTCGATGACGCCGGTGACCCCGTGATGGAGGAGGAGCCAGCCCTCCGGCACCCGCACGGGGGCCGGACCGCCGCCGATCTTCAGCTGTTCGAAGGGGAATTCCGGGCCGGCGAGGAAACGGTGCTGCCCCCAGCGGGTGAGGTTGGTGAGGTCGCGCTGGACCGCCTCGACCGACACGTAGCTGATCCAGATGCTCTGGCGGGTGTCGGTGACCCCGGCTGGCACGCGGATGCCCTCGCCGGGCGCGGTCTCGCCGATGTCCCACATCGGGCGATGCAGCACGGCGAAACTGCGCACCCCGTCCGGCGCGATGACGGCGGTCGGGAAGAACACGGTGTCCTTGTTGTGGAACAGCCCGAGGTCCATGTCGAGCGAGTCGTCGTAGTCGAAGGTGACCGGGCCGAGGCGTCGCCATTCGCGAAGGTCGTCGGAGACGGCGACGGCGGTGCGCGGGCCCAGCGGGCCGTAGGCGACATAGGTCATCACGTCCAGGCCGAGCTCCTCGATCCTCGTGGCGCGCGGATCCTCGACGCCGGCATGGGTGGCGCCGCGCTCCCAGCCGCGATCGGGCTCGAGCACAACCCCCTCCCGCTCCACCGACACCGGGATGCCGTCCTCGACCACGACACGGGCGAGGCCGATTCGCGAGACGTTGCCCCGGGCGACGAGCCTGGGCAGGAGGTAGAGCTCGCCGTCCGGTCCGCGACCGGAGCCGGGGTTGAGCACCCCCTCTGCCTCGAGCTCGTTGCCGGGCTCCGGCGTCATGACGACGCCGACTCTGGTCAGGCGGTAGGGAAAGGTGTCGGTCATTTTTTCTCCTGGTGGGTCAGCCCTTGACGCTTGAGCCGACATTGGTCGAGATGAAGTAACGCTGGAAAACGATGAACAGCACGACCACGGGAGCCGCGAGCACGACCGCGCCGGCCAGGGTCGCCCCGAACGGGTTGGAGGCGGTCGCCGCCACGTTCGAGATGTAGTTGGCGAGCGAGACGGCGAGCGGCTGCATCGACGCGTTCTTCGTGATGAGGAACGGCCAGAGGAACTCGTTCCACGGCCCGATGAAGGTGAGCAGGGCGGCGGTCACGAGCGCCGGGCGCACCAGCGGAAGCGCGATCCGCCAGAGCAGCGCGAACTCTCCCGCGCCGTCAATGCGCGCCGCCTCGAACAGCTCCTTCGGCAGCTGCAGGAAATACTGACGGAAGATGATGACGGCGGTCGAGTTGATGGCGAACGGCAGGATCATGCCCAGGTAGTTGTCGCCCAGCCCGTAGTCGCGCGCGATGAGCACGTAGAGCGGGATGATCAGCAATTGGAACGGGACGACCTGGACGAGCAGCGCGAGCGCGAAGGTCACCCCGCGACCGCGCCACTGCAGGACCGCCAGAGCGTAGCCGACGAGCACACCGAACACGAGGGTGCACAGGAGCACCCCGATGGTGAAGACGCTCGAGTTGAGCAGGCCGGAGAACAGGTTGATCCGATCGTTGATGGCGACGTAGTTGGCACCCGTGATGTTGCTCGGGTGCGGGAACGCGCCGCCGAGGGAGGCATCCTGTTTGGTCTGCAGCGAGCCGATCACCATGTAGTAGAACGGGAACAGGAACACGAGCGCCCCGAGCGCCAGCACGGCGCTGCGCAGGGTGGCTTGGAATCTCGACATCAGTCCCTGCCTCCCGCGAACCGGTTCTGCAGCAGGGCGATGACGAGCACCAGGATGACGAGCACCACGCCGATGGCCGAGGCCTCGTCGGGGTGCCCCTGCTCGATGCCCCTCTGGTACATGAGCAGGACCGGCGACGTCGAGGCGCCGTTCGGGCCGCCGCCGTTGGTCAGCAGATAGGGCTCGGTGAAGAGGTTCGCCCCCGTCACCGTGGAGACGAGCAGGACGAGGACGGTCGCCGGGCGAACGCCGGGAACGGTCACCGAGAAGAACTGTCGCACACCGCCCGCGCCGTCGGTCGACGCCGCCTCGTACAGTTCCTTGGGCACGTTCTGCAGCGCCGCGAGATACAGCAGGATGTAGAACCCCATCTGCTTCCAGGTGACGAACAGTGCGATCGAGGGCATTGCCCAGTGCGAATTGATGAGCCACGACGGGTTGGGGGCGAGGGGTCCGAGGATCTGATTGACGAGCCCTGAGCCGTTGAAGAGGAACAGCCAGACCGCGACGACCGCGACGCTCGCCGTGAGGTACGGGATGTAGTAGGCGACGCGGTAGAAGGCCCGCAGGTGGGTGACCCGGTTGAGACCGGACGCCAGCACGAGGCTCAGCACGACCGTGAGCGGAACGTTGATGATCAGGAAGATGCCGACGTTGCCGAACGAGCGGATGACATCCGGGTCGGTGAAGGCGTCCACGAAGTTCTGCAGCCCGACGAACGGGCGGCTGACCGTGGCCCCCGGGGCGGAGAAGAAGTAGTCGTGGAAGGCGATGTAGACCGCGAAGACGAGCGGATACGCGAACACGGCCAACACGAACACCAGGTACGGCGCGCTGAAGAGCAGGCCGAGCGGGTTGCGCCCGAGCAGGCGGTGCCTCCTCGGGGGGCGGGCCGCACCCGGGAGGGACGATGTCCCGCCCGGGTGCGGCAGCTTGATCGTCGTTGACATGATTACTTGTCGGCGGCGAGCTGGTCGATCTTCTTGGCCGCGGCGTCGAGCGATGCCTTCACGTCGCCCTTGCCGAAGATGACGGAGTTCGACCAGTTGTCACGGAAGGCCTGCATCTCAGCGACGGTGTTCGCTCCACCCGGCACCTCAACGGTGCGGCTGGCCTGGTCCCCGAACAGCTGGTAGGACGGGTGAGCGGCGAAGTAGTCGGCGAAGGTGGTGGCGAGGTTCGTGCGCATCGGCATCTGGCCGGTGGTCTCGAGGAACTTCTGATCCTGCGCCTTGCTCGTCGAGTACTTCAGGAAGTCCCACGCCGTGCCCTGGTTCTTGCACGCGCTGAACATGCCGATGTTCTTCGCGTCGCTGAACGTGTAGGTCTTCGACGCGGGGATGCCGTCCTTGGTCGGGACCGGCACCGCACCCCAGTTCACGTCCTTGTAGACGGACACCGCCCACGGGCCGACGATGGCCATGGCCGCCTTGCCATCGGCGAAGGCGTCGCCCTGGTAGGCCTCCTGGCCGGCGAGCTTGTCGGCGTACAGGGTCCTCCAGAAGTTCGCGACGTCGTAGCCGGCCGCATCGGCGAACGTCGACTTGCCGCTCTTCGAGACGAGCTGCTTGCCGCCCGACTCCGCCGCGTAGAGCGGGTAGAAGTCGAAGGACATCTGGAAGAACTCGCTCGTCGGTGCGGGCAGGATCGCATTGGGCGCGACCCCCTTGTCGACCAGCGTCTTCGCCGTCGCGAGGAAGTCGGCGTAGGTGGACAGCTTGGGGTCGTTCGGGTCGAGGCCGGCCTTCTCGAAGAGATCCTTGTTGTAGAAGATCATGACGGGGTTCGACTTCCAGGGCAGCTGATAGTAGTCGCCGTCGGAGCCCTGGTACTGGTCTGCCTGCGCGCCGGACCGCGCCTCGATGTACTGCGCGCCGTCGGAGAACTTCGACAGGTCGACCATGCCGCCCTGTTTGACCCACTGACCGACGGCCGACGGAGCGGTGTTGTAGATCAGGCACGGAGAGTTGCCCGCGGTGATCGATGCGCTGATGACCTCTTCGCTGGTCTTGCCCGCCGGGATCTCCTGGCCGGTGACCTTCTGATCGGGGTGGGTCTTGTTCCAGGATGCGACCGTCGCCTTCCCCCAGGCGACCTCCTGCTCGTTGTTCGAATACCAGATCTTGATGGGGCCCTTGGCGGTCGTCGAACCGCCGCCGCCTCCAGATCCCGAACACGCGGTGATGCCGATCATGGTCGCGGCCACGATGGCCGCTCCGATGAGCTTGGTGCGTCGTTGCACGGTGTCTCCCTTTGTCGGGCAGCCGGGGCTGCCGGTTTCCTTAGTGGTCTTGCCTGGTACTGGTCCTCATCTGGTACTCGCCCTCAGCGGGAACCGGTACCGATCCGGAACTGGCGCCGATCCGGCGTCGGCGTGACCGTCGGGTGAGCCGTGCTCGATGCGCCCCGCGCCGAGCGCGCGCCGCACGCCCGGGGCGGATGGGAGGAGCGCGGTCATTGGGCTTCCTGACGGTCTTCGTGAGCTACCGAAACGTTTCGGTAGCTGTCAAGATAGCACGTCGCCGATCCATTCGCACGGGATCCGGCGGATCAGCGAACGGTCGGGGCGATCGCGGTCGACCGTCGGACGACGAGGCGAGCGGGGTCGACGTCGACGTCCACCACCGCCTCGCCGCCGATCACCTGGAGCAGCAGGCGGGCGGCCTCCGCCCCCAGCAGCCGCGGCTGCGTGGCGATGGTGGTGAGCGTCGGGCGCACGTAGGTGCCCAGCTGGATGCCGTCGAAACCGGCGACCGAGAGCTCCTCGGGGACGCGCACCCCGAGCTCGCCGGCACGGGCCATGAAGCCGATCGCCGAGAGGTCGTTCGAGCACATGACCGCCGTCGGCCGCTGACCCGGATCCCGCTCGGCGAGCAGACGGGAGGCCGCGGCCACCCCGCTGTCGTAGGTGAAGTCCCCCTCGACGACCTCCGCCGAGGCGAGCCCGGCATCCTCGAGCGCGTCGGTCCAGGCCCGGCGGCGCTGACCGGAGTGGATGAACTCCCGCGGCCCGGTGACGAGGGCGAGGCGACGATGCCCCAGCCCGACGAGGTGATCAACGAGCGCCCTGATGCCGTCGACATGGCTCTGCCGGACGGCGGGCAGCGGGAAACCGGGCTCCGGGTTCACCCCGACGGCGGGGAGACCGAGCTCCTGGACCAGGGGAACGCGCTGATCGTCGACGCCGAGCTCGGAGAGGAAAACGCCATCGACCCGCCTGTTCGCGGCCAAGGTGCGATAGCGGTCGAGGGCGTCACCCGGCTCCGAGCCCATCTGCAGGATCAGCGCGTAGCCGCGCGGGCCGAGAACCGTCTCGATCCCGCCGATGAAGCTTCCGAAGAAGGGATCGGACTCGAGCACGTAGGGATCGCGGTGGACCACAAGTCCCACGCTGAACGCCCGCTTCGCCGAGAGGCTGCGTCCTCGAAGGGAGGGGACGAAGCCCAGGTCGTGGGCCGCCTGAACGATCCTGCGCCTGGTCTCCTCCGAGACCCCCGGGCGATCGTTGAGCGCGCTGGAGACGGAGCTGATCGCGACCCCGGCCCTGGCCGCCACATCGACGATCGTCACGCGGTTGTTCACGGCTCGACCCTAGTCGGAAACAGCGAGCGACATCGTCC
>NZ_DASWPB010000087.1:0-69956 GCF_036404185.1 Lacisediminihabitans sp. | reverse complement strand
TGGTCGATGCCGACGACCTCGCCGTCGATACCCACCCAGCGGAACCACGACTGGGACACCCCCGCCTCGACGGCGACGCGCGCACGGATCGCCTCGGGCAGGACACTCTCGCGGTACTCCTCCGGCTGGTCGAGGAACCATTCGACGCACGGCATTGACACCACCCTCGTCGGCGTGCCGGCAGCCTGCAAGGTCTCCCTCGCGGACAGGGCGAGCGCCACCTCGGAGCCGGTTGCCACGAGGATGACCTCCGGCCGCCGCGGTGTCCCGTCCGACGACGCGGCCTCCGCGAGAACGTAAGCACCGCGGGCCACCCCGTCCCCGCCGTGGGCCGCGATCGCGGCCGTCTCAGCGAGCACCGGGACACCCTGCCTGCTCAGCACCAATCCGACGGGTCCGGTCCGGGACTGGAGGATCGCCGCCCAGGCCAGGACGGTCTCGGTGGCGTCGGCCGGGCGGATCACCGCGAATCCCGGCACCGTGCGCAGCGACGCGAGCTGCTCGATGGGCTGATGCGTCGGACCGTCCTCTCCCACGCCGATGGAGTCGTGTGTCCAGATGAAGATCACCCGTGCCTTCTGCAGTGCCGCGAGGCGGACGGCGGCCCGCATGTAGTCGCTGAAGACCAGGTAGGTCGCCCCGAACGGCAGCGTGGGCCCGTGCAGCGCCATGCCGACGAGTGAGAGCCCCATCGCGAACTCGCGGATCCCGAAGTGCACCAGGCGACCGTAGGGGGACGCATCCACGCCGGGGATCCGCGGCGTCTCGGGCAGGAAACTCCGCTCGCCGGTAATGTCCGTCTTGTTCGACTCGGCGAGGTCGGCCGAGCCGCCCCACAGCTCCGGCAGGAGCGGCGCGAGCGCGGCGAGCACCTCACCGGAGGCGGTGCGCGTCGCCACCGAGGACCCCGCCTCGTCGAAGCGGGGGAGGGCATCCCTCCACCCCTCGGGGAGCGCGCCGGTCGTGAGCCGGTCATAGACCGCCGCGCGCTCCGGCTCCCTGGCGCGCCACCCGGTCATCGTGGCCTCCCACTCCGTCAGCCAGCCGTGCGCCCGATCCGCGAGGCGCCGCGTGTGCGCGAGCACGGCCGGATCGACCGCGAAGTCAAGCCGGGGATCGAATCCCATCACCCGCTTGGTGGCCGCCACCTCCGCGGCGCCGAGCGGTGCGCCGTGCACCTTCTCCGTTCCGGCCATGGTGGGGGCAGGCCAGCCGATGCGGGTGCGGACCGCGATGAACGACGGTCTGTCCCGCACGGCCTGCGCCAGGGCGATCGCCTCGAACACCGCCTCGGGGCGCTCCAGGTAGTCGCCATTGCCCCCGTGGAAATCCACCTCGTGCACGTCCCACCCGTAGGAGGCGAATCGCCCGGGAACGTCCTCGCGGAAGGCGATGTCCGTGGAACCATCGATGGAGATCCGGTTGTCGTCCCACAGCACGATGAGATTGCCGAGCTGCTGTACCCCCGCCAGCGAGGATGCCTCCGACGACACACCCTCCTCGAGGTCGCCGTCCGAGCAGAGCACGTACACGAAGTGGTCGAACGGGCTGGTGCCGGCAGGAGCGTCCGGATCGAACAGGCCCCGCTCCCGCCTGGCCGCCATCGCCATGCCGACGGCCGTCGCGAACCCCGATCCGAGCGGCCCCGTTGTGGCCTCCACCCCGGGAGTGACCCCGTGCTCCGGATGGCCCGGGGTCAGCGAGCCCCACTGCCGGGTGGCCTTGAGGTCGTCGAGGTCCAGACCGTATCCCGCGAGGTACAGCTGGGCGTACTGGACAAAACCGGCGTGTCCGCAGGACAGCACGAACCGATCGCGACCGGGCCAATCCGGTTGCGCGGGAAGGCCCCGCATGACCTTCTGATAGAGCACGTAGGCGACCGGTGCGAGGCTCATCGCCGTACCGGGGTGCCCGCTGTGCGCGCGTTCTATCGCGTCCATGGTGAGCATGCGCGCGGTATCCACTGCCCGGTCGTCGAGGTTGCTCCACGACCAGGCCGGGGAGGATGGGGATGCGGGGGACGGGGTCGCGACCATGATTACCTCTCCGCCTGTGCCGCTGCCTTCGCCTCGGCCTTCTGTGCCTCGACCCATTCCGCACGGGCCTTCCCCGGCAGCCATCCGGTGTCGACGAGCTTGACCTTGTACAGGCAGGCCGCGCCGAACAGCAGGGCGGCGAAGACGACCAGCACGATCGAACCCCCAACGGTTCCGAGCCTGGCGAGCAGGCCGACGACCGATCCGAACCAGCCGAAGTCGGCGTCGCCGAAGGTGCTGTTCGCCAGCCCGAGCGTGCCCATGACGGTGAGCAGCAGGGCCGGGAGGAAGGTGATGATCAGGCCGTTGACGAAGCCGCCGACCACGGCGCCCCGGCGTCCGCCCGTCGCGTTGCCGAAGACCCCCGCGCCGCCGCCGTCGAAGAAGTGGGGGACCATTCCCGGCAGGATGAGCGCGACGCCCCAGGCCGGGCCGAGCCAGACGGCGATGACGCCGAGGGCGACCAGACCGCCGACGAACGACGACATGAATCCGATGAGCGAGGCGTTGGGGGCGAACGGGAAGACGATCGGCACGTCGAGTGCCGGACGGGCGCCCGGCACCACCTTGTTGGCGATGCCCTGGAAGGCCGGGACCAGCTCGCCGAGGATGATGCGCACACCGTAGAGGATGATGCTCACGCCGATGCCGAACTGCAGGGCCTGGGCGAACGCGGCCATGAAGTATCCACCGAAATCGGTCGGTGGGGTCGCCGACGAGGCGAAGATCTTCATGGCCTGGCTGTGCGGCAGCACGATGGCACCCCACACGGCGAAGAACAGGTAGAGCACCACCATGAGCAGCGTGGTCGAGACCATCGAGTCGCGCAGGAACTTCAGTCCCTGCGGGAACTTCACATCCTCAGTCGATCTCGACTTGCGTCCCACGGCGGTTCCGAGGGCCCCGGCCGTGATGTAGCCCAGCGTGTTGAAGTGGCCGATGGCGAGCTTGTCGTCGTTCGTCACCCGGTTCATGAAGGGCTGAGCGAACGCGGGCATGACGACCATGATCACGCCCATGAGCACGGACCCGACCAGGACGATGAGCAACGTGTTGTCCGGACCGAAGCCGACCGAGAGGACCACGGCAAGCAGCGTCGCCATGAACACCATGTGGTGGCCGGTCAGGAACACATATCTGAGCGGGGTGAAGCGTGCCAGGAGCAGCATCACGATGAAGCTCACCACGATGAGGTATGCGGAGGTCGCGCCGTACTGTGTCGCCGCCTGGGCGGTGATGACCTCGTTGGTCGGAACCACGCCGTGCGCCCCGGTCACCTTGAAGATGAGGTTGCCGAAGGGCGCGAGCGCCGCCACGACGACCGCCGCTCCCGCACCGAGGATGAGGTAGCCCATCGCCGCCTTGAGGCCACCGCCGACCACCTGACCCACCGGCTTCTTAAGGGCGATGAGGCCGACCGCGGCGACGATGCCGATCAGGTAGGCGGGGACGTTGAGGATCTGCTTGCTGATGAAGTCGAGAATCGCGACTAACCAATCCATGACTTTTGTCCTTTCTCAATAGTTGTGCGGGGCGATGATCCGTCTCCGGTGAGACGACAGGGACTGTTCGGGGCGCACGACACCGCACGAGCGCATCGTTGCGGTGCGCCCGCGTCGTTGTCGAGTCGTGAGTGGCTAGCTCAGCTGGTGGCTTCTTGGAGCTTCTTCTTTATCTCGTCACCGTCCATGAAGTTGTCGATCACGATGACCGGCGTTGAGACTCCGCCGAGCTCTTCGGCGAGCTCTCCCGAGGTCAGGATCAGATCGGCGCCCTGCGCGGCTCCCTTGGCCGTGCCGATGTCCGCGGTGGTCACCTCCGCGTCGAGACCGAGTTCGTCCGCGGCCTTGTCGACGCTCATCTTCAGCAGTATCGAGGTGCCGATTCCCATGCCGCACACGCAAATGATGTTCATCGTTTTCCTTCTTCCTGAGGGGAGTCCGTCGGCGCGAGGATCGTCCTGATCTCCTCGGGGCTCGAGGCGGTACGCAGCCTCTCGAGCCTGTCGGAGTCCGAGAGCGCTCCGGCGATCTGGGACATCACCCCGATGTGCGCCTGCTCATCGGTCGCCGCCAGCCCGATCACGAGCCAGACGGGGTCGTTCTTCGCGCTGCCGAAGTCGACGGGAGGCGAGAGCCGCACCCAGCTCATTCCCGTGTGCAGCACGGCGGGAGACGGCCGCGAATGGGCGAAGGCGATCCCGGGGGCGACCACGATGTACGGACCGAGCTTCTCGACGGCCGCGATCATCTCGTCGGTGTAGTCCGGAGTGGCGAACCCCCCGGCGGTCAGCCTCTCGCCGGCGATCTTCAGTGCGGCACGCCAGTCGTCCGCGGCCGCGTCGAGCTCGAACACCTCATCGGGCAAAACCGTCGAAACGCTTGCGTAGGTCATCGTTGTCCTCCCGCGCGAGGCCGTCACTGGCCCGCACGCTGAAACATTAACATGACGAGACAATTTTGTCCAGAAATAGACAAAACTACGAAGGATCGCGGTCCGCCCGTCTGTCTGTCCTCCCCGTGAGCTCGTGCCTCGCGCAGGCCGCGTCCTGAGCGAGGAACGCGGCTCCGATCACCCCGGCGTCGGATCCCGACCTGGCTGGCACGATGGTGAGCCGTTCGAAAAGGTATTCGGGAGTCCTGGCCTTGATCGCCGCGCGCATGGGGACCGCGATCACCTCTCCTGCCCGAGCGAGGTCGCCCGCGAGCACGAGGGTCGACGGGTTCATCAGGCACACGGCGGGCGCCAGGGCCTCGCCGATGAACTCGCCCGCCCGCGTCAGCAGCTCCAGGGCGAGGTAATTGCCGCGCATCGCGAGGCCGACGACGTCGTCGCTGCTCTGCACGTTGTTGCCCACGGATTGGAGCTGCTGCTGGATCGCCCAACCGCCGGCGACGGACTCCAGGCAGCCGAAGCGTCCGCAGCGGCACTGCGTGCCCTCGGGGCAATAGAGGTGGCCGAATTCTCCCGCCATGCCGCCGGGTCCACGGTAGATGCGGCCGTCGAGGACGAGTCCGGAGCTGAGCCCCTGACCGAGTTTGATGAGCAGCAGGTCCGAGCGATCGCGCCACGTTGTGCGGTACTCCCCGAGGGCGAGGACGTTGGCGTTGTTGTCGACGGCGACCGGGGCACCCGGGTAGTCGGTCTCGAATGCCGCGGCCGGCTCGACCCCGTGCCAGCCGGGCATGGTGGGCGGATGGATGATCCTCCCCGCCGCGAAATCGACGGGTCCGGGAATGCCGATTCCGATGCCCAGCACCGCCGCGGGCTCGAATCCGGCCTGGGTGAGCAGGCTGCGGAACTGATGCCTGACGATGTCGAGGGCCTTGGTCGGACCGAGTTCGATGTCGAACGCGCGGCTCACCGAGAGCAGGGGAGTGCCGAGGAAGTCCGTGACGGCGAATCGTGCCCTGGAACTGCCGATGTCGGCCGCGAGGAGCACCCCGTGGTCCGCATTGAGCTGGAATCCCTCTGGCGGCCGGCCGCCCGTGGAGCCGCGCTGGCTGATCGCGACCACAAAACCGGATTCGGTGAGCTCGTTGAGACGGCGCTCCAGCGTCACGCGCGACCATCCGAGTTGCTCGAGGAGCTCCGATCGCGTCACCCCCGGGTGCTGTCTCACCAGAGCGAGCAGCATGCCCAAGCCATCGACCGCCATTGGCATCCTCCACCGCAGAGACGGATATTTTGTCTATTTCTTAGCTTAACTCGCCGATTGGCGCATCACGAAGCCGAGGTCGAGAGTCGAGAGTCGAGGGTCCGGCTCGAGCGATGACATCGGAGTCTAGGCGACCACCGCCGCCCGACGCCGCCCGACGAGCGCTGCCAGCAGGGCGGCGGCGATGCAGATCCCCGCGATGACCGGAGCCCAGATGTCGACGGCGGGGGCGAGCCCGATCGAGGTCGCGGAGAGCCCGAGGGAGACGGCGATGAGTCCCTGGGCGAGGTAGGCGACGAGGTAGACCGCGGAGAGCGTCTGCGCCCTGTGGTGGGCCGGTGCATGCCTATTGGTGAGGCCGAGGCCGCCGAGGAACAGCAGGCCGTATCCGACCCCCGCGACGACCTGCGCGGACAGGAACACGGGAAGCGAGGCGGTCGCCGCCGCCAGCGCGATCAGTCCCATCCCTGCGGCCGTGGTCAGCCCGCCGATGCCGATCGCCGTCCGAGGCGCGAGTGGTCGGGCGACCACGGCCGTCACCCCGATCGCCACCGCCGAGAGGGCGATGATGCTTCCGGCGACGAAGGCGTTCTCCGTGTTGATGAGGTCCTTGGCGATCTCGGAACCCAGCGAGAGCAGAAGGGCGCCCATTGCGAATCCGGCCGTGACGGCCAGCGCCGAGGTGATGAAGACCCCGCCGAGTCCCTTCGGGACCCGCACCCCGCGGGGTCGCCAGCGACCCTCCGCGGTGGTGCCGACGACCCTGCGCGGCATGAACAGGATCGCGACGATGAGCGCCAGGGTGAGCGCGAAGAGCACCCAGTAGGCGAGGTGCCCCGGCAGCGGCGCGAACTGCACGAGGGCCCCTCCGACGATCGTCGCCAGTGCGAGGCCGACGGCCGTCGCGGCGGTGTTGATCGAACTGGCCCGTGCCGCGTTGCCCCCGGGGTTGAACTCGACCATCGCGGCGCTCGCCGGGCTCATGGCGAGCCCCACGCCGATGCCCTGGAAGATCCGGCCGGCGAACAGCCAGCCGACATTCGGGGCGATGGCGAAGAGCAGGATGCCGATGGCCATCGCCGTGACACCGGCCAGCATCGTCGCCCTGCGGCCGATGTAGTCGGAGATGCTGCCGAAGATGACCAGGATGACCACGAGGCTGATCGGGTACACCGCGAAGATCGAGGTGATGACGATGGGAGGCAGCTGCCACTCGGCCACGTAGACGGGATAGACCATGGACGGCGCGCCGCTTGCCCAGAGCGCGACGGCGACGACCGCCGCCGCCGTCCAGAAACTGCTGCGATTGCTGAGAGTGGGCACGGCGCCTTCTTTCGTCCGGGTGGTGCGGCTCTCGACCGAAGGCGACGTCGGCGTGGTCGATGTCCAGCGAAGTCTCGCTTGGTTTTCCCAAGCTAGCATCCTCCATTGGAATATCCAACCCAGAAGGGTAGAATTCCCCCATGTCCGCGACAGCCACCCTCCGTCCCGCCTCCCGTCCCGCCCCGACGTGTTCGATCGCCCGCAGTCTCGAGGTGCTCGGGGAGAAGTGGACCCTCCTCATCGTGCGCGAGGCGATGTGGGGGCGAACTCGCTTCTCCGAGTTCAAGGAGAGGCTGGGGGTCTCGTCGGACATCCTGGCCGACCGGCTGACGACCCTCGTCGATCACGGAGTCATGGAGCGGCGGTCCTATCGGGAGGACGGCGCCAGGGAGCGCTACAGCTACCACCTCACCGAGAGCGGTCGCGCGCTGCGCACCACGCTCGCCGCGCTGACCGCCTGGGGGGATGCCTACCGGCCCAACCCGAGCGGACCGGCGACGATCTACCGCGAGCTGGCGACGGGCGCACCCACGAGGGTGGCTTTTGTCGACGGCTCCGGACGGGAGCTGAGCTCCGAGGAGGTCGAGACCGTTCGCGGCCCCGGGGACTCGTCTGGGCGGTTGCTGGGCTGAGGCTCCGGAAGCCCGGGAACGAGGGGTCGTCTTGACTGCCTAGGCTGGTGGCATGACCTTCCTGATCCCCGCGACCGAGAGCACCCTCAAGCCGGAGGCGAAGGCCCTCCGGGATGCGAGAGCGGATGCGCAGGGCGGTTCGATCACGGGTCTCCAGGCGGCGCTGCTCGCCAATCCCACGAGCTTTCGCGTGTCCCTCGGGTGGCAGGCGCTCTGGGACGAGATCGCCCCCTGGATCGGGGAACGGGCCCTGACGCTGTTCGCCTATGCGATCGCCGACGAAGACGGCAGCCTTCCCACCGCGCTGTCGTTCCGCAGGACGCTGCTGGAGGCGGGGGACGATCCGGACAACCCCCAGGTCACGGAGGCGGAACAACTCCTCATCGACTGGGGCAGGCTCATCGTGCGCAGTCCGCACGACATCCCCGATGAGTTCTACTCGCGGCTGCAGTCGGCCTTCGGGCCGGAGCGCCGCCTCACGCTGCTCGCCTTCGCCGGCCAGACCGTCGCGCTCGACCTGTTGGCGACCGTGGGCAGGATTCCTCTCGACCCCGACCTGGAGCCCTATCGACAGGCCTGACCGGCGCCGAGGCCGATGGCCTTCGCGGTCAGGAGACGCCCAGCGGGACAACTAAACTTGAACGCTGGATTTTCGAGGGGTAATTCGAGTGGCCGATCACGAGCTGAAGCACGAGCAGGACTACGTGGCCACGCTGTACGCGCGCCTCGACGCGCTGAAGCACGAGGCAGAGCAGCAACTCGATGCCGTGCGTCTGCTCGATGTGGGCGGCAACCATCAGGGCCGCTCGGAGCGGGACACCTTCGCCAGGATCTATGAGGACCGGATCGTGCAGCTTCGTGAGGTCGACGAGCGGCTCGCCTTCGGCCGGCTGGAGCTCGAGCCCGGCGGGGCCGACGCGGACGAGGACGGTCCGGTGCTGCGCTACATCGGTCGCATCGGCCTGCGCGACACCGATCTCCGGCCGATCCTGCTCGACTGGCGCGTGCCCCAGGCGAGCGCCTTCTACCAGGCGACCGCCGCGACCCCGCTCGGGGCGAGGGCACGTCGTCATCTCCTGTCCAAGGGGCGGAGCGTCATCCGCATCGAGGACGAGATCTTCGATGCCGAGCTGCTCCAGGGGGAGTCGGCGGAGCTCCAGGGCGAGAGCGCGCTCCTCGCGGCCCTGACCGCCCAGCGGACCGGGCGCATGGCGGACATCGTCGCGACCATCCAGGCGGAGCAGGACCGCATCATCCGGTCCGATCTCCGGGGTGTGCTCGTGGTCCAGGGAGGGCCGGGCACGGGGAAGACGGCCGTCGCCCTGCACCGCGCCGCCTACCTGCTCTATTCGCATCGCGACCGCCTGCGCAATTCGGGGGTCCTGATCGTCGGGCCGTCGCCATCCTTCCTTCAGTACATCGAGGCCGTCCTGCCGTCACTCGGCGAGACCGGGGTCGTGCTCGCGAGCCTCGGTCAGCTCTATCCGGGGGTCGAGGCGACGAGGGAGGACGCTCCGGCGGTCGCCGCGCTCAAGGGACGGTCCTCGATGGCCGGCCTCATCGCCCGCGCGGTGCGCTCGAGGCAGAGGATCCCCTCCCTCCCGCAGGGGCTCGAGGTGAGCGGCGACCGGCTCACCCTGGATCCGCAGCTCGTCGCGGCGGCCATCCACCGTGCCAGGGAGTCGAACAAGCCGTACAACGAGGCCAGGGTGATCTTCGTGAAGCACGCCCTCGGTGCGCTCAGCCGTCAATGGCTGACCCAGCTCAAAGACGCCGGCAATTCGATGGACGACTCCGACCTCCCCATGCTGCGCGAGGACCTGCGCTCATCGGAGGACGTGCGCATCGCGCTGAACACCGCCTGGCTTCCGCTCACGCCGGAGAAGCTGGTGCAGGACCTCTACGCCCGCCCGCAGTGGCTTGCCGAGCTCACGCCGGACTGGACCGCGGAGCAGCGCGCCCTGCTCTACCGTGCCCGCGACGCCGAGTTCACCGTCTCGGACATCCCGTTGCTCGACGAGGCCGCGGAGCACCTCGGCGAGTACAGCGTCGCCGACGCCGCCGCGAAGCGTGAGGCCAAGCAGCAGCGCAAACGGGACATCGAGAACGCCGAGCATGCCATCGAGAACATGGATGTCGCGGGCCTCGTCGACGCGAAGTCCCTCGCCGCTGGCTTCGCCGAGACCGGGTACCGCGGGACCACCGCCGAGAGGGCGGCGGCCGACCGCAGCTGGACCTACGGTCACGTCGTGGTGGACGAGGCCCAGGAGCTCTCGCCCATGCAATGGAGGCTGCTGCTGCGCCGCGGACCGCAGCGGTCGTTCACGATCGTCGGCGACATCGCCCAGGCCGCGTCTGCCTCGGCCTCCTCCAGCTGGAAGGATGCGCTGGAGCCGCTCCTCGAGGGCTCGCCGGAGGCGGACCGCTGGCGGCTCGAGGAACTGACCGTCAATTACCGGACCCCCAGTCAGATCGCCGAGGCGGCGGAACGGATGGCCGTCGCCCACGGTCTCCCGATCACCCCCTCTCGCGCCGTTCGCGCCACCCGATGGCCGATCGAGCTCGTCGAGGATGCGGCGGAGGCCGTGCGCAGGAACCTCGCAACCGGGGAGGGGGGCACCCTCGCCGTGATCGTCCAGGAGGCCGGGCTGACCACCCTGGCCGGGCGCCTCGCGGACGAGTTCGGCTCCGCCGTCGCCGTCGGCGCCCAGGGCCTGACCAAGGACATCGCGGTGCTCACCCCGCAGGAGGCCAAGGGCCTCGAGTTCGATGCGGTCGTCGTCGTCGATCCCGTCGCGATCCTGGCAGCATCGGAGCGCGGAGCCGGCGCACTCTACGTCGCGATGACCCGCGCCACCCAACGGCTGTACCTCGTCAGCGAGGGCGAACTCCCGGCGGGACTCTGACCGTTCGACCGCGTTGGGGTGCCGTGCCGGTTCTCTCGTGCTGGTGTCACCGGCGGCCCTCCGGTCGCCGAGCCTGCCAAGAGAACCCGCGCGCGAACACTTGTATGATAAGCGGTGCGCCGACGCCGGCGTGAGGAGGATTCATGCCACGTCGTGCGCTCAATCGGCCGTCGCTCACGCAGCTGACCGCGGATTCGATCATCAGTCTGGTGCAGGATCAGGGCCTCAGGGAGGGTGACCCGATTCCGTCCGCGGCGGAGATGGCCGAGGAGCTCGGGGTGAGCCGCACGGTAATTCGGGAGGCGGTCGCCGAGCTGTCCGGTCAAGGGCTGCTGAAGCGTCAGCAGGGCAGCCAGAGCGTGATCTCCGTGCCGGGGAGCACCCAGCTCGAACGGCTGATGCGGCTGCGATTCGCGGTGCGGGGCCATGACCTGGAGCAGGTGCAGGAGATCCGCGAGTCCATCGAGGTCGCGGCGGCACGCCTGGCAGCGGAGAGGGCCACGGACGAGGAGATCCAGGGCATCCGCCGCAAGATGGAGGCCCTCCGTGCGGCCACCGACGTGGGCACGCTGTACCGCGCCGATGTCGAATTCCATCGCGAGGTCGTCGGTGCCGCCCACAACGACGTGATGGAGATGCTCGTCGATGCGCTCTCTCCGCTGCTGGACAAGCTGTTACGGCAGGTCTGGCAGGGATGGGTGAAGAACGGTGAGGTCGGCGTGCATGAGCTCGTGGAGTCGCACGCCGCGATCGTGGAGTGCATCGCGGTCCACGATGGCAACGGGGCGGCGGAGGCGATGCGGGACAACCTCGGCAAGGGCCTCCTGGGCTTTCAGGCGAACGTGGTCTGACGCCCCCTTCGGGAACACCACGTGTCGAGGGCTTGACATCGCTGCGGCAAGCATGCTTACGTGTCACATGTCATATAAGTGAGTGCTGGCCTCAGGGCCCCTCGTCACAAGGAAGTGAGTGCATCCATGTCGCAAGTTCCCGAGACCCGCCCAGAGCGCCCTGTGGATGCGGTTGCCGCATCGCGACCGCGCGGTGCGGTGCGGTGGGTCGTCGTCCTCCTCGCCTTCCTCGGCACCACGATCGTCTATCTGGATCGCGCGAACCTCAGCGCGGCGGCCCCCACGATTCAGAAGGAGTTCGGCCTCAGCAACACCGAGCTCGGCCTGATCCTCTCGGGGTTCTTCTGGACCTACGCGATCTGCCAGCTGTTCGCCGGGTGGTTCGTCGACCGGGTCGGAGCGCGTGTGTCCTACACGGTGGGCGCACTGCTCTGGTCGGTGTTCACCGCCGCCACCTCCCTCGGGCGCGGCTTCGCGTCGCTGCTCGGCCTGCGCTTGCTGCTCGGCGTCGGCGAGTCGCCCGCCTATCCGAGCAACGTCAAGGCCGTCCGGGAATGGATCCCCAAGCGCGAGCGCGGTGTCGCGACGGCGATCTTCGACAGCGGTTCGCGCGTGGGAACGGCGATCGCCCTGCCGATCGTGGTCAGCGTGATGGCGGTCATCAGCTGGCGCGGCTCCTTCGTGGTCACCGGCCTGCTCGGCATCATCTGGGCCATTGCCTGGTATCTGTTCTACCGCACCCCCCGCGCGAGCAAGCTGGTCTCTGCCGAGGAGCTCGCCTACATCGAGGCGGGCCAGGAGACTCCAGAAGAGCTCGACACCGCACCGAAGGTGAAGGTGCGCTGGATCGATCTGCTCCGTTTCCGTGCGGTATGGGGCATGATCCTCGGCAACTTCTGCGTCGCCTTCGTCATCTATTGGTTCGTCACCTGGTTCCCCACCTACCTGATCGACAGCCGCGGATTCACGCTGCCGTCGCTCGGACTGTTCGGCTCGATCCCGGCCTGGGTCGCGGTGCCATCCGGCTGGGCGGGCGGGATCTTCGCCGACTACCTGATCCGGCGCGGCTGGTCGGCGACCCGGGCCCGCAAGACGCTCATCATCGGCGGCCTCATCGTCTCGACGGTCATCATCTTCTCGATCTTCACCGACAGCCCAGCGGTGGCGATCGTGCTGTTGTCGATCTCATACGGCGCCCTGACCTTCGCGAACGCGAGTGTGTGGCTGCTGCCGTCCGAGCTCGCGCCGACCGTCGGCCACGTGGGTTCGCTCGCCGGGCTGATGAACTTCGCCGGCAGCGCCGCGGGCATCCTGGTCTCCATCGCCGTCGGTGCGCTGCTCGACGCGACGGGCGGCTCCTTCCTCGCGCCGATGTTCATGACGCTCGGATTCCTCGTGCTGGGGATCGTCTCCTACGCCTTCGTGATCAAGCGTGTCGAGCCGCTGGAGATGCCCGATCGTTCCTGATCACCCCTCCTCGGCGGTGCGATCCGCCCGAAATCCCGAAAGGAAAGGACTGTGCTCGTGAGCACCGCAAGAATCGTTGTCCATGACGCTTACCTGATCGGCGATGTCGACCGCCGCCTGTTCGGCTCGTTCGTGGAGCACATGGGCAGGGCCGTCTATGGCGGCATCTACGAGCCGGGTCACGCGACCGCCGACGAGCACGGCTTCCGGACGGACGTGCTGCGCCTCGTCAAGGAGCTGGGTCCGACGATGGTGCGCTACCCGGGCGGCAACTTCGTCTCCGCCTACAACTGGGAGGACGGGGTCGGCCCCGTCGAGGACCGCCCGGTGCGCCTCGACCTCGCCTGGCGCAGCCGTGAGACCAACCGGGTCGGGCTGGCCGAGTTCGCCGCATGGTCGGAGAATGCCGACGTCGAGCTGATGATGGCGGTCAACCTCGGTACACGCGGAGTGGATGCCGCCCGCAATCTGGTCGAGTACTGCAACCACCCGGGCGGCACCTACTGGTCCGACCTGCGCCGGAGCCACGGCGTAGCGGATCCGTACGGTATCAAAATCTGGTGTCTCGGCAACGAAATGGACGCCCCCTGGCAGATCGGTCACAAGACCGCGGTCGAATACGGCCGCATCGCTCTCGAGTCGGCGAAGGCGATGCGGCGGGTCGACCCCGGCATCGAGCTGGTCGCCTGCGGTAGCTCCAACCGCTGGATGCCCACCTTCGGCGAGTGGGAGGCGACCGTGCTGGAGGAGACCTACGAGCAGGTCGACTACATCTCGCTGCACAACTACTACGAGGATGTGGACGGCGATGCCGCCAGCTTCCTCGCCTCGTCCGACTCGATGGACGACTTCATCACCAGCGTCGTCGCGACCGCGGATCACATCAAGGGCAAGCTGCACAGCAGGAAGAGCATTCAGCTCTCCTTCGACGAGTGGAACGTGTGGCATCAGACCGAGTTCCACTCGCACGACGGCAGCCGTGAGGCCTGGCGGGAGGCCCCCGACCTCGCCGAGGACGTTTATACCGTGACCGAGGCGGTCGTGGTGGGCAGCTTGCTCATCTCGCTGCTCAACCATGCCGATCGGGTGCGGATGGCGTGCATCGCCCAGCTCGTCAACGTGATCGCGCCGATCACCACCGTGGAGGGCGGCGCCGCCTGGCGCCAGACCACCTTCTTCCCCTTCGCCGACGTGGCCGCCCGTGCCGGCGGGGTGGCGCTCCGGCTCGACATCGACGCGGGCAGGCACGAGACGGCGAAGTACGGCGAGGTCGATGACGTGGTCGCGGCGGCGACCTGGGACGAGGGCACGGGGGAGATCGTGATTTTCGCCGCTAACCGATCGCTCGATCGGACGGTGGAACTCGACCTCGTGCTCGGTGGTCGGTTCGAGGGCTACCGGGCGATGGCGCACCGGGTGCTGACCCACGACGACAGGGACGCCGCGAACACCGCGGACCGGATGGAGAACGTCACGCCGCGTACGGTTTCGGTCACCGACTCGGTGGCCTTCCCGCCCGTGTCGTGGAACGTCGTCACCCTTCGACGAGCCTGACGTCGGCGCCTCGCAGGGAGGGGCATAGGGTGAGCTCTGGGACCGCCGCGGGTGCCTCCGTCACGGCGTCGGGTCGAAGGCGTCGTAGCGGAGGAAGCCCCGCTGGATGCGTACCAGCGTCAGCAGGGCGGCGACGATGAGCAGGCCGCCGAGAAGGGGCGGCAGCCACAGCGCGCCGAATCCCACAGCGAGCCCGACGTAGATGTCCCCGATGCGTGGGCCGCCCGTGACGACGACGGTGAAGACGCCCTGCAGTCGCCCGCGCATGTTGTCAGGAACGGCGGTCTGGAGCATGGTCTGGCGGAAGATGCTGCTGACGTTGTCCGCCGCACCCGCGCCGGCGAGGAGCACCGCGGAGACGAGGATGGCGACGAGGTTGGCGTGCCCGATCGACGACGTGACCCTCCCGAAGGTGCCGAGACTCAGCACGGCGAGCACAAGACCGAATGCCGCGATGAAGGCGCCGTAGACGACGATCGACCGGGTGATCAGCCTGCCGTGCCAGCGCAGTCCGCCGAGTCGTCCGGAGAACAGGCTGCTCAACAACGCACCGACGGCACCGCCCGCGGTGAGGATGCCCACCGTCACGGCCCCACCGCCGAGCACGAGCGCGCCGACGGCCGGGAACAGCACCCTCGGCTGTCCGAAGGTCATCGCGATGATGTCGACGATGAAGGTCATCCTGATGTTCGGGGCGCGCCTCAGGAACGCCAGGCCGTAGCGCAGGGACTCCAGCCCGGGCCGCTGCACCTCACCCTCGGGCGCCAGCCGCGGCAGGGAGAGGATACCGAGGAAGGCGCTGAGGAACAGGATGACGTCGACCGTGTAGGTCCAGGCGAAGCCGACGCTCGCCACGAGCACCCCCGCCAGCGCCGGTCCGACGGTGACCATGATGCCCACGCTGATCCCGCCGAGGGCGGATGCCGCGGGCAGCAGCCGGCGCGGGAGCAGCCGGGGCGGCACGGCGGAACGCACCCCCCCGATCACGGTCGAGGCGACCGCGGTGAGGGTGGTGAGCAGGTAGAACGGCCACACCGTCTCGACCCCAAGCCAGGCGATGCTCGCGAGCGTGATCGTCGAACCCCAGGCGACGACGGCGGCGACGAAGAGCACGATGCGCCGGTCGAAGGCGTCGGCGAGCATGCCGCCGTAGAGGCCGAAGATCACCATGGGGATGAGCGCGAACGCGCCGACAAGGGACACCGCGAAGGTCGAACGGGTGATCTGGTAGATGTGCAGCCCGACGGCGACGATCGTCATCTGACCGCCGATCCCCGAGATCGCGCCGCCGGCCCAGAGCCTGGCGAAGGCGGGGGACTCGCGCAGGGGCGAGAGATCGATGAAGTGGGAGTGCCGGGGTCCGGTCGTCTCGGTCGTCTCTGGCGCGGGGGTCATAGCTGGTGTCTCACTGACCCCATTCTGCCGCACGACGAGTGACATCCTTGGATGATGAGTTTCCTCGACGACGACCTTCTCGCGCGCATCCACGATCGGGCGGCCGGTTACGACCGCGACAACGCCTTCTTCACGGAGGACCTCGACGAGCTGAAGGCCGCCGGCTACCTGCGTGCGCTCGTCCCGGTCGACCTCGGCGGCGCCGGCCTGAGCCTCCGAGAGGCCGCCCACGAGCAGATCCGTCTCGCCGCCGCCGCTCCCGCCACGGCGCTCGCCGTGAACATGCATCTCGTCTGGACGGGGATCGCCAAGACCCTTCGCGATCGGGGCGACGACTCCCTCGAGTTCGTCCTGCGCGAGGCCGCGGCCGGTGAGGTGTTCGCCTTCGCCATCAGCGAGGCGGGAAACGACCTCGTGCTGTTCGGTAGCCGCACCGAGGCTGAGCCGGTCGCCGGCGGCGGCTACGCGTTCACCGGGACCAAGATCTTCACGAGCCTCTCGCCTGCCTGGACCCGCCTCGGCCTCTTCGGCCTCGACACGGTCTCGGACGACGCGCCCAAGCTCGTCCACGCCTTCGTCACCCGCGACACCGCGGGCATCACGATCCTCCCCGACTGGGACACCATCGGCATGCGGGCCAGCCAGAGCAACAGCACCAGGCTCGATCACGCGGTGGCGACCGCCGACCGCATCGTGCGGCGACTGGATCCCGGTCCGAGTGCGGATCCGCTGATCTTCGCCATCTTCGCCAACTTCGAGATCCTGGTCTCGGCCGTCTACACCGGGATCGGCCAGCGTGCCCTCGAGCTCGCCGTGGCTGCCGCGAAGGGCCGCCGTTCCGCGCGCACGGGGCTGTCCGGCGACAGGAATCCGAACACCCGGTGGAAGATCGCCGATGCCGCACTCGCCCAGGATGCGCTTCCGCCTCAGCTGGATGCGCTGGCCGACGACGTCGATCGTCTCGTCGATCGCGGCGACCAGTGGTTCCGCGGGCTCGTCGGGCTCAAGTCGAGGGCGACACGAACGGCTCGATTCGTCGTCGACCAGGCGATCGCCGTCGCCGGGGGAGCGGTCTTCTCGACCTCGAGCGAGCTGGGCCGCCTCTACCGGGATGTCGTCGCCGGTGGTTTCCACCCGAGCAACGAGGACTCCGTGCACCAGACGGTCGCCACCGCGCTTCTCGGGCCGGAGTAGCCCTCCCCGACCCCGGCGGACGAGGCGGGAGGAGACGGTCCCGCCGTAGGCTGGGGTCATGTCGTCGACGCTCGCCATCGATCCGCAGGCGGTTGCCTGGTCCGTCCCCGAGACCGGCAGGGCCCAGGCACTCGCCAGCCGCCCCCTTCTTGTGCTCATGCACGGACGCGGCTCGCACGAGCAGGACCTGTTCACGCTCGTGCCGCTGCTGCCGAAGACCCCGGTGATCGCCTCCGTCCGGGCCCCCATGCCTCTCGGTGACGGCTACACCTGGTTTCCCCTCGGTGACGCGGGGGACCCGAGCACGGTCGCTGCCGCCGCGGCGACGGAGGCGGTTCTGGAATGGCTCGACACCGTGCAGACGTCGACCAGGATCGGGCTGCTCGGCTTCTCCCAGGGCGGAGCCATGGCGCTGCATCTCATGCGTCACGCGCCGGAGCGTTTCGCGAGTTACGTGACGCTGTCCGGGTTCAGCATCTCCGGGGAGCTGCCGGCGGATGCCTCGCTTGAGTCGTCCCGTCCCCCCGTGTTCTGGGGTCGTGACCCGGCCGATCCCGTGATTCCGACGGACGCCGTCGAACGCACCTCGGCGTGGCTGCCCGGACACGCGACGCTCACCGAGCGGCACTACCCCGGCATCGGCCATTCCATCTCCCGGGAGGAGCTGGACGACGTGAACGCGTTCCTCCGCTCCTCGCTCCTCGGCCGTTAAAAGACTCATCGCCCGGGGTGCGGCACTTGGTGCGGCTCTTCTCACGGGCGATGAGTTGTTCTTCATCCAGGATGCCTCCGTCGCGGGGTGAAGCACAAGGGTTCCGTGGGAAAAAGGTGAAGATCCGCGCGCCGCGGGCATTCAGCCGCCTCCGGGCCGACCCAGCGGGGCGTCAGGGTTGCGGTGGAAGAATCGTGCCATGCCAGAGATGCTGACGCTTCCCGTCAAGACCGAACCAGCGGAGAACAGGCCGAAGGAGTTCTCCGCCTACCTCGTCCGTCCCGACGGGCCGCCGAAGGGCGCCGTCGTCCTCATCCACGAGATCTGGGGCCTCGTCGAACACATCAAGGACGTCGCCGATCGCTTCGCGGCGGAGGGCTATCTGGTCATCGCCCCCGATCTGCTCAGCTCGATCGGCATCGAGCCGAGCATCGGCCTGGAACTCGCCGCGATCATGACGAGCACGGATGAGAGGGTGCGCGCGGAGGGCCAGCCGCGGCTGCGCGAGGCCTTCACTCCCATGCACGTTCCGGAGTACGGCGCCTGGGCGGTCTCGGCGCTCCGTTCCTGCGTCGACTATCTGGCCGCGCGGCCGGGGGTCGCCGGGCGCATCGCGGTCGTCGGATTCTGTTTCGGCGGCAGCTACAGTTTCGCCCTCGCGGCAGCGGACGGCAGGGTTGCGGCCGCCGTCCCGTTCTACGGGTCGCCGCCGGAACTCGGACAGGTGCACACCATCACGAGCCCGATCCTCGCCTTCTACGGCGAGGAGGACGAGAGGCTGATGCAGAGCCTGCCGGAGGTGAGCGCCGCGATGCAGGCGGCCGGCGTCGACTTCACATCGAAGGTGTACGAGGGTGCGGGCCATGCCTTCTTCAACGACACCAACGTGCACACCTATCGCCCGGAGATCGCCGAGGATGCCTGGCGGCGCACCCTCGACTTCCTGGCGGTCTCGCTCGGAGCGGTCTAGCCTCAGCCGGCGGTGCAGTGACCGGAGGCGACGGCGGAGCTGAGCGTCGGCGCCTCCGCCGCGACCGACCGAAGCGTGTCGGTCGTCATCGCGAAACCGAGGTCCTTCGTCGTCGCCGACTTGGCGAAGACGACGCCGACGACCTTGCCCGCCGCGTCGAGCAGCGGTCCGCCGGAGTTGCCCTCCTGCACCTGCGCGGCGAGGTAGTAGACCTTCCTCGGTGCCGGGTCGCCCCCGTAGATGTCGGGGACGTCGACGGTGTTGATGCTCTGAACCGCCGCCGGGGAGGAGCTGAACGGACCGCCGAGCGGGTAGCCGTCGAAGACGGCGTCGTCGCCGGCCTTCAGGTCCGTTCCGAGCTGTAGTGCCGGCGTCGGCATCCCGCTGACGGCGACGACGGCGAGGTCGGCCGCGCTGTCGAAGTAGACCACCTTGCCGGTCCAGGCACCGCCGTTCGGAGCCTCGACGACGGGCTGGTCGACGCCGGCAACGACGTGGGCGTTGGTCACGATCCGTCCGGAAGAGACGACGAAGCCGCTTCCCGACTGGTTCTGACCGCACTGATAGGCGTTGCCGACGATCTTGACCACCGATTTCGCGGCGGCCTGCTGGGCGGCGGTGTCAGAACCGGCGTCGGGGACGACGAGGGGTTCCCCGGTGCCGATCGCGTCGAAGAGGCGGGGGAGGCCGTCCTCGGCCACGAGACCGCGCACCTGAGCTTCGAGGGACTTGACCGGATTCGGCGTCAGGTCGTCGATGGTGCGGATGACCGCCGACGAGCCGATCGCCTGCGAGATGAACGGCGCCCCCAGCGAGCCGAGGCCGAAGGCGAGCATCGAGGTGACGATCGCCGCGACCACGAGGGTGACGGCCGCTCCGAACAGCCGGTCGAAGCCCCGCAGGGGCGACTTCTCAAGCCTGCGGCGGAGGAAGCGTCCGGCCCGGCCACCGAGCGCCTGGCCGAGTCCCAGGAGAAGAAGGACGACGATGAGCACGATCGGCAGTCGCCAGGCGCTCGTCGAGACCCAGCCGGCGACGAGTGGGATGGCGAAGAAGGCGGCGACGGCACCGACGATGACCCCGACGATGCCGCCGAGGCTCTGGACGAGACCGACCTGAAGGCCGTGCACGGTGTAGAAGAGCAGCATGAGGCAGAGCAGCACATCGAGGACGATCGAGAACGGCATGCCAGAGCCGATCAGGCGCGACGAATATCGGCGATGAGGTCGGTGAGCCTGTTGGTGGGCTCCAGCCCCAGACCCTCGCGCAGGAGGGTCAGGTACCTGTCGTAGACGCGCAGCGCCTCGGACTGGTTGCCTTCGGCCAGATGCACCCGGATCAGGCTCGCATGAGCGCTCTCGCGAAGCGGTTCGACCTTGATGGCGGCCCTCGCCGCACCGGCCGCCTCTGCCAGCCGCCCCCGTTCGGCGAGGATCGCAGCCTGGGCCTCGAGGGCATTCATCCTCAGCTGCCGCCAGTCTTCCGCCTCGGCGACGACCCAATCGTCGTACCAGTCCGGCAGCAGTTCCATCGAGAGGGTCGCGGTCGCGGCCGCGCTCAGGTCGCTGTCGAGCGGTGAGCCGTCCGGCTGCACCAGGCGAGCCGCCAGGGCCCGCGCATCCCGGAGGTCGACGGCGACGGATTCGACGAGGCTCAGCCCCGCCGACGCGGAGAGCACCGCTTCCCTGGTCGAGGTGTCCAGCCGGGAGAGCGCCGACCGCAGGCTGATGCCCGCTCGTTCGTCGGAGACCTCCGGCCACATCTTCCCGGCCATGGCGATGCGGGTGACGGAGCGGTGATGCAGAGCGAGGAAGACGAGCAGCCGTTGCGATCCGACCGAGAGCTGCCCGACGACCGTGCCGTTCACCCGTACGGAGAAGGCACCGAGCAGCGTGATCTCGATGAGCAGCGTCTCCGCGGGAGCGTCACCGACGATGGTGAGATGCGTCTGTCGCAGCGCCTCGGTGATCGGGGCATCGTGGGGGAAGGCGATCGGTGGCCCCTGCGGGCCGGTCCAGCCGTCTCCCCAGGTGGTCAGGGCGATGATCACCGGCTCCAGGTTGCGCCCCTGGTCGGTGAGCAGGTAGTCGATCCCGTCACCGGTCTGGCGGGTCTCCATCAGTCCGGCGCCCACGAATCCGTCGAGCCGAGCGGCCAGGATGTCCGGGGCAGCACCGCTGCGCTCCTCGAAGTCCGCGAAGCGACTGGTGTTCCGGAACATCGCGTCCCGGAAGATGCGCAGGCTCCACCTGTCGCCCACCGCCTCCAGCGCACGTTCCGGCGAGAACGTTGTCTGGCCGCTTGGCCTGCTGCTGCCATTGATCGAAGCAGGACCATCGCTGGCGGCGTGCACGTGCATCATGAGGGTCACCCGGTTCCTCGACTCGATCAAGGATAACCCACGATCTCGCCGAATCGCGAAGGCGGCATATGGCTTACATCGCCTTGCTGTTCAGGTCGTTCCTGTCCTTCATGGCCCGGCGGCGGGCGGCGATCATGATCAGTCCGGCCCCGAGCATCAGGGTGATGAGTCCGCCGAGCGCCAGAGGCAGATCGTTGGCTCCCGTGCTGGCGAGTTCACGTGCCGCCGCCGCTTGCCGAGCGGCCTCTTCCGCGGTCGGACTCGGTGTGGTCGCTGCCGGCGGGGTCGTGGCGGGCGGCGTCACGACCGGCGGCACGACGACCGCGGCGGTCACGATGTTGGAGACCGCGTAGGTGCAGGTGACGGTGCTTCCGCCCCCGTTCTCCGAGCCGTTGCACTGGTTTACCGAGACCGGAAGCGCCGCTCCCTCACCCGCAATCGTGACGGTGCAGGTCACCAGGCCACCATCGCCGTTGGCCGAACCGTTGCACTGTTGCACGGTCGCGTCTGTGGTGTTCTGTACCGGATCGCAGATCGGAACGCCTCCGGACTCCGAATCTTGGCACTGCTTCACGGTGACGCCGGCGTACGTCGCCGCCCCGACGATGTGGTTGACGATCGTGACGTTGCAGACCATCTGGCCGCCGCCGCCGTTGCCGTTGTCGTTGCACTGGGTGACCGAAGTGATCAGATTGAGCGAGGGGATCGACGTGACGGTGCAGCTGCTGGTGGGCAGGATCACGCCCGCGGCACTCTGGCACAGTGTGGTGACCGTGGTCGAGCTGGTGACCCCGGTAGCGACGTCGAGATAATTGTTGACCACGACATCGCAAGCGATGCGTCCCCCGGCACCGTCGTAGTCACCGTTGCACTGTCCGATGTTCTGTGGAACTGCCGCAGACGCGGACTGGCCGGAAAGGCCGGGCGAGACGATCAGGAACAGCGCGGCCACGATCGCGACGACCATGATCATCACCGCCCTCGGCGTGAACCTTTTCCGTGTACTCGTGTCGTTGATGCTGTGCCCCCTGGTGATAATGCTTCTCATTGGTCGTTCTCCCTCTGTTCGCATCCTGCTCCAGGGGTTGTGACTCGGCCGTCACCAGATCGTGACGGCCGAGACAGCTCTGTCTGCTTCCGGTGGGCCTGCCTTCTCAGCACCCCTGTCCCCTCCGACGCCACCTGCGTATGGTGAGGGACATGGACTCCGTGGACGCGATCGTCGTGGGTTCCGGCCCCAACGGGATGGCTGCCGCCGTGACCCTCGCCAGGGCCGGGCTCGCCGTGCGGGTGTATGAGCGGAACGCGACCATCGGAGGTGGAGCACGCAGCGGGGAGCTGACGCTGCCGGGGTTCCTGCACGACGTGTGCTCTGCCGTCCATCCGCTCGCGCTGTCGTCCGGGTTCTTCCGCCGGTTCGAGCTGGCCAAGCGTGTCGACATGATCGTGCCGGAGCTCTCCTACGCTCAGCCGCTCGACGACGGCAGGGCCGGGCTCGCCTGGCGGGACCTCGACCGCACGGCCGACTCGCTCGGAAGCGATGGACCGGCCTGGGAGCGGCTGTTCTCCCCGCTCGTCCGCCGCGCCGACGAGGTCGCCCGGTTCGCGGGCTCCCCGATGGTCCGGTCGCCGCGGCACCCGCTCGCCGTCGCGCTCCTCGGCCTGCGCATCCTGGAACAAGGAAGCGCCGCCTGGGACCTGCGATTCGGCGGCGATGTCGCCCCCGCCCTGCTCACCGGAGCATTGGCCCACTCCAATCGTCCGTTGCCCAGCCTCGGAGCCGCCGCGGCGGGGCTCGTGCTGGCCACCACGGCGCACGCGCGGGGGTGGCCGATCCCGGTCGGCGGTAGCCAGGCGATCATCGCGGCGATGGCGGACGATCTCCTCCGCCACGGCGGCGAGATCGTCACCGGCACCGAGGTGACCGACCTGAACGAGCTCCCGCGAGCCGCCGCCGTTCTTCTCGACGTGTCCCCCAAAGCGCTGTCTCGCATCGCCGGCGACCGATTGCCTGCCGGTTACCGCCACGCGATGGAACGCTATCGGTACGGCAACGCGGTGGCGAAGGTGGACTTCGCGCTCTCCGGGCCGGTGCCCTGGACGAACAGCGAGGTGGCGCGGGCGGGCACCGTGCACGTCGGGGGAACCCGCGCCCAGATGGTCGCGGCGGAGGCGGATGTCGCGGCCGGTCGCCATCCGTCCGATCCGTACGTTCTCGTCTCCCAGCCCACCGCCTTCGATCAGAGCAGGGCGCCGGCGGCCCGACACGTCCTCTGGGCCTATACCCACGTCCCTCGCGGCTCGACCGAGGATCGTACCGAGGCGATCACCGCGAGGATCGAGCGCTACGCCCCCGGCTTCCGCGACACCATCCTCGCCTCGTCGGCCATGACGGCCACGGAACTGGAGGGCTATAACCCCAACTACGTCGGAGGAGACATCGCCGGCGGTGACGTCGATCTCGGGCAGCTCATCGCGCGGCCGGTGCTGGCGCCGGTTCCCTGGCGGACGCCTGCCGAGGGCCTCTACCTGTGCTCGGCCTCCACCGCCCCCGGCCCAGGAATCCATGGACTGGCCGGGTTCTACGCCGCACGGGCCGCACTCCGCGCGGAGTTCGGCATCACGGCCACCCCTCACCTCGGAAGGGACTGAGAGTCGCAACCGGCTATCGCGCCGTGCACTGCCGGCCTGACCGCCGGAAGGGGCGCGGCAACCGGTCTCCTAGATCAGTTCCTTCAGCAGCTGTTCCGGGCTGGTTCCTCGCCGTTTCGCCCGTGCCAGCAGTCGCTCATGCTCCGCGGGAGTGAGATGAAGCAGGAGCGGGATCTCCGCCGGTCGGTCCTCGGTCGACGCCTGCCCGTCCAGGGAGAAGAGCGGCGGCGTCCCGGTGCCGGTCGTCGGTCGGGCGGCGGCCGCCAGCTCGGTGGCCGCGGGGCGTTCAACCCGCCGCTCACCGTCCCTGACGAAGCCGGGACCGCTCGGCACGGTCGTTCCCCGCTGATAGGCCTCCGAGACGGCTCTCGCCCTCGCATCCGCCGCCTCGTTGAGCGGATGGTTGGCGTGTCCCTTCACCCACTCGAAGCGATACCGTCGCCCGACCAGCGCCTGATCCAGCTCCTTGAGCAGTTCGACGTTCATCACCGGCTTGCCGTCCGCCTTGCGCCAGCCCTTCTTCTTCCAGCCAGGCATCCATCTGGTGACGCAATTGATGACGTACTGGCTGTCGCAGAGGATGAGCAGCTCGTCGGGGACGTGTGCGGTCGCGCGCAACAGCTGGAGGACCGCGGTGAGCTCCGCCTGATTGTTCGTGGCGTGTTTCCAGCCGCCCGCCGCCCAGCAATCGTCGTTGACGTACCAGGCCCAGCCCGCCGGTCCGGGGTTGCCGAGGGCTGAGCCGTCTGCTGCGGCGCGAATCGTCATTCTGGCCTTTCGTCCGGATCAATTGTGCACCGGTCGGTCGCGCCGTCCGGACACGGTCGCATCCGGTCAGACGGAGGTCGCCGCCGCGTTCCTCCTCGGCAGGGTGAAGAGCGTACTGAGGCTGACGACGATGAGCAGCACGGAGGCGATCGTGACGAAGGTGACGACCGCGAGCGCCGGAAGGACGAAGGTGACGATTCCGGCCAGGATGGAGATGACACCGCTCACGATCCCGAACCATCGAGGCCGTACGGAGCCGCGCAGGCCACCGATCACGTCCGTGATGCCCTCGGCGATCCAGCCGATCCCGATGACGAAGGCCAGCACCACGAGTGAGCCGAACGGATCGGCGAGGCAGATGATGCCGGCCACGATGACGATGAGTCCCATGATGCCGGTGAGCCAGCGGAGGCCGGTGGTCAGGCCGTGCGAGACGAACGCGGCGGTGATGCGGAAGATGCCGGAGACGATGAGGTAGCTGCCGAAGATGATCGCCACGGTGAGCAGGGTGACGCCGGGGAGGAACAGGCCGACGAGGCCGAGTATCACTCCGATGATGGACACCGCGATGAGTTCGCCACGATGGATGCGCAGCATTCCGAGCGGTATTCCGGGAAGAAGTCCTGGGGTCGGGGTGGTCATTCGAGCTCCTCGTTCTCGTTGCGGGCAGGTCGGGCGGTCGGCTCGGGTCACGGTCGGCCGTCGCTGAAATTGTCCCACCGGCCGCCGCGGCATGCCAGCGTGCTCGTGGATCGGACGGGAAGGAATCTGTGAGCCAGGATCCAGCTTCCGCGCCTACCGTCCTCGCCGTCGGGACGACCGAGCCCGACAGACCAAGCGAAGGATGAACAGGAGAGGTTATGGCTACCGCAGACATCTCAGGTAAGAAGATCGCTTTTCTGCTGACCGACGGCGTCGAGCAGATCGAATTGACCAGTCCATGGCAGGCGGTGAAGGAAGCCGGCGGAACCCCCGTGCTCGTCTCCCCGAAGGGAGACACGGTGCAGGGCTTCAACCACGTCGACAAGGGTGACGTCTTCGAGGTCGATCGGTCGGTGACCGACACCGATGCGACCGAGTTCGATGCCCTCGTGCTGCCCGGCGGCGTGATCAATGCCGACGCCCTGCGCGTGGACGAGGATTCCGTGCGGTTCGTGCGCGAGTTCTTCGCCACCCGGAAGCCGGTCGCCGCGATCTGCCATGCGCCGTGGATCCTCATCGAGGCAGGAGTGGTGGATGGCCGTCGGCTGACGAGCTACCGGACGCTGCGGACCGACCTGCGCAACGCCGGCGCGATCTGGAGCGACGAGGAGGTCGTCACCGACGGGGGCTTCGTGACCAGTCGCCAGCCCGACGACCTGCCGGCATTCAACGCCAAGCTCGTCGAGGAGATCCGAGAGGGACTGCACGCGCGCCAGCACGCCTAGACAGGGAGGGTCTCCGTCATCATGGCGCGGGTGCGTCCCACCGGTCGCCAGGTCTGATCGGGATCGATCCAGGGCGGCGCGAGCAGTCGTGGCTTACCTCCGATCATCCTGAACTGGAAGTCGGAGTTGTGCAGCATGTGATGGTGCGCCGGGCAGAGCAGCAGGCCGTTGTCGATGCTCGTCCGGCCACCGTGCTGCCATTCCTCGACGTGGTGGGCATGGCACCAGCTGGGTGGTGCGGTGCACTGCGGCCAGACGCATCCGCCGTCTCGCACCGCCAGGGCTCGTCGTTGGGGCGTCGTGAAATACCGTCTGCCGATCCCGAGGTGAACCACCTTGCCGTTGTCACCCAGAATGACCGTCTGCAGTTCCGCGTCGCAGGCCAATTCCCGCACGCTCCGGCCAGAGATGGGCTCGTCGACGTCATCGAGCCAGCCGGCACCCGTTCCACTCTGCAGATCCTTGAGCTGGACGACGGCCATCACGGTCGCGGTGCTGCGCATTCCGCCCGGTTCGGTGCCCGTGGCCCGTACGCCCGCGGTCACCAGTCCGACGAGGACATCGAGCTGTCGCTGCTCCCTGGTGCGTGGGTCCTTCAGCACCTCGACCACCGTGCCGTCCGGCGTCGTCACGGGTTCCGTCCCCCTCGCCGTGTCTTCCTCGCCGAGAAATCGTGGTTTTGCATCCGGCGCGTTCGCCTCGGCAAAGGCCGAACGCAAGAGCGCGGCGAAGGTCGGGTCCGCCTCGCCGGAGAAGGGCGTCAGACCGTGTCGCTCCCTCCCCAGTCTGAAGCCCCGACGCTGGCGCACCTCGTCGTCGCGCACCTCGGCACCATCGGGATCGAGCGCCTCCCGCCAGATACCCGCCTGGATCCCGACGAGGTCGGCGCAATCGTGGGTCGCCGCCTCGACGAGGGCCTCCTCCGCCACAGCCAGGCGATCGAGCATGACGGTGTGTTTCTCGGCCTGCCCGAGGCAGCGGACGATCTGGCCGGCGGCGTCCGTGCCGAGCTGGCCGGCGATCATCGCCTCCGCGACCCGCGGATACGCCGCGGGGAGGGTCTCGCCGGCGAGGGACCGGCGTGCTCTGATCGCCATGCCCAAACGGATGCGCCGAGCCGCTTCGCCCTGAGACACCCTGGTGATGTGCTCGACGAGAGCCGTGCCGCGGCGATGACCGTTGCGAAAGGACAGGCCCCCGGCGCCCAACTCGAATCGAGACCGTTCCTCGACCTCTGCGGCGGAGACGGCACGGATCGTGTCGATGAGCCGGCCGGCCCGCTCGGCGCGGGCAACAATGGAGCAGATCGCCTCGTCATCCATCGTCGTGAGGTCGAGGCGCGCGAGCCGGGCGAGCAGGCTGCTCGCCGCCTCGAAGACCCTCTCGATGTCGTCCATGAGAACACTCAATCACGAGCCACCGACATTGCCTTTGTGCTGATCGGACCGGTGTTATGGCCGTGGAGAAGTGTGCGGGGGCCGCACTGTGGAGGAGCGGACGCGTGGCCTCCCGGTTACCCGACGAGCTCGGCGAGATAGCGCCTGACGGCTTCCGCGGTGGCCTCGTGGTCGACGACGTCCTCCTCGCCGGAGGTCGCGACCGTTCCCACGAGCTCTCCGCCGACGAAGATCGGGATGCAGCCGCCCAGAACTTGTAGTCGTCATCCAGGCCATCGGCGAGGGACGGGTCCTCTTCCTTCCTCAGCCGCGCCAGGAGCGAGCTGTGACCGAACCTCTTGACCACGAGGATCTTGCCCTGGATGACGTCGGCGTTGCCCTGCCCGGTGCTGCCGAGTTGCGCGCGGTAGGCCAGCTCGTCGCCGATGTGGATGTCCACGGCGAGGTTCCGCTCCCATTCGCGGATGACGGCGACGGTGATCTCCCCAGCCTGGCCGCGTCGTCGCGGGTGAAGGAGGGGAACTCGGCAACCGGTTCCCGCTCGAGGTCGTTAATGCTGTAGGTGGGTTCTGGGCGGGTCATGGCTCGGCTTTCTGGATCGCGGGAATCGGTGCCGCATGGGCATTCCGCATGCTAGGCCAGCCTGGCGGCACGAGTCGTGGGCCGCGGCCGCTCCCCATCCCTGCTAAAGTGGGGAAGTTGCCGTCAGACGGCCGCGGATAAAGAGAGCTCGGACATCCTGTTACGGGCACCGCGCAACGAGTGAGAGGGGCCATCTATGCCATTAGCACCAGATGCCAAGAAGTCGATCATCGACGAGTACGCAACCCACCCGGGTGATACCGGTAGCCCCGAAGTGCAGGTCGCAATGCTGACCGCGCGCATCAAGGATCTCACCGAGCACCTGAAAGAGCACAAGCACGACCACCACTCCCGTCGTGGCCTGCTTCTGCTGGTCGGCCAGCGTCGTCGCCTGCTGGGCTACCTGCAGGACATCGACATCTCGCGTTACCGGTCGCTCATCGAGCGTCTCGGACTGCGCCGCTAGGTTCTTTCCCGGCGTCGCGCGGATCGACGACTGGCTCGGAAGGCCCGCCCATGTATACGTGGGCGGGCCTTTTTCCTGCCACCGCACCGGGCAGGACTCAGGGCGTCGGATCGGCGTAGGTCAGCGTGAACTCGAGCGCCGTGTCCGCCACCTCGCGCCAGCCGTGATCGATGACCAGCGAGTGTCCGCGGCCCGGAATCTCCGTGATGCGGGTCTCTCCGGCATTCTTCTTCTCCAGGTTGTAGGTCGCCCGGGTGATCGCGAGCGGCACGGTGTTGTCGTTCGCTCCGGCGATGATCAGGACGGGGCCGCGCTCCGGGTTGCGGGTGTCGACCTTGGTCTCGGAGAACGGGTTGAAGTTGGCCGTCGCCGCCTGGAACAGCGGTGCCCCCGGCGCGGGCACGTGGTAGGTCTCCCAGAGCTCCTTCGCCTCGTCCGCCTCGAGGTTGTTCGCCCAGCCGTAGGTGAACTGCTCCAGGGTGAGGGCCACCGCCTTGCCGACGTTGGTCGGGTTGGTCAGCACGGGCGCGGACGACTTGAGCGAGGAGACCGGCAACGGCAGGACACCCTGGAACGGGGCGTTGTCGATCGCGACCGTGGCGGCGGCCGCACCCTCTCCGGCGATCTTCAGGGCGATGAGGCCGCCGAAGGAATGGCCGATCACGACCGGCTCGTGGTCGAGCTTCGCGATGGCGTCGAGGTAGTGGTCGGTGACCTGTCCGACCATCTTGTGCGCGAAGACGCTCGGGTCCCTCTTCGCCTCCTCGACCGTGTCCGGATCGTCCGGCCACCCGGGCGCGATCGTCGCGTAGCCGTTGTCCTCGAACAGGGCCCGCCATCGATCCCAGCTGCTCGACAGCAGCCAGAGCCCGTGGACGAACACCACGGGCCGTGTGCCGAGCGCATTGGCTCTGGCGATCTCGTTCAGTTCCGTTTCCGTCAATCCGTTCATGAGAACTCCCAACGCATCGGAGGCGGTCCCTCGTGCCGCCCGTTTCTGAACGCTAGAACCGCGAGGACCCGGCCGTCTAGAGCCTTGTCCGGGCGTCCAGCCGCGTTGGTGGGGAATAACGAGGAATCTCCGGGCGTCATTGGTGGTTAAGCACAACAGGAGGGTCATATGGGAAGAGTGAATATCGAGATCGACGATGAGAACGGTGCTGTGCTGAGGTACCAGCGCCATTCCAATGGCAAGGGGCTCGTGTCGCCGCGTGCGCGTGTGCAGCCGAGTGTGTTCGTCGCGCCCACCGCCTACATCGAGTCGGAGGCCAGGGTCGGGGCGGGCACCACGATCGGTGCCGGCAGCTGGATCGATCAGGGCGCGGTCATCGGCGAGCGCGTATTCATCGGTCAGAACGTCCATGTCGGCCGGGACACCCAGGTCGGCGGGGGCGCGCGCCTTGGCAGCCACTCCCGCATCGGCGAGGGTGTGCGGATCGCGCCGGGAGCGAAGATCGATGCCGATGCCCAGGTGCCGAATGGCGCCGTGATCTCGGTGGCGCCCCGCCGCGCCGGGCAGAGCAGGGACAAGGCCGCCTGAACCGCGCACCGACGGACTCGCGAGAGGCCCTGGCTCGATAGCATCTATCCCATGGGCCTCTTCAGTCGAGACGACGACAATCCGCTTCCCAAGGACGATCGGGGCTCCGGATCCTTCAACGACTACCGGTACGACCTCGTCCCGGCGAGGGCGCGCGTCAGGATCCGGCTGGCCGACAGCAACCCGCACCAGGAGGAGTTGCGCCGGCTGGTCGAGGTCGGCGAGGAGACGCTCGAGACGGCGATCTCGCGCCGCAGCATCGAGGACGAGCGCACCGACGCTCCCATGCTCGTCCGCCTGTTCGCGGGGACGCGCGTCAGCGGGGTCGTCGGGACGGTCCCGCGTGGCCTCGAGCCGATCGTCGACGAGGCGCTCAGTCGCCTCGACAAGCGCGGACAGAAGGTGCGCATCCCGGTGAAGCTGGCCAAGGAGAGAGGCGCGCTGCGCGTCGACCTCCTGATCGGCCAGACCCGCTAGGTGTCTCCGGCATGACGACGGTGATCAAGCGCCGCGCGGATGCTCCGGCCGGTTTCTTCGAGGCCGAGGCTGCGGGACTCGCCTGGCTCGCCTCCGCCGGCATGCCGACGGCGCCCGTCATCCGGGTGGAGCCGGGCCTCATCGGGCTGGAGCGGATCGTCGAGGTCACCCCGACGGCCCGCGAGGCGCAACTGTTCGGCCAGCGCCTCGCGAGGATGCACGCCGCGGGCGCAGCCTCCTTCGGTGCGCCTCCGGACGGCTGGGACGGGCCGCTGTTCATCGGCGATCGACGGATGCCCGTGGCCGACGAGGCCACCTGGGGCCGGTTCTACGCGAGGGATCGGGTGCTGCCGTTCCTCGAGGCGGCCAGGCGTGCCGGAACCGTGACGACGGCGGAGGCGCGTGACGTCACCTCGGCCTGCGACCGGATCGGCGCGGGGGAGTTCGACGACGGCGATGGCCCCGCGCGCATCCACGGCGATCTGTGGAGCGGCAACGTGCTCTGGTCGAAAGACGGCGTCCGGCTGATCGATCCCGCGGCGCACGGCGGTCACCGGGAGACGGATCTGGCGATGCTCGCGCTCTTCGGCTGCCCGCATCTGTCGCAGATCCAGGAGGGTTACCAGTCGGTGACCCCGCTGCGGGCGGGCTGGCGGCGACGTGTGCCGCTGCACCAGCTGCATCCCCTCGCCGTGCACGCGGCCGGTCACGGCAGGAGCTACGGCCTGGCGCTGCACGAGGCGGCGCTGGCCGTCCTCGACCTCTAAGGCTTCTCGCCGCCGCCCGCGGGTGTCAGGCTGGCGACATGCTCACGCGTGGTCTCACCGGGGTGCTGGCGCTCGCGGCATCCGCCGTCCTGCTGACCGGTTGCGCGAGCCCGCCACCGGTGATCGGCGAGGCGGAGCGGACCAGGATGGTCTCCACGCTCAAGGACGGGGAGTGGCGGGAGGTGTCGAGGCTCTACCCCGAGGCGGTGCGACCGGCCGTGTCGCCGGTCCGGACCATCCCGGACTACGAATGGGCCACGACGATGGCCGCGTGTCTGCGGGCGGCGGGGTTCGCCGTCACGCCGACGGACGACGGACAGGGCTATTCCTACTCCAGCAGCGACGGGCAGTCTCCGCTGGATTTCGCGGTGACCACCTACAGCTGCGAGGTCGCCTACCCGACCGTGTTCATCCTGCTGAGCCTGCTCGGGCCGAAGCAGACGTCCCTGGAGGCGGCCTACCAGCGGGGCGTCGTGCGACCCTGCCTGCTCCTGGCGGGGGCGCCCTCGCCCGCGCCGGACCAGCTGGCGCTCCGTGACGCTCCCGGAACCTCCTCCGGCTGGGATCCGTACCAGGGGCTCCTCCACGGGGCGGCGCCGGATGCGACGGTGCGCTTCTTCGAGCAGCGATGCCCGCCGGTGCCGCCCTGGCTTCAGCTGAGCGCTCGGGCGGGCGGCTGACGGCAGGGAATACCCACCCGTGCCGATCCGTTACCATTCCATGCAAACGCATGGAAATGATACGAGGACCTCAACACAGGGAGCGCGACAAGAGATGCAGTTCGGAATCTTCACCGTCGGAGACGTGACGCCCGACCCGACCACCGGGCGGATGCCGACGGAGCACGAGCGGATTGGGAACATCCTGACCATCGCACAGAAGGCGGAGGAGGTCGGCCTTGACGTCTTCGCGCTCGGCGAGCACCACAACCCGCCGTTCATCCCGTCGAGCCCGACCACCATGCTCGGCTACGTGGCGGCCAGGACGGACAGGATCATCCTCTCCACGTCGACGACGCTCATCACCACCAACGATCCGGTGAAGATCGCGGAGGACTACGCGATGCTTCAGCACGTCGCGGACGGCCGGGTCGATCTGATGATGGGCCGCGGCAACACCGGGCCGGTCTACCCGTGGTTCGGCAAGGACATCCGGGAGGGCATCCCGCTCGCCATCGAGAACTACGCCCTCCTGCACCGCCTGTGGACGGAGGAGGTCGTCGACTGGCAGGGCAAATACCGCACGCCGCTGCAGGGCTTCACCTCCACTCCACGTCCGCTCGACGGTGTCGCGCCGTTCGTCTGGCACGGCAGCATCCGCAGCCCGGAGATCGCCGAGCAGGCCGCCTACTACGGCGACGGCTTCTTCGCCAACAACATCTTCTGGCCGAAGGAGCACTACATGCGGCTGATCGGCTACTACCGCCAGCGCTTCGAGCACTACGGGCACGGCACCGCCGCGCAGGCGATCGTCGGATTGGGCGGCCAGGCCTTCATGCGTAAGAACTCGCAGGACGCCGTGAACGAGTTCCGCCCCTACTTCGACGAGGCGCCGGTCTACGGGCACGGTCCCAGCCTCGAGGAGTTCGCGGAACAGACCCCGCTGACCGTCGGCAGCCCGCAGCAGGTCATCGACCGGTACGCGGGGATGCGCGAGCACTTCGGCGACTACCAGCGCCAGCTGTTCCTCATGGACCATGCGGGGCTTCCGCTGAAGACCGTGCTCGAGCAGCTCGACATCCTGGGTGAGGAGGTCGTGCCGGTCCTCCGCAGGGAGCTCGCCAAGGATCGTCCGACCGAGGTTCCCGACGGCCCGACCCACGCATCCCTCGTCGCCGCGCGCGCCGTCGGAACCGATCCCGCCGCCGGGACCGATCTCCCCGTCGCCGGAACCGATCTCAAGGAAAAAACGGATGCGACGACCCTGGAGGTGGCCGGCAATGAGCGCTGAGGGCGAAAACTCCGTGAAACGCGTCGTTGTGGTGTCGTCCGGGCTCAGCCAGCCCTCGTCGACGAGGCTGCTCGCCGATCGGCTGACCGCCGCGACCGTGGCACGCCTCGATTCCCTCGGAGTGCGGGCGGAGGTCGAGGTGGTGGAACTGCGCGATCTTGCGCACGACATCACCAACAACCTGCTCACCGGCTTCGCTCCGCCGAAGCTCGAGGCGGCCATCGAGCAGGTGAGCTCCGCGGACGGCCTGATCGCGGTCACGCCGATCTTCACGACGACCTACAGCGGCCTGTTCAAGTCGTTCATCGACGTGATCGAGCCGACCGCCCTCACTGATCTGCCCGTCCTCATCGGGGCGACGGGCGGGACGGAACGGCACTCGCTCGCCCTCGACTACTCGATGCGGCCGCTGTTCACCTATCTCCATGCCGTCGTCGTCCCGACCTCCGTGTACGCGGCGTCGAGCGACTGGGGGAGCGGTGCGGATGCGGCGTCCGGTGCGCTCCCCGACCGGATCAACCGGGGCGCGAGTGAACTCGCGGCGCTCGTGCGCGACTCGGATCGCTCCGGCAGGATCATCGACCCGTTCGCCCTGCCAACCGGCTTCAGCCCGGTCGGCGGATACGGAGCGCAGTAGCCGGTTGGACCGGTCCAACACACAGGATCGTGGCGGAGGATGGGGCGATGTTTCGCAGACATCCCCTCCTCAGCCTCGTGACGGTGGCCTATCTGGGCTTCGTCGGATGGCTGACGCTCGGGCCCCAGCCGCTCCAGGGTCACAGCGGTGTCTGGCTCTGGCGACTGCTCGGCTTCTTCGGCAGGCATCAGTCGACCAACTGGCTCACCTACTCCCGGGTCGAGTTCCTCGCCAACGTGCTGCTCTTCGTCCCGATCGGGATGTTCTTCCTGCTCCTGTTCGGCAGGCGCTGGTGGTTCGTCAGCGTCCTCGCGGGTGTCGCGATGACCTTTGCCATCGAGATCGCTCAGTTGGCTGTACCGGGCAGGGTCACCGACATCCGGGACATCGTCGCGAACTCGGCCGGGACGGTCGTCGGTGTGGCCGTCGCCCTCGTGCTCACCGCCGGCCGGGCCAGACGGATGCGGCGTGCCCGTCGCCCCGGGCTCGCCGCCCGCTGATCGCGCCTCCCTGAGGGGCGGGCGAGTCGCCCGTGCCCTCGAAGCGGTGCTCGAGCAGATCGAGCAGGGCGGAGACGGCGGGGCTCGGCGAGGTCCTGCTGATGAGGCTCAGCCTCCAGTCGACGTCGTGGCCGGTGAGCCTGGCGAGGACGACGCCGTCGGCCGGGACGTAGGTGATGGTCGGGATGACGGCGATGCCGAGTCCGGCGGCGACGAAGCGGGGGATCTCCCCGAGGTCGGCGACCTGGGTGGTGATGGTCCTGCTGAGCCGCGCGCTCGCGAACGCCCGGTCGACGGCGATTCGATTGCCGAAGCCGTCGGGGGAGTCGATCCAGCGCTCGTGGGCAAGCTCGGAGAGCTCGATCGTGCGCCGGGAGGCGAGAGGATGCGTGGCCGGCATCACCACGCTGAAGCCCGACTCCGCCAGGCTCAGCACCCTGAACCCGGCCAGGTCCTGCAGCGGCAGACCCATGAAGGCCGCGTCGATGCGACCCCGTCGCACGTCGTCGGCGAGTCCCGTCGACCCGGAGGGCGAGGCGGCCAATTGGAGATCGACTAGCGGATGGTGATCGTGGAACTCTCCGAAGATGCCGGGCAGGTCGACGAACTCGAGGTTCGTGAAGATGCCCACCCGCAGCCGGCCGCGGATGCCCGCGCTGGTCGGGGCGGCGGCGGTGCGCACGCGGTCGACCGCCTCGATGGCGCGCCGCGCCTCCGGGAGCATCGCCGTCCCCGCCACGGTGAGCGCGACGTGTTTGGTGGAGCGTTCGAAGAGGGTGGTTCCGAGGTCGTGCTCGAGCGCCCGGATGCCAGCGGAGACGGTCGACTGCACCGCGAATAACCGCCCGGCCGCACGGGTGAAACTGAGCTCCTCCGCCACGGTGACGAAGTACTCGAGCTGACGCGTCTCCATCCCCTGATTATCGATGAAGACGATCAGTAATATCAAACACAGTCGTTGGACACGATTGGCAAACAGGCCGACCATAACAACCATGACTTCTCTTGCTCACACGATCGGCTCTCGCGGCGGCTGGCGTCTCCGCCACGGGGCCGGCTTCTGGCTCATCGCCGGCGCCTTCCTCATCGTCATGGCCTTCTCCACGATCCCCACCCCGCTCTACGCGCTCTATCAGGCGAGGGACGGCTTCTCCACGGTGCTGGTCACCGTGATCTTCGCGGCCTACGCGGTGGGGGTGATGGCGAGCCTGTACCTGGCCGGACACGTGAGCGACTGGCTGGGTCGTCGTCGCATCATCCTCGCCGCGGTCCTCATCGAGATCCTGGCCGCCGTGATGTTCCTCGTCTGGCCGGCGGTCCCCGGTCTGCTGACGGCGCGCTTCGTCTCCGGGGTCGGGGTCGGGGCGCTCACCGCCACGGCGACCGCCCATCTGAGCGAACTGCGTCTGATCGCCCGCCCGGACGAGGGTCCCAGGGCCTCGGCGACGATCTCCAGCATCGCCAATATCGGCGGGCTCGGCGCGGGGCCGCTGATCTCGGGGCTGCTGGCCCAATACGTCGCCGCACCGCTCGTCGTCCCCTACGTCGTCTTCCTCGTCCTGCTGGTCCTGGCGGGGATCGCCGTCGTCTTCGTGCCGGAGACGGTCGAGCGCCGCGAGGAGCGGCCGGCATACCGGCCGCAGCGGGTCGCCCTTCCGGAGGAGTCCAGGGGGATGTTCTTCTCCGCCGGCGCCGCCGCCTTCTCCGCCTTCGCGGTGTTCGGGCTCTTCACCTCCCTCGCCCCGAGCTTCCTCGCCGGCACGCTGCACGAGACGTCGAGGCTGCTGGCGGGTGTCGTGACCTTCGCGCTGTTCGGCTCCGCGGCGGTGGCCCAGCTGGCGGCCGCGCGGTTGACGACGGTCAGGCAACTGAGGCTCGCGATGTGGCTCATGGGCGTCGGCCTCGTGCTCATGGCCGTCGGTGCCGTGGTCGTCAGCCTTCCCCTGTTCGTCGTCTCCACCGTGATCGCCGGGGCGGGGGTCGGAGTGCAGTTCCGCGCATCCGTCGCCGTCGCGGCCTCGCTCGCACTGCCGCCATTCCGAGGAGAGGTGCTCGCGGCGCTCTTTCTCGTTGCCTATGCCGGCCTCGCGATCCCCGTGCTGCTCATCGGCCTCGCGCTGGCCTTCCTCCCCAGCACCGCCGTGCTGGTCGGATTCGTGGTGCTCGTGGCCGTCCTGGCCGTCTGGTCGAGCCTGTCGATGGGCGGCACGCTGGCCGATGCTAGGTCGGAATAGCACCCGCTGGTAGCATGGAGACAACCGGTGGGCCGTCTCGTGTGGCAGAAATGCACGAATCGGACCACGGCTACGGAGCAGGCTGGCAAGAAGCTGGTCAGTAGTGGTGAGGTTCTGAGCGACGTTCAGCGCTTTTCTACTGTTGACCAGAGCAGTGCTCATCGGGTCTTTTCCCGATGAGCATGCATGCCAAAGCGCCACGGTATTCGTCGAGAGACGGCAAGGCCGTGCGCCCCTTTCTGCCTTCTCCTGCTCCTTGACGAGTCGCGACCCATACGGGGTCACGACGTAAAACAAAGGAGATAACCCCCCTATGGAGGGTCCAGAGATCAAATTCGCCGAAGCCGTTCTCGATAACGGCAAGTTCGGCAAGCGCACCATCCGATTCGAAACCGGTCGTCTCGCTCAGCAGGCCCAGGGAGCAGTCGCTGCCTACCTCGACGAGGACACCATGCTGCTCAGCGCGACCAGCGCGAGCAAGCACCCGAAGGACAATTTCGACTTCTTCCCCCTGACCGTGGACGTCGAGGAGCGCAGCTACGCCGCGGGAAAGATCCCCGGTTCGTTCTTCCGCCGCGAGGGTCGTCCGTCGACCGAGGCGATCCTCGTCTGCCGTCTGATCGACCGTCCCCTGCGCCCGTCGTTCGTCGACGGCCTCCGCAACGAGGTCCAGATCGTCATCACCGTCCTCGCCATCGCTCCCGGCGAGTTCTACGACGCCCTGGCCATCAACGCGGCATCCGCGTCCACCCAGATCTCCGGCCTGCCCTTCAGCGGCCCGATCGGTGGAATCCGGCTCGCGCTCATCGACGACCAGTGGGTCGCCTTCCCGAAGTTCGAGCAGCTCGAGCGTGCCGTCTTCGACCTCACGGTCGCCGGTCGTCTCGTCACGAACTCCGACGGCTCGGAGGATGTCGCGATCATGATGGTCGAGGCAGAGGCCACGGAGCATTCCTGGGGACTCATCAGGGCCGGCGCCACCAAGCCGGACGAGGCCGTGGTCGCCCAGGGCCTCGAGGCGTCGAAGCCGTTCCTCAAGCAGCTCATCAAGGCCCAGGCCGAGATGGCCGCGCAGTCGGCCAAGCCGATCGCCGACTACCCGGTCTTCCCCGCCTACGACCAGGCCACCTACGACACCGTCGCCGGCTTCGCCTACGACGAGCTCAAGGGCATCTACACGATCGCTGACAAGATCGAGCGCCAGAACGCCGATGACGCGCTCAAGGACCGGGTCAAGGCAGAGGTTGCCGCCAAGGTTGAGCGCGGAGAGCTCGACGGCTCGGCCATCGGCCAGGTCAGCGCCGCCTACAAGTCGGTCACCAAGAAGATCGTCCGCAGTCGCATCCTCACCGAGGGCATCCGCATCGACGGTCGCGGGCTGTCCGACATCCGCCCGCTCGACGCCGAGGTGCAGGTCATCCCGCGCGTTCACGGTTCGGCGATCTTCCAGCGCGGCGAGACCCAGATCCTGGGCGTTACCACGCTGAATATGCTGAAGATGGAGCAGCAGATCGATTCGCTGAGCCCCATAACCAAGAAGCGTTACATGCACCACTACAACTTCCCGCCATACTCCACCGGTGAGACCGGTCGGGTTGGTTCGCCGAAGCGTCGCGAGATCGGGCACGGCTTCCTGGCCGAGCGGGCTCTCGTGCCGGTGCTGCCGAGCCGCGAGGAGTTCCCCTACGCGATCCGCCAGGTCTCTGAGGCGTTGGGCTCGAACGGCTCGACGTCGATGGGTTCCGTCTGCGCGTCGACCCTGTCGCTGCTCAACGCCGGGGTGCCGCTGCGCGCCCCGGTCGCAGGCATCGCCATGGGACTCGTCTCGGACGAGGTCGACGGTGAGACCCGTTATGCGGCCCTCACTGACATCCTCGGGGCGGAGGACGCCCTCGGCGACATGGACTTCAAGGTCGCGGGAACCAGCGAGTTCGTCACGGCGATCCAGCTCGACACGAAGCTCGACGGCATCCCCTCCTCCGTGCTCGACGGGGCGCTCAAGCAGGCGAAGGAGGCTCGCACCGCGATCCTCGCCGTGCTGAACGCCGCCATCGACGCCCCGGACGAGATGGCGCCGACCGCGCCTCGCGTGATCTCGGTACAGATCCCGATCGACAAGATCGGCGAGCTCATCGGGCCGAAGGGCAAGACGATCAACCAGATCCAGGACGACACCGGGGCCGACATCTCGATCGAGGACGACGGGACCGTGTACATCGGCGCCGTCGACGGTCCCTCTGCCGAGGCCGCCCGCGCCGCCGTCAACGCGATCGCCAATCCGCTCAACCCGGAGGTGGGCGAGCGGTTCCTCGGGACCGTCGTCAAGATCGCGACCTTCGGCGCGTTCGTCTCGCTGACCCCCGGCAAGGACGGCCTGCTGCACATCAGCGAGGTCCGCAAGCTCGCCGGTGGCAAGCGGGTCGAGAACGTCGAGGACGTGCTCGCCGTCGGCCAGAAGATCCAGGTGGAGATCACCAAGATCGACGACAGGGGAAAGCTGTCGCTGGCCCCCGTCGAGGCGGAGTCGACCGATGCCCCGACCATCGAGGAGTTCTCCGAGACCGCGAGCATTCCCGCGGAGTAACACCCGCTCGCACGTCAGAGAAGCCCGCCCCCGCACATCGTGCGGGGGCGGGCTTCTTCTCTGTCAGGCCGGAGTCTCGGCGAGCCCCATGAGCTGAGCCCTGCCGATGATGTTTCCCCGCAACAGGAAACCGAGCACGGCGGGGGTCGCATCGACGGGGACGTCCAGTTCACCGATGTCGAGCGCGCTCAGGGTGAAGAAATACCTGTGCTGCCCGTCACCGGGCGGAGGCGCCGCGCCGGTGAACTCCTCACCGCGCAACTCGTTCGGCACCGTCACCGCTCCCGGCGGCAGGTCCGCGGTGGCCGGATTGCCAGAACCCGCGGGAAGGCCCGTCGTCTCCGCCGGGATGTTATAGACCGCCCAGTGCCAGAAGCCGCTGCCCGTCGGGGCGTCGGGGTCGTAGAGCGTCAGGGCGAAGCTCTTCGTGCCCGCCGGAGCACCGCTCCAGGACAGCGCGGGAGAGCGGTTCCCGCTGTCGGCCCGTGCCCAGTCGGGGAGGAACTCCCCGTCGGCGAAGTCGGGGCTCTCCAGGGTGAAGGATGGCACCTCCGGCAATCGCCAGTTCGGATCATTGACCATGTTCTGCGTCCTTCCGTATTGGCGAAGGGCCGCTCGTCGGATCCCGTCGGCGGCCCTTCTGTCGCCCGTTTTGAGTCCTGGCGCGACTGTGGCGGACCCTCCGCACGCTGTGGGCGGTGGTTCCTCGGAAGCGGAATGCTTCCGCACAGAAACGAACATAGGCATCCGGCGGTTCCCGCGCCAGAGGGAATGCCGGCCTCTTGGCCCGCATCCGGCCGATTCACAGCAACGGGGGACCGACGGTCGCCAGATAACGATTTGGATTCGGGGCACGATCGCCGCGGAAACGGCGGCCTTTTTGCTCCGACTCTCATCTAGTCTCGGGATCAGACGGTCCGAGATTCGTGTTCCTCGTGCCCGCCGAGACATCGAGGGGGTGTGCATGACGCAGCTTTTGCCTGACCGCGTGGCGGATGCCGCCGGATCCGCGTCGGCGCCGGCCAACCCCGCGCGGCGCGCGCTCGGTCAGTCCGACCTCCGGGTATTCCCCCTGGCCATCGGAGGCAACGTCTTCGGCTGGACCACCGACGCCCGCGCCACCAACGACGTGCTCGACGCCTACGCGGAGCGCGGCGGCAACTTCATCGACACTGCCGATTCCTACGCGAGCGGGCGCAGCGAGATCATGATCGGCAATTGGATGCGGGAGCGGCGCAATCGCGCCCAGATGGTGGTCGGCACCAAGGTCGGCAAGGGCCCGGAGCATGCCGGCGTCACCGCCTCGGCGATCATCGGGGCGGTGACGGCGTCACTCGACCGTCTCGGCACCGACTACATCGATCTCCTCTACCTGCACATCGACGACGAGTCCGTGCCGTTCGAGGAGACGCTGTTCGCCGTCGACGACCTCATCCTCAGTGGCAAGGTCCGGTATTTCGGGGCCTCGGACCATTCGGCGAATCGGCTCATCGAGGCGCGGGTGATCGCGGCGCAGCTCGGCGTGACGCCGATGGTCGCCGTGCAGAACCACTACAACCTCATGCACCGCACCGAGTTCGAGGGCGACCTCGCCAGGGTCGCCGCGCAGCAGCGGCTCGGGGTGATGCCGCGGTTCGCCCTCGCGAGCGGTTTCCTCAGCGGCAAGTACCGCACCAAGGCGGACCTGGCCAGGAACGGACGCGGCGCGGAGGCGGCGGGCTATCTCAACCGGCGCGGCCTCAGGGTGCTTGCCGTCCTCGACCGGGTCGCGATGGAGCAGGGTGTGAGCGTTGCGGCGATCGCGCTGGCCTGGCTGTTGAGCAAACCGAATGTCGTGGCCCCGGTGGCCAGCGCGAGCTCGGCCGGCCAGGTGATCGAGCTCACGGCGGCGGCCGGCCTCCAGCTCAGCCGACACCAGATCGGCGAGCTCGACAGAGCGTCCGTCTAGCGCGGGTGGTGCGGCTCCGTGACCTCGAGTTGGCAGTCGTGGTTGCCCAGGAGGGCAGGCATCCAGCCACAACTGCCACCTCGACGGGCGAGACGGCAATCCCGATCCGGGTCGAGCCGGGCTACTTAGCCGCGCGCCTCGCCGATCAATCGCTCGACGGCACGCTGCATCGCCGTGGTCGCCGCGATCGGATCGCCGGCGTAGCCTCCGGTCATCGCGCCATCCCTGAGCAGTAGGAAGTCGTCCCCCGCCTCTCCGGGGAGGGAATGACCCATGGCCTTGAACAGCTCGACCAACGTCTCGGTGTACCACTCACGGTGTTCGATGACGAGCTCCCGAACGGGATGACGCGGGTCGGCGAACTCCGTGGCCGCGTTGATGAACGGACAGCCACGGAATCCGGGCGTTTCGACGTCGTCCGCGATGTACTCGGCCAGATCCCTGATGGCGGACTCCGGTCCGTCGGCGTGCTCGATGATCTCCGTGATGAAGCGTCTGGTCATGGCGTCACGCCCGGAGACGTACTCGAGGATCAGCCGGTCCTTCGACCCGTAGTGCTTGTAGAAGGTCGCCTTGGTGACGTCGGACTCGCTGATGAGCCGATCGATGCCGACGCTGCGGATCCCCTCGTCATAGAAGAGACGGTTGGCCGTCTCGAGGATGCGGCGCTTCGCCGGAGCGGAATTGGCGTGGTGGATGAGGGTCGGCCGCCGTGGCCCCGCCTGGGGATCACGCTGCGCGATCGGTTCTGTTTCGACAATCAACACGGCTTGAGCTCCCTTTGGCAATGTGGCTGGATGTCCTCAAAGCCGTCCGGCAGTCGAGACGGAATTGGATTATTCCGTCCCGCTGCCCCACGAGACAAGATCTCGTGTTTCCAACCCTGCGGTCACAACCCGCTGATGAGCGGGAGTCGTCTGAGCCTTCGGGTGGTTCTTCCGACGTGAGAAACTGTAACACGGCAGGGAGGACAGACAGCTCGGTTTGTCCCCACTTGTGCGGACCAACTATGCCCCAGTTTTGGGGGTGCGCGGCGTTCCCAGGTACGGGCGTCGGCGGTGACGTAGGCTCGGTGCAATGAACGGTGCAGTCCCGCTTTCCCTCGGCCTCGCCGAACTCGGCTTCACCGCATCCGGAGAGTCGCTGGTGCGACGGAGCGTCCTCCCCAGCGGCGTTCGAATCCTCAGCGAGCAGGTCCCCGGTGCACGGAGCGCGACCGTCGGCTACTGGGTCGCGGTCGGATCGCGGGACGAGCTGCCGGACACCTATGGCAGCACCCATTTCCTGGAGCATCTCCTGTTCAAGGGGACGGATGCCCGGAGCGCCCTCGACATCGCCGTGAGCTTCGACGAGGTCGGTGGCGAGCACAACGCCATGACGGCCAAGGAATACACCTGCTATTACGCCAAGGTCCAGGACAGGGACCTGCCCATGGCCGTCGACGTGCTCTCCGACATGATCACCTCCTCCGTCCTCGATGAGGAGGAGTTCGAGAACGAGCGGGGGGTCATCCTCGAGGAGCTCGCGATGGCCGACGACGATCCGGCCGACGTCACGAGCGAGAGATTCTTCGAGGCGGTGCTCGGCGCGCATCCGCTCGGCAGGCCGATCGGCGGCAGCCCGGAGACCATCAGGGCGGCGACCCGCGAATCGGTCTGGAACCACTACCGCGCCAATTACCGGGCGCGCGATCTCGTGATCACCGTCGCGGGGGCCGTCGATCACGACGAGCTCGTCGCCGGCGTGCAGCGCGCGCTCACCTCGGCGGGCTGGGATCTGGGCATCCAGGCCGCACCCGTCGGGCGCAGGGACGCGACGAGCGGCCTGATCGAGCGCGGCAGCCCGCTGGTGGTGGTGCAGCGGCCGATCGAGCAGGCGAACATCCTGCTCGGTGTTCCCGGCCTCCCCGCCGCGGATGAGCGCCGTTCCGTGCTCGCGGTCCTCAACTCGGTGCTCGGCGGCGGGATGTCCTCCCGGCTGTTCCAGGAGATCCGGGAGAAGCGCGGGTTGGCCTATTCCGTGTACTCCTTCTCGCCGAGCTATTCCGACGCCGGCCTCTTCGGCCTCTATGCGGGCTGCTCTCCGGCGAAGGCCGGCCAGGTGGCCGAGCTCATGCTGTCCGAGTTCCGACGTCTGGGCGAGGGCGGGGTGACCGACGAGGAGATGCGGCGAGCCGTCGGGCAGCTCAGCGGCGCATCCGCCCTGGCGCTGGAGGACTCCGATACCAGGATGTCGCGGCTCGGCCGGTCGGAGATCACCCTCGGCGAGTTCTCCGATCTCGACGAGGCGCTGCGCAGGCTCGCGCTCGTCACCCCGGAGGACGTCCGCGAGCTCGCGGTCGAGCTCGCCGCACGACCGGTCTCGATCGCCGCCGTCGGAACCATCGATCAGGCCGCCTTCGACGGGCTGTTCGACGTGCCCGTCATCGTCTGAACGGCACCGGACGTAGTCTGATCCCCATCACCATCGCACAACGAATCCAGGAACAACGATGTCCCACTTCATTTACCTTGTCCGGCACGGCGAGCAGCAGGATGCCGAGCACGGTCTCCCAGACGGACCTCTTTCCGGACGGGGACAGCGTCAGGCCAAGCTCATCGCCGATCGGCTGAGCGGCGTGCCGTTCACCGGTGCCTGGCACTCTCCGCTCCAGCGGGCCGCCGAGACGGCGCGCATCATGACCGCGAGCATGCCGAGTCTCGACGCCAAACCGTCCGCGCTGTTGTTCGACTGCATCCCGTCCGGTCCGACGCCGGACATGCCGCGGGTCTTCGAGCCCTTCTTCGGCTCGGTCACCCGCCAGCAGATCGAGGCGGGCGAGGCGCAGATGTCGGACGCCGTCGCGGAGTGGCTCACCCCCTCGCGGGAGGACCGGCACGATCTGCTCATCACTCACAACTTCGTGATCGCCTGGTTCGTGCGCGAGGTCTTCGGCGCACCCGCCTGGCGGTGGCTGGGCCTCAACCAGGCCAACTGCGGCCTGACCATCATCCGGGTGCGATCGGCCAAGCCGCCCGTGCTGGTCACGCACAACGATCTCGGGCACCTTCCGGTCGAGTTGCGCACGGGCCTCCCGGACGGGCAGCCGTTCTAGGCGGTCATCGCCTTCAGGTACCAGTTCGTCGCGTTCGGGTTGTCGTTGTACGCCGGGATCCCGACGAAACCGGACGATCGATAGAGGCCGGCCGCGGCCTCCAGGCTGGAATTGGTGTCGAGCACCAGCTCGTCTGCGCCGAAGTCGCGCGCCCGGCGCTCCAGCTCCGTCAGCAGCGCGCGGCCGTGGCCGTGGCCTCGGGCCTCGGGCCGCAGCCAGAGATGCTTCACCTCGAACCGCGTGCGCCCCGTCTCCGACGGCTCGATCAGACGGATGCCTCCGCAGCCGACATCCGCGCCGTCGCTCTCGACGACCAGGAAGACCCCGGAGGGCGGGACGAACCGGCCGGCTTCCGGGAAGGCGACACGGTAGCCCCCCGAGCCGACGAACCCCAGCTCCCGGCTCGCGAAGTACTCGCCCAGCAGCTGCTGGGCCACGGCATCGTCGACGGACACTTCTCGATAGGACGGCACCCGACCAGCCTAGGCGCGGCGCCCGGGCGGCTTGGTAGATTTGGCGCATGACAACCACGGTCGCCGTCGTCGGCGCGACAGGCAGGATGGGCCGGCTCGTCTCGCGCCTCATCGAGGAATCCGATGACCTGGAGCTGGGAGCGCAGATCGGCTCGAACGGCGAACTGGCCGACATGATCGGCGCCGACCTCGTGGTCGACGTCACCGTTCCGGCGGTGAGCCAGGAGATCGTGGATTTCGCCGTCGACCACGGACTGAGCGTCCTCGTCGGGACCAGCGGATGGACGAAGGACCGGATCGAGTCCCTGCGGAGGCGGGTCGAGGCGCAGAACGCGACGGACGACGGGCAGGTGGGGGTCGTCATCGTCCCCAACTTCTCCGTCGGCTCCGTGCTGGCGTCGGCCTTCGCGGCGATGGCGGCGCGGTTCTACGAGTCGATCGAGATCGTCGAAAGCCATCACGCCAGGAAGGTCGATTCTCCGTCCGGCACCGCGGTGCGCACGGCCGAGCTCATCGGCGAGGCGCGCTCCCGTCTTGGGCCGGTCATCGCGCCGCACGCCGACCAGCGGGCGAGGGGCCAGCAGGTCTCCAGCGTGCCCATCCACAGCCTCCGCATGCAGGGTGTCGTCGCCAAGCAGGACGTGATCTTCGGAGGCACGGGGGAGATCCTCACCGTGACCCACGAGACGCTGGATCCGTCCGCGTACGAGGCGGGCATCCGGCTCGCCCTCGGCGCCCTCGTCGCCACCCGGGGGGTCGTCGTCGGCCTCGACAAGCTCATCGACCTCGGTCCCGGCGAATGAGAGGCCGTCTCGCCGCCATCGTGATGGCGCTCCTGCTTGCGCTCTACCTGGTGCTCGTCGGCCAGCTCGCCGTGCGGCTCGTCCTGATCGACAGCGGCGTCTCGAGGGCGCTCGGCGTGGCCCTCATGGTGTTGCCGATCATCGGCGTCTGGGCGCTCGTCGCCGAACTGCTCTTCGGGCTGCGGAGCCAGCGACTCGTCCGACTGCTGGCGTCGGCGGACGAGCTGCCCGTCGACACCCTCCCGCACCGGACAAGCGGCAGGCCGGAGCGCGCCGCCGCCGACGCGGAGTTCCCCCGCTATCGCGCCGAGGTCGAGGCGGCTCCTGGCAGCTGGAAGGCCTGGTTCAGGCTCGGGCTCGCCTATGACGCGAGCGGCGATCGGCGCAGGGCCCGCCAGTCCATCCGCCGGGCGATCGCCCTCGAGCGTTCCGCCTAGCAGTTTCGCGCTGGCCGTGTGCGCTGAGCGGCCGAGTTGCCGCATCGTGGCGGGGGAAAACTGTTCGCGGAGGGAGGCGCGCTTCCCGCCGCCAGCTGATTTCCCCGCCGCGAAATGTTGCAGCTCCCGCCGCGAGGTTGGTTTTCCGCCGCCAGCGGCTGCCGGTCCGTCGCCCGGTCCCCGCGGGCTGCGGTGTCTCCCGCCACAGGGGAGTGCCGAGCGATCGGGATCGCCCTCGAGCGCTCCGCCTAGTCGTCCAGGAACGCGTCGATCGCGGCCTCGGCGGTCTCGTGCCGGAAGCGGAAGCCGTCATCGACGAGCTTGTCGACGATCGCGTGCTGGCTGCTGAGCAGCAGCTCGTGGCCCGCCTCGCGGAGCAGGAGACCGATGACGGGGCTCGGCACGGTCAGAGCGTACGGGCGATGCATCCGCTTCGCCACGTGACGGGTGATCCGGTCGGAGGGGGCCGCCGTCGGCCCCGCGAGGTTGACCGGTCCCTCGAGCTCCGAGGTGAGCAGATGGCGGATGGCCGCTGCCTCGTCGTACAGGCCGATCCACGGCCAGATGTCGCCCCCCGTTCCCAGACGGGAGCCGAGCCCGGCGCGGGTCAGGCCGAGGACGGGTGCGAGCGAGCCGCCTCCGCCGAGGACGAGGCCGGTGCGGAACGTCACCAGACGGGTCTTCGCCGGCCTGATCTGCGCCGACAGCTCCCACTGCTCGACGACGTCTCCGAGGAAGCCGGGGCCTCGCGGCGATTCCTCCGTCAGCCGTTCCCCGGGGCGGTCGCCGTAGATTCCGACGGCGGAGGCGCTGAGGAAGACGGCGGGCGGCCTGCTCGCCATCGCCATCGCCTCAGCAAGAGCCTGTGTCGTCTGGACCCTCGAGTCCAGGATCTCGCGCTTGTACGCCGCCGTCCACGGCAGTCGGCCGAGGGACGCCCCGGAGAGGTTGATCACCGCATCCGTTCCGTCGATGACACTCGAGTCGAGGATCCTGGCGGTCGGCGCCCAGTTGATCTCGCTGTCGGTGCGCGGCTGCCGCCTGACCAGCTCGCGGACGTCGTGGCCGTCGTCCCGCAGCTGGCGAACGAGCTCACGTCCGATGAACCCGGATGCCCCGGAGACGAGCACACGCATGGGCTGCTTCCGGCGCGCCGGCATCAGGCGAGGCTGGCTTCCAGGGTCACGGGGATGCCCGCGAGGGCGCGCGACACCGGGCAGGTGGCCTTGGCCTCGGCCGCGATCCGCTGGAAGTCGTCCTCTCCGATGCCGGCGACCTTGGCGCTGACGAGGAGGTGGCTGCCGGTGATGCCCTCCGCGGGGTCGAAGGTGACCGCCGCGGTGACCTGGAGGTTCTGCGGCGGCGTTCCGAACTGCGCGAGCAGGTTGGCGAAGGCCATCGAGAAGCAGGCGGAGTGCGCGGCGCCGAGCAGCTCCTCCGGGTTGGTCTTGCCGACCTCACCCTCGGCCCTGGCCGCCCAGCTGACCGGGAATTCGGCGGCATCCGAGGAGTCGAGCGACACCGTGCCCGATCCGCTTCTCAGGTCGCCGATCCAGAGCGTCGTCGCTTCGCTGGTAACCGCCATGATTCCTCCTCCGTCGAGTGACGACAGCTTATGTCACTCGAACGAGGGAAGGTCAGACCTGCGCGGATCGGCGGCCCCTCCCACCGAAGCGGACGAGCAGCAGGTAGATCTGGCAGCCGAGGCAGTAGTCGAAGACCGAATTGAGGAAGGCGGCGATGAACGCGAGCGCCGCGAAGATCACGAGCCCGTACGGCACGCCGAGCAGGAAGAGGATCAGGCCGACGAGCGTGATGACGAGCCCGACATCCTGCGCGAAGGTCGGCGGTCTCGGATCCTCCAGGTGAGCGGGCGGTTCGAGGCGCGGGCGGACGAACCTTCGGTACAGCCAGCCGTATGGATGCCTCTGCACGCCGGCGAACGCGCCCCAGGCGAACAGCGCGGTGATGACGGCGAACAGGACGAAGGCGGCACTCGCGGCTCCGCCGAGGGAGAGGCCGATCACCACCAGGAGCAGGACGGCGGTGATCCCCGCCCCGAATCGGGGGCTGCGAGGGTCGATGCCGCTCTGGCCGGGTCGGGCGACGAGACGCTGTGTGGAGGGCCGGGGGTCGGTCATGGTCATTCCTTCGTGGACGGTCAGGCGGCGCCGAGGATGCGGTCGAGCTCCGCGCGCACCTCGGCCGCACGCGGAAGACCGCCGATGCGTGCCGTCACGGTGCCCCGCGCATCCAGGATCAGGATGGTCGGCGACTGCAGGAGCCCGAATCGGCGTGCGATGTCCGGGCGGGCGGTGACATCGACATCGACGTGGCGAACCGCCTCGAACTCTCCGGCGACGGCTTCGAGCGTCCGGTGGGCGTTCGCACACGGGGCGCAGACCTCCGTCGAGAACTGCAGCAGGGTGGCGGCCTGGCCCGTGGGGGCATCCGGCCGCAGCTCGGAGAGGCGCACGATCGTCCGGCCGCCCTCTGCGCCGCGCACCCTGCCGGTCGTCGCGCGCCAGACCAGGCCGAGCGCGGTCGACAGGACGACCAGGCCGAGCAGCGAGATGACGACGGCGATCGGATTCATGATGGGCAACGGTACGGCCGCCGCCGCGGGTGCGGAAGGATCGTGACGCCGCGTTACGCCCGGTGTGTTGGCGGGCCGATGCCCCGCGTCGTGGCTATCCTGAGGGCCGTGCCAGCAGAGATAAAGTTCCGTTCCGACGTGACCGTCGAGCTCGTCCGCTCGAGTGCCCACGACTCCGACGTGCTGTTCGCCGCGCGGGTGTCGACCCAGGGGGAGCAGACCCTGGAGGCCGCGCAGGCCTCCGAGGACCTGGAAGCGGAGGACAAGCGCGCCCGTGGACTCATCAACTACCTGATGCGCGACAGGCACGGCTCGCCATTCGAGCACAACTCCATGACCTTCTACGTGCAGGCGCCGATCTTCGTCTTCCGCGAGTTCATGCGTCACCGCATCGCCTCGTACAACGAGGAATCCGGCCGCTACCGCGAGCTCAACCCCGTCTTCTACGTGCCGGGTCCCGAGCGCAACCTGGTCCAGGTCGGCAAGGCCGGCGCATACACCTTCGAGCCGGGAACGGCGGAACAGGTGGCCCTCGTCGCCGAGGAGGCCAGGGCGGCCTCGATCGCCGCCTTCGAGTCCTATCAGCGGATGCTCGACGCCGGTGTCGCGAGGGAGGTCGCCCGCATCGTGCTCCCGCTGAACATCTACTCGTCGATGTACGTGACCCTCAACGCGCGTTCGCTCATGAACTTCATCTCTCTGCGCACCAAGCGCGAGGGCTCGCTCTTCCCGTCGTTCCCGCAGCGGGAGATCGAGATGGCGGCGGAGAAGATCGAGGGCTTCTTCGCTGAGCTCATGCCGCTCACCTATGCCGCCTTCAACGGCAACGGCCGCGTCGCCCCGTAGTCCCTCGTCCCCTCCGGCTCCGTCCCGCTCGGCTCCGGTTCCGTCCCGCTCGGGTCCGGTTCCGTCCCGCTCTGCTCCGGTTCCGTCCCGCTCTGCTCCGGTTCCGTCCCGTTTCAAGGAGTTTCTGCGCGCCGTCCCCCTCCTGGCCGATGCCGCGGCCAGCTGACCCCCGTTTCTCCTTGACACCGGTTCCTACCGCCTGCTCATCACCGGATTCGCGGATGCGCCCCCGCGGCCCGGGCGCGTCGCCGACGCTAGCGGGATGTCTCTCCACTCCGACATCCGCTCGCTCGGCGGCCTCGCCGCGACCCACGAGCTCCTCGCCCGCGGACATGGCCGGACCGTCTTGCGGCTGGCCATCCGTCGCGGGGACGTCCTGCGCATTCGGAAGGGCTGGTACGCGCTGCCCGACGTTCCGCAGGCCCTCCAACGCGCCGCACGCGTCGGCGGCCGACTCACCTGCGTGAGTGCCGCGCGAGAGCTCGGCCTGTGGATACCGAACGGGCCGAATCGCCTGCATGTGGCGGTCTCCGGCAACTCCTGCCAGCTGAGGGCGCCGGAGGACCACCGGAAGCGCCTGAGCGATACGGGCGCCGATGACGTCCTGATCCATTGGAACGACGACGGCAGTGGCGGTTCCCGCTATCAGGTGAGCGTGGTGGCCGCCCTCGAGCAGCTGTGCGTCTGTCAGGCCGCCGAATTCGCCTTTGTGGTCTGCGAGTCCGCCCTGTTCCGCGGAGCGATCTCGTCGCGGGACTGGGCCGAGCTGCTGCCGAGGCTGAGGCCGCGCGTCATGCGATGGGTCGGGTCGCTGTCGGAGAGCGGGACGGAGTCGATGTTCGCCTTCCGGATGCGCCGTCTCGGAGTCCGTTTCCGGCAGCAGGTGCGAATCGGCCGGTATCGTGTGGACTTCCTCATCGGGGAACGCCTGGTGGTGGAGATCGACAGCCTGGCCTTCCACGATCCGACGGCGGATCATGTCCGGGACGCCCATCTGGGCATCCGGGGTTATCGCGTGCTGCGGTTCCCGTATCGGATGATCGTCGAGGACTGGGCCACGGTCCGGGACGCGGTCCTGGCCGCGATGAGCCGCGGCGACCACCTGGCCTGACCCCGCCTTGCGCCGCCCTGCCGCGCCCCTCCCGCTGCTATCCGATCTCAAGGAGATTTCCCCGAAAACGGTCGGTTTCGCCGCACAGAAACCGGGACTGCCGAAAAACTCCTTGAGATCGGATGGAGCGGGGAAGGGGTTGCGGGAGACGGGACGGGGAGGGGAGGAGGGCGGATGGCTGCGGGGCGAGGTGGGATCGGCGCGGCCACGCGATACCCTGTAGACGTGTCTATCTCCGCAAATCCCTTCGGTCAGGTGCTTGTCGCCCTGGTGACCCCGTTCACGGCGGAGGGCGAGGTCGACTGGGCCGGCGTCGAGAAGCACATCGACGACGTCATCAGCGCGGGCGCGGACGGCATCGTCGTCACCGGCACGACCGGCGAGACCTCGACGCTCACCGACCCGGAGAAGATCCGCCTCGTCGAGGTCGGCAAGTCCGTGGCCGGCGGCAGGGCGAAGATCATCACCGGCGGCGGATCCAACGAGACCGCGCACGCCATCGAGCTCTACCGGGCGAGCGAGCGGGCCGGCGCCGACGGAGTCATGATCGTCACGCCCTACTACAACAAGCCCACCCAGGCCGGGGTGCTCACGCACTTCCGCATGATCGCCGATGCGACGGATCTGCCGGTCATCCTGTACGACATCCCCGGGCGCACGGGGATCCCCATCAGGTACGAGACGATCCTGCGGGCGGCCAAGCATCCGAACATCCTGGCGATCAAGGATGCGAAGGGCGACTTCAGCGAGGTCAGCAGGGTGCTCAATCAGACCGACCTGCTCTATTTTTCCGGCGACGACGCCAACGTGCTTCCCCATCTGTCCATCGGCGCTGTCGGGCTGATCAGCGTCACCGCGAACGTCGCTCCGGCGCCGTACCGCGTCATCGTCGACGCGGTCAATGCCGGAGACCTGAAGAGCGCGACGGCCGCGCACAGGCAGCTCGAGCCCCTCGTCCGCGCCCTGATGACGCACGTTCCAGGCACCGTCGCCGCCAAGTACGTCCTGCACGGGCTCGGCCGCATCGGCTCGCCGCGCGTGCGCCTGCCGCTCGTCGGCCCTGAAGACTTCGAGGCCGCTCAGATCGAGGACGACATCGCCCTCGTCGGAGAGATCCCCGGCCTCGACCTCGGCAACTTCCGCCCGGATCGCAATGCCGCGGCGGGTGGGGCACTGCCCAAGGTCGCCGGAACCACCCGCTAGAACACAGCTTTTAACAACACAGCTTTAACAGGGGGCTAGAGACCCCACGAACTCGGCCGGAAGGCCGCATGAGCACTGGATGCTATGAACTCACCTGTATACGACCCACGTCCCCTCGCCCCCGGAACCCTCCGCGTCATCCCGATCGGAGGGCTTGGTGAGATCGGCCGCAACATGACCGCGTACGAGATCGACGGCAAGATCCTCATCGTCGACTGCGGCGTGCTGTTCCCCGAGGAGAACCAGCCGGGCGTCGACCTCATCCTTCCCGACTTCGCTCCCGTCTCCGATCGCCTCGGCGACGTCGTGGCGGTTGTGCTCACCCACGGGCACGAGGACCACATCGGCGCGGTGCCGTACCTGTTGCGGCTGCGCCAGGACATCCCTCTGATCGGCTCGACGCTCACCCTCGCGCTCGTCGAGGCGAAGCTCAAAGAGCACCGCATCACCCCATACACCCTGAGCGTGACCGAGGGACAGCACGAGCGGCTCGGTCCGTTCGACCTCGAGTTCATCGCCGTCAACCACTCGATCCCGGATGCCCTCGCCGTCGCCATCACGACGCGGGCCGGCGTCGTGCTGCACACCGGCGACTTCAAGATGGATCAGCTGCCGCTCGACGACCGCATCACCGACCTGCGCGCCTTCGCCCGGCTCGGCGAGGAGGGCGTCGACCTGTTCCTGCCTGACTCGACCAACGCCGACGTCCCCGGCTTCACCGCCCTCGAGCGCGACATCGGCCCGGTGCTGGAGTCCGTCATCTCCAAGGCGCCGCGCCGGGTCATCGTGGCGAGCTTCTCCAGCCACGTGCATCGGGTGCAGCAGGTGCTGGATGCCGCGGCCGCGAACGGCCGGCGGGTCGCCTTCATGGGCCGGTCGATGGTGCGGAACATGACCATCGCCGCCGAGCTCGGATATCTGAGGCTGCCGGACGGCGTGCTCATCGACGCCAAGAAGGCCGGGGATCTGCCCGACAACAAGATCGTCTACATGAGCACCGGTTCCCAGGGCGAGCCGATGGCCGTGCTGGCGAGGATGGCCAATCTCGAGCACCAGATCGAGGTGGGCAGGGGAGACACCGTCATCCTCGCCTCCAGCCTCATCCCCGGCAACGAGAACGCCGTCTACCGGGTCATCAACGGGCTCACCAAGCTGGGTGCCAATGTCGTGCACAAGGGCAACGCGAAGGTCCACGTCTCCGGCCACGCCGCGGCGGGCGAGCTGCTGTACGTCTACAACATCCTGCGTCCGAAGAACGTGCTGCCCGTGCACGGCGAGTACCGCCACCTCGTGGCGAACCAGCAGCTCGCGATGCTGACGGGCGTGCCGGAGGCGAACACCATCGTGGGGGAGGACGGAATCGTCATCGACCTCAAGGACGGTGTCGCCGAGGTCGTCGGTCAGCTCGACCTGGGGTACGTCTACGTCGATGGCGCGACCGTCGGCGAGATCACCGAGGCGGATCTCAAGGATCGCAGGATCCTCTCCGAGGAGGGCTTCGTCTCCATCTTCGTGGCGATCGATCCCCAGACGGGGCGCGTCATCGTCGGCCCGGAGATCCAGGCCCGCGGCTTCGCGGAGGACGAGGCGGTCTTCGACGCGGTCAAGCCGCTCATCGTCCGGGCGCTGACGGATGCCGCGGAGAACGGAACGCGGGACACCCACGCGTTCAGCCAGGTCATCCGCCGCACCGTCGGACGCTGGGTGAACACCTCGCACCGTCGTCGGCCCATGATCGTGCCGGTCGTCATCGAGGCGTAACACGCACCCCGCCCCTCCTGGGCGGTGACGCACCCCCGCGTTACCGTTGAAACCATGGCTACGAGCACCAGGACGACCCCGCGTGCCCGCACGACGACCTCGCGCGGCGGCCGCCCGACCGGCAAGGGCACCACGAGAAAGCTGCCAGCGGTCAAGGCGGCGCCCGTCGACGAGCCCGGCCTGCTCAGCCGGGCCTGGCTCGGTCTCGCCCACGTCGTCGGAGGGGCCGCCAGGGTGCTCGGCTCCGAGACGCTGGCGAAGGAGGAGCGCCGCGACGGAGTCCCGTTCTTCGTCTTCGTGCTCGCGGTCGTCGGCGCCATCGTCGAATGGTTCAACCCCGCGGATCCGGTCGCGATCGCCCTCGACTCCTACACCTTCGGCGGCCTCTTCGGACGGGTGGCCTTCGCCCTCCCGGTGATCATGCTGCTGTTCTCGATCTGGTTGTTCCGGCATCCGTCGTCCGTCCACGACAACGGACGCATCGGCATCGGCCTCGCCGTGTTGCTCACCTCCGTGAGCGCGCTCTGCCACATCTTCGGGAGCCGGCCGCAGCCGTCGGACGGCATGGATGTGCTGGCGAGGGCTGGCGGTCTCATCGGCTGGGTGCTCGCGACGCCGCTCATGACGGTCGGCACGGCCTGGCTCGCGGCGCCGGTCGTCATCGCGCTGCTGCTCCTCTCGCTCTTCATCATCACCAAGACGCCGCCGAACCGCATCCGCTCGCGACTGCGCGAGCTGTACGCCTACCTGTTCGGCGCACAGCTGGCGGAGCCGGAGCCCGCCATGCAGAAGGGCCTCACCGCGGACACCGGAACCTTCGGCACCCTCGGCGACCTCGGACTCGAGGGGGAGGACCAGGCATCCCTTCCCTGGTGGAGGCGAAACAAGACCAAGCACGAGGACGAGCCGGCCTTCGATAGCCCCGTCGTCGCCAAGGACCCGCAGGTCACGGAGGTCATCGATCACACCCGCCTGAATCCCGAGGAGTTCGGCACGGAGCTGCTCGGGGATCTCGCCGACGCGGAGAAGGCCGTCAGGCGGTTCACCGGCGAGGTCGACACCGCCGGCCCCGTGACCGGGATCCGCGACGACGGCGGTCCGCTGGTCGCGGATCTTCTTCCCGGCTTCTCCGACAGCGCCTCCGTCAAGGGGGAGCTGGGCGAGTTCGACGTGACCGCCGCCCCGAAGGCCCAGCCGCCCGCCGCGCCGTACCGGCTGCCGGCCGCCTCGACGCTGGCTCCCGGGACCCCGCCGAAATCGCGCTCGGAGGCGAACGACCTGATCGTCGCGGCGATCACCGAGGTGCTCACCCAGTTCTCGGTGGACGCCAAGGTCACCGGCTTCAGCCGCGGCCCGACGGTCACCAGGTACGAGATCGAGCTCGGTCCTGGCGTCAAGGTCGAGCGGGTCACCGCCCTCAACAAGAACCTGTCGTACGCGGTCGCGAGCAACGAGGTGCGGATCCTGTCCCCGATCCCCGGCAAGAGCGCGATCGGGGTCGAGATCCCCAACGCCGACAGGGAGATCGTCTCGCTCGGAGACGTCCTCCGCTCGAGGGCGAGCACCTCGAGCTCCCATCCGATGACCATCGGGCTCGGCAAGGACGTGGAGGGTGGCTTCGTCGTCGCCAACCTCGCGAAGATGCCCCACCTCCTGGTGGCGGGCAGCACCGGCTCGGGGAAGTCGAGCTTCGTCAACTCGATGATCACCTCGCTGCTGATGCGGGCGAAGCCATCGGAGGTGCGCATGGTCCTCATCGACCCCAAGCGCGTCGAGCTCGCCCCCTATGCAGGCATCCCGCATCTCATCACGCCCATCATCACGAACCCGAAGAAGGCCGCGGAGGCGCTGGCCTGGGTCGTGAAGGAGATGGACATGCGATACGACGACCTGGCGAGCTTCGGCTTCCGTCACATCGACGACTTCAATGCCGCCGTCGTCGCCGACGAGATCGTGCTGCCCTCCGGCAGCGAGCGGAAGCTCAAGCCCTACCCCTACCTCCTGGTCGTCGTCGACGAGCTCGCCGACCTGATGATGGTCGCCCCCCGCGACGTCGAGGACTCGATCGTGCGCATCACCCAGCTGGCGCGCGCATCCGGCATCCACCTGGTGCTCGCGACCCAGCGCCCCTCCGTCGACGTCGTGACCGGTCTCATCAAGGCCAACGTGCCCTCCCGTCTCGCCTTCGCCGTGTCGAGCATGACCGACTCGCGGGTCATCCTCGACCAGCCGGGCGCGGACAAGCTCATCGGGCAGGGGGACGCGCTCTTCCTTCCGATGGGGGCCTCGAAGGCGATCCGGGTGCAGGGCGCCTGGGTGACCGAGAGCGAGATCAACGCCGTCGTGCAGCACGTGACGCGTCAGGCCAGGCCGGACTACCGCCAGGACGTCGCGGTCTCGGCGGAGAAGAAGCAGATCGATGGCGACATCGGGGACGACCTGGAACTCCTGCTCGCCGCGGCCGAGCTCGTCATCAGCACCCAGTTCGGATCGACGTCGATGCTCCAGCGCAAGCTGCGGGTCGGATTCGCCAAGGCGGGCAGGCTCATGGACCTCATGGAGTCCAGGGAGATCGTCGGGCCCTCGGAGGGCTCCAAGGCCCGCGACGTGCTGGTGGCGCCGGAGCAGCTCGCCGGCGTGCTCGCACGGCTCCGCGGCGACCTCCCGGCGGAAGCCTCCGGGTCTGCTGACCGTTACTCCGGCGACCCGGTGGCCGATATGACAACCGGCTACGATGAAGACGAAGGATCTTCGGACGAGGATGCCTGGAACCTGACCGACAGGGAGTGATTCGTGGCAGTGCCTGAGCCGCTTGAGCCCGCGCGCCGCGAACCGGCCAAACGAACCAACCCGATGCGTGGTCGGGTCGCCCGTTCCGGTGACACCCCGGCGAGCACCGGCAACGTTGCCAACATCGTCACGGTGGTCCGCATCTTCATGGCCCCCGCCTTCATCTGGCTGCTGCTTGCCGACGACGGCAGGCTCGGCCCGCTGCGGTACGTCGCCGCCGCCCTCTTCGTCGTCGCCATCGTCACCGACACCGTGGACGGCATCCTGGCCAGGCGCCAGAACCTCGTCACCGACTTCGGCAAGATCCTCGACCCCATCGCTGACAAGGTGCTCATCGGCGGGGCGATCGTCGCGCTGTCCATCCTCGGCGAGCTGTGGTGGTGGGTGACGATCCTCATCCTCGTCCGCGAGTTCGGCATCACGATCTTCCGCTTCATCGTCATCCGGCGCAGCGTGATCCCCGCGGTGGCCAGCGGCAAGCTCAAGACGGTGCTCCAGGCCGTCGGGATCTCGCTCCTGCTCTTCCCGTTCTGGGATCTGCTGGGCACGTGGGAGCTCTGGGTCGGCTGGGTCGTCATGGGCCTCGCCGTGATCCTCACCGTGGTGTCCGGCGTCGACTTCTTCGTCAAGTACCTCCGGCAGAACCGCCAGCAGGCCTGAACCGTGGCTGCCGCGCCGACGGATGACGCGAGGGACCTGATCGCGATCCTCACCGAGCGGCGGCTCACGGTGGCCGTCGCGGAATCGCTCACCGGCGGCCTGCTCGTCGCGGAGCTCATCGGGGTGCCCGGTGCGTCCGTCGTCGTCCTCGGCGGAGTCGTCGCCTACAACACCGAGCTGAAGAGCCGGTTGCTGGGGGTCGATGCCGGGCTCCTCGCCGAACACGGCCCCGTGCATCCGGAGGTCGCCAGACGGATGGCGACGGGAGTCCGCGGAGCCCTCGCCGTCGGGGGACGGGACGCGGACATCGGGATCTCCACGACCGGTGTCGCCGGTCCTGGGCCGCAGGACGGACATCCCGCCGGGACGGTGTTCCTCGGTTTCGCGATGGGCTCGACGGTGTGGTCGGCACGGCTCGAGCTGGCCGGCGACCGGCAGCGGATCCGTTCCGCCTCGGTCTCCGAGGCGCTGAGGCGGCTGAAGGAAGCACTGAACGCGGGCGAGTGAGTCGGCCGGGAATCTTTCTCGTTTCGATCTCGTTACAAGGAAGTGATTCACAAGCGTCATACAGATGTGGCTGATTAGAGTTTGGAGATCGGTGGTTGTACTGTTGCTCGACCATCGGGTGTTCAGCCCAGAAGGTCGCGTCGTATGGTCGTTTCAAAGGAGGAGGGTCCAATGGTTCTAGTTCGTCAAGAAATCGGTGACGTGCTCCGGGACTTCCGCCTGCAGAAGGGTCGTACCCTTCGTCAGGTCGCGAGCAAGGCGAGTGTTGCTCTCGGCTACCTCAGCGAGGTGGAGCGTGGTCAGAAAGAGGCCAGTTCCGAGATCCTCGCCTCGGTTGCGGATGCACTCGAAACACCGATCTCGGTGATCATGCGTGAAGTGGGCGACCGCCTCGCGGTGATCGAAGGGATCAACGTCATTCCCGACACCGTCCCCGACGACCTCGTCGCGGACTTCGACGCGGGTCTCGTCACCCGCTAACGACTTGGCTCGACCCGGACGGTGTGCCGGTCGAGAACGGATGCCCGGCTCGAAAGAGCCGGGCATCTTCCGTCTCGGCGTGCCGCCGGTCGCCTCTGGTGCGGACCACCCGCGGTTAGATTGGAATCATGCGTCTCAGCGAGTTTTGGACGGCGGTGACCGAGGAATTCGGCCTGCAGTACGGTCGCGCGCTCACTCACGACCTCGTGCTCGGCGAGCTCGGCGACCTCACCGCGGAACAGGCTCTCGAGCGGGGGCTCAACATCCGCGCCACCTGGCTGGCGCTCTGCCGGGCGACGGACGTGCCGGAGAGCCGATGGTACGGCGCGGGGCAGAAGGCGCCGAAGCGCTGAGCCGTCGCCGAGCGAGGGATTCGAATCGACCCGACACGCCGTGATCAAACATTCGAACATGTCTTCGGATGCGCGTAGGCTCCTTCACAGCGGCGGGAACCGACGAGTTCCGCACAGTACGGGCGGTCTTCTCCTGGGATGTCACCGGCCGAGCGTACTGTCGGATTCGTTGGAACAAGCCGCCAACAAAGCCTTGTCGCAGGTCGAACGAACCTTGCAGGATCGGTTTTTCGAACGAAACGGCAGCCTATAGGCGCACCATCGCACAACCCACGAAGGAGCATCACATGCCATCAGTTGCTGATCGCGAAAAGTCCCTGGAAACCGCCCTCGCCCAGATCGACCGCCAGTTCGGCAAGGGCTCCGTCATGCGCCTGGGCAGCGATGAGCGCGCCCCCGTCGCCGTCATCCCGACCGGTTCGATCGCGCTGGACGTCGCGCTGGGCATCGGCGGTCTGCCGCGGGGCCGCATCGTGGAGATCTATGGTCCGGAATCCTCCGGCAAGACCACGCTCACCCTGCACGCCATCGCCAACGCCCAGGCCGCAGGGGGAATCGCCGCCTTCATCGATGCAGAGCACGCGCTCGACCCCGAATACGCCAAGTCCCTCGGCGTCGACATCGACGCGCTCCTCGTCTCCCAGCCGGACACGGGGGAGCAGGCGCTCGAGATCGCCGACATGCTCGTCCGCTCCGGATCGATCGACCTTGTGGTCATCGACTCCGTCGCGGCGCTCGTGCCTCGAGCCGAGATCGAGGGGGAGATGGGCGATTCGCACGTCGGCCTCCAGGCGAGGCTCATGTCCCAGGCGCTGCGCAAGCTCACCGGCGGCCTCAGCCAGACCAACACCACCATGATCTTCATCAACCAGCTGCGGGAGAAGATCGGTGTGTTCTTCGGCAGCCCGGAGACCACCGCTGGAGGCAAGGCGCTGAAGTTCTACGCCTCGGTGCGTCTGGACATCCGGCGCATCGAGACCCTCAAGGAGGGGACGGATGCCGTCGGCAACCGTACCCGCGTGAAGGTGGTCAAGAACAAGATGGCCCCGCCGTTCAAGCAGGCGGAGTTCGACATCCTCTACGGAACCGGAATCTCTCGGGAGGGCGGTCTCATCGACTTCGGGGTTGAGCACGAGATCGTGCGCAAGTCCGGAGCCTGGTACACCTACGACGGCGATCAGCTCGGGCAGGGCAAGGAGAACTCCCGCAAGTTCCTCCTGGCGAACCCCACGATCGCGAACGAGATCGAGCAGAAGATCAAGGCGAAGCTCGGCATCATCGTCGAGGCGAAGGCCGCGGCCGCCGCGACCGCGGCAGACGCCAGAGCCGCGTCGCTGACGGAGGCCGCGGGTCCCAAGGCGGTTCCGGTGAAGGGCCGGGCGGCTGCCGGGCCGGACCTTCCCGTCGAGAAGCGCACCGCGGTAGGGGCGTAGTCGATGGGCTCCGGCGACGGACTGGCCAAGGTCACCTACCTGCCGGGGGTCGTTCCGCCCTCGCCGGAGCCCGTTCGGCGCGTCGCAGCACCCGATTTCGCGACCTTCTTCGGCGAGAGCGACGCCGCGGACGGCGTCGTGGACGGTACCGGGGCATCCGGTCGACCGGAGCGGGGGGAGACGGAGGGCGACCGCTCTGCGGCGAGGGGCAGGCGAGAGATCAGCGCCGAGAATGTCAGCATGCATGCGCTGACCAGGCGCGGCATGTCCCGCTGGGAGCTCGAGAAGGTGCTGCTCGACCGCGAGTTCGACGCGGGGGTCGTCGAGGCGGAGCTCGATCGGCTGGAGGGTGTCGGTCTGATCGACGATGCCGCCCTGGCGGAGACCCTCGTCCGCACCCAGCACGAGCGCAAGGGGCTCGGCCGGAGCGCCCTCAGCGCGGAGCTCCGGAGGAGGCACATCGACCAGGTGCACATCGAGAGGGCGCTCGAGCAGGTCGACGACGACGACGAACAGACCCGGGCGAACGAACTCGCGATCAAGCGGGCGGGTCAGCTGAGCTCTTACGATCTGGAGACGGCGAAGCGCCGCCTGAGCGGTTTCCTCATGCGCAAGGGCTACTCCTCGAGCGTCGTGCGGATCGCGCTCGCCGAGGCGCTCTCGGCACGGACGACGGGTGTGCAATTTCGGTGATCGGCGCCCCTCGCCCGCTTGGGGAAGCACCGATTCCGCGCGTTAGGCTTGGCGGATCATGACCATGACCGCTGCCATTCACACCGAGACCCAGGATCGGGTTCGCACCTATGAGGTGCGCACCTTCGGCTGCCAGATGAACGTTCACGACTCCGAGCGGCTCAGCGGCTCGCTGGAGGCGGCCGGCTACGTGCGCGCTGGCGGCGATCGGGCCGATGTCGTTGTCATCAACACCTGCGCGGTGCGGGAGAACGCCGACAACAAGCTCTACGGCAACCTCGGATACCTCGCCTCGGTGAAGAAGGAGCACGAGGGCATGCAGATCGCGGTCGGCGGCTGCCTCGCCCAGAAGGACAAAAACGTCATCCTGGAGAAGGCGCCCTGGGTGGACGTGGTCTTCGGCACGCACAACATGGGCTCGCTCCCCGCCCTCTTGGAGCGGGCGCGGCACAACGGCGAGGCCCAGCTCGAGATCCTCGAGTCCCTCGAGGTGTTCCCCTCCACTCTTCCCACCCGGCGCGAGTCCACCTACAGCGGGTGGGTGTCGATCTCGGTCGGCTGCAACAACACCTGCACCTTCTGCATCGTCCCCTCCCTGCGCGGCAAGGAGAAGGACAGGCGGCCGGGAGACATCCTGGCGGAGATCCAGGCGCTGGTCGACGACGGCGCCGTTGAGGTCACGCTGCTCGGCCAGAACGTGAACTCGTACGGCGTCGAGTTCGGCGACCGGCACGCCTTCGGCAAACTGCTGCGGGCGGCGGGCGAGATCGCCGGCCTCGAACGCATCCGGTTCACCAGCCCTCATCCGGCCGCCTTCACCGACGACGTGATCGACGCGATGGCCGAGACTCCCTCCGTCATGCCGCAGCTGCACATGCCGCTGCAGTCCGGGTCGGATCGAATCCTCAAGGCCATGCGACGCAGTTACCGTTCGGAGAAGTTCCTCGGGATCCTCGACCGGGTGCGGGCGAAGATCCCGCACGCCGCCATCTCAACCGACATCATCGTCGGCTTCCCCGGCGAGACGGAGGAGGACTTCCAGGAGACCCTCCGTGTCGTCGAGCTGGCCCGCTTCGCGTCCGCCTTCACGTTCCAGTATTCGATCCGCGAGGGCACCCCTGCCGCGACCATGGCCGATCAGGTGCCGAAGGCGGTGGTCCAGGAACGCTACGAGCGCCTGGTCGCGCTGCAGGATCGAATCTCCTGGGAGGAGAACCGTGCGCTCGTCGGCACGGAGGTCGCCGTGTTGGTCGGGGCGGAGGGGTCCAAGGACTCCGACACGCATCGTCTGTCCGGCCGGGCAGAGGACAGCCGTCTCGTGCACTTCGAGGTACCACCGCACAGCGAGACCCCGCGGCCGGGCGACGTCGTCACGGTGCGGATCAGCGAGGCCAAGCCCTTCTATCTGCTGGCCGATTCCGTCGACGGTGCACCGCTGCGCGTGCGCCGCACGACGGCGGGTGATGCCTGGGACCGCGCGGAGGCGGCATCCTGCGCCGTCCCCGAGGCGGCCGCGGGCTCCACGCCGGCCAGGGTCTCGCTCGGCCTGCCGACGCTTCGCTCTGTCACCACGCCCATCTACGATCCGAACGATGGGCAGCGCTGAGCCGGAGCTCGTCGCCGTTGTCGGTGCCACGGGCACGGGCAAGTCGGACTTCTCGCTGGACCTGGCCGGCGCACTCGCGGCGAGCGGCCTGCGGGCGGAGATCGTCAACGCCGACGCGATGCAGCTCTATCGCGGCATGGACATCGGCACAGCGAAGCTGCCGGTCGCGGCGCGGCGGGGGATACCGCACCACCTGATCGACGTGCTGGATCCGACCGACGAGGCGAGCGTCGCCGCCTATCAGGAGGCGGCACGATCCGCGATCCTCGATGTCCAGGGGCGCGGCGCGATGCCGATCCTGGTCGGCGGCTCCGGCCTCTACGTCTCCTCCGTGCTCTTCGACTTCCGTTTTCCCGGCACCGACCAGGTCGTGCGGCAGCGACTCGAGGCGGAACTCCTCTCGTCCGGCCCCGATGGACTCTTCGCCCGGCTGCGCGAGGTCGACCCGGAGGCGGCCCAGGCGATCGGTCCGCACAACGGCCGCCGCATCGTCAGGGCGCTCGAGGTGGTGGAGATCACCGGCCGCCCCTTCGGCGCGGGGCTGCCGGCGGAGTCGCGCCCGTGGACGCCGGCCACCGTCCTCGGCCTCGTCGCGCCCCGCGATCGACTCGTGGCGCGGCTCGATGCCAGAGTCGAGCGGATGTGGGCAGACGGCCTGCTCGACGAGGTCCGGGCGCTCATGGGGAAGGGCCTCGGCGTGACGGCCGCGAGGGCAATCGGGTACGCGCAGGCGATCGCGCACCTGACCGGTGAGCTGTCGCGGGCGGAGGCGATCGGCGAGACCGCCGCGCTCACCCGTAAATACGCCAGACGTCAGGTGGGGTGGTTCAGACGGTATCCGCGAACGACCTGGTTCGACCACGACGATCCGACCAGGGTGGAGTCCGCGCTGCAACTACTCTTGAACCATGCCTGAACTGCACTTCACCAAGGGACACGGGACCGGCAACGACTTCGTGCTCTTTGCCGATCCGGACGGCGAGGTTAACCTGTCGCCCGTGCAGCTCGCCGCCATCGCCGATCGGCACTTCGGCGTGGGCGGAGACGGCGTCATCCGTGCGGTCCGCTCCGCGAACCTCGAGGCCGGGGCGGCCGTCCTTGACGAGGACGACGCGGCGGAGTGGTTCATGGACTATCACAACGCCGACGGCTCGCCCGCGGAGATGTGCGGCAACGGCATCAGGGTCTACGCCAGGTTCCTCATCGAGAACGGGCTCGTCGAGCTCGACGGCGGCGGCACCCTCGCCATCGGCACCCGCGGGGGTGTGCGGGACGTGCAGCGCAACGCATCCGGGTTCCAGGTCGACCTCGGTCGCTGGTCGCTGTCAGGGGGAGAGCCGCTCGTCCGGGCCAAGAACCTGCAGGTGGCACGGCCAGGCCTCGGAATCGAGGTCGGCAACCCCCACGTCGTCGTCGCGCTGTCGACCGACGAGGAGCTGGACTCCGCCGACCTGACCTTCATCCCCGTCCTCGAGCCGGAGGCGCCGAACGGCGCGAACGTGGAGTTCGTCGTTCCGGCTGATCCGCTGGTGAAGGACGGGATCGGCCGCATCCGGATGCGCGTGCACGAGCGGGGCAGCGGCGAGACCCTGTCCTGCGGAACGGGCGCGGCTGCCGCTGCCCTCGCGACCAGGTACTGGGCAGGGGACGGCGCCCCCAACCAGTGGCGGGTGGAGGTTCCCGGCGGCACGCTCGGCGTCCGGATGTGGGCGGCGGAGGACGGAGAGCACGTCTCGCTGAGCGGGCCGGCCGACCTCGTCTTCGAGGGCGACCTGACCATCTGAGGCCCTAGCGCCGTTTGACCTTGAGCACGCGATAACCCTTGTTGGTGGCGGCACGGGTGATCGTGTAGCCGACGGGAAGGGTCCCCTCGAGCCAGCGGTGCAGCGAGTCGGAGCCGAGATTGCGCTGAACGACGAGCCAGGCGTCGGAGCCCGGCTCCAGCCGCGGGATCCATCGCTCGAGCATGCCGTGCAGCTCGTCCTTGCCGACCCTGATCGGTGGATTGGACCGGATCGACATGAAACTCACGTCGTCGGGAACATCAACGGGCTTGCAGGCGTTGATGTTGGTGAGGCCGAGAGATTGAGCGTTCCGCCGGACGAGCTCCAGTGCTCGTTCGTTCACATCGACCGCCCACACGGTGGCATGCGGCGATTCCAGGGCGAGGGTGAGGGCGATCGGCCCCCAGCCGCAGCCGAGATCGAGCAGGTCGCCTCCGGGAGGAGCCGGGGGAGTGTGGGCGAGAAGCACCTGGGTGCCGGTGTCGATCCGTTCGGGGCTGAAAATGCCGTTCGCCGTGACGAGTTCGTACATCTGACCGGCGAGCGGCACACGAATGGTGCGGAGTTTGAGCTCACTCTCGGGAGTTTCTGAGAAGTAATGCTCATTGGCCATGCACCGAACCTATCGAAATACGAGGAGCTAGGGTTAACCAAATGATTGAGACCGAGCCGATGGAACCCCAGGATGGGGACATCATCGACCGCGTCCTGGCCAGGGCGGCCACGCGGTCGACCGGATACACGCTGTTCTCCGGCGGCGGAGCGCAGGCGCTCCAGACCGTCGACACCGACTCCACGAGCGATGGAGACCAGCTCGATCGCGAGGAGCGACAGGCGCTGAGGCGGGTCGCCGGGCTGTCCACCGAGCTCGAGGATGTCACCGAGGTCGAGTACCGGCAGCTGAGGCTGGAGCGGGTCGTGCTCATCGGCATCTACCCCCAGGGCGGCGCCGTGGAGGCGGAGAACTCCCTTCGTGAGCTGTCCGCTCTCGCCGAGACGGCGGGCGCGGTGGTGCTCGACGGCCTGCTGCAGCGGCGTCCCACCCCGGACCCGAGCACCTATTTCGGCAAGGGCAAGGCGCTCGAGCTGCGCGACGTGGTCGCCGCCTCCGGCGCGGACACCGTCATCGTGGACAGCGAGCTCGCGCCGAGCCAGCGTCGGGCGCTCGAGGACGTGGTCAAGGTCAAGGTCATCGACCGCACCGCGGTCATCCTGGACATCTTCAGCCAGCACGCGAAGAGTCGCGAGGGCAAGGCCCAGGTCGAGCTCGCCCAGCTCGAATACCTGCTTCCCCGCCTGCGCGGCTGGGGCGAGTCGATGTCGAGGCAGGCGGGCGGCCAGGTCGGCGCGGGCAACGGAATGGGCAGCCGCGGTCCCGGCGAGACGAAGATCGAGCTCGACCGCCGCCGCATCCATACCCGGATGTCCCGGCTGCGCAAGCAGATCCTCGGTTTCAAGCCGGCCCGCGAGGCCAAACGGGCCAACCGCAACCGTAACTCCGTGCCATCCGTCGCCATCGCCGGCTACACGAACGCGGGTAAGTCGTCCCTGCTCAACCGGATCACACGGGCGGGGGCCCTCGTTGAGAACGCCCTGTTCGCGACCCTGGACACGGCGGTGCGCAAGAACCTCACCGAGGACGGTCAGCTCTACACCCTGACCGACACGGTCGGTTTTGTGCGCAACCTGCCCCACCAGCTCGTTGAGGCGTTCCGCTCGACCTTCGAGGAGATCGCCGATTCGGACGTGATCCTGCACGTGGTCGACGGATCCCATCCCGACCCGGGCAGCCAGCTCGCGACGGTTCGCGCCGTCATCGGCGAGGTCGAGGCCAGGCACATCCCGGAGATCGTCGTCTTCAACAAGAGCGATCTTGTCGACGCGGATCAGCGCCTGGTCCTCCGGGGCATCGAGCCGCACGCGATCTTCGTCTCCGCCAGGACCGGCGAGGGAGTCGAGGAACTGCTCGCCGCCATCGCCACGGCCCTGCCGAAGCCCTCTGTCGAGCTCGAGCTGCTGATCCCCTACGACCGCGGGGAGCTGATCTCGTCGCTGCACGAGCGCGGCAGGATCCTCACGACCTCCTACGAGGAGGCGGGCACTCGCGTCGCCGTGCTGGTCGACGAGGAGTTCGCGGCCACCCTGCGCCCCTTCACGGCGCAGCTGGCGAAGCCGACGGCGTAAGGTCGCGTAACACTCCGTCGCTTTCGAGTCCCGATTGCTAAGGTGATTCTTCGAGCCGCCGATGTTCGGGCGGTACAGCGACAGCCGAGCCCGGCACCCGCCCACAGAAGCCTTAGGGCCGCACGCCTTCCCCGGTGCGCTGTGGGTCCGTGATCGGGCCGTCAGCGTTTCGGGCCACCTCCGAGGGGACCGACATGACGAACGATGGCCGCCTGCCGTTCTCGTTCGAGCTGTTCCCACCGCGATCGGATGCCGCGGCGGTGAGCCTGCGGGAGACCATCGGTCACCTCGCCGCGACCGGGCCGGACTTCATCTCGGTCACGTACGGTGCGAACGGCTCGTCGCGTCAGAGCTCGCTGGAGGTGCTGCGATACATTCGCGAGCAGACGAATGTGCATCCGCTGGCCCACCTCACCTGTGTCGGATCGTCCCATCTGGAGGCCAATCGACTGGTGCGGGAATTCCTCGATGCGGGGATCACCAGCTTCCTCGCCCTGCGGGGGGACCCGCCGCAGGGATCCGTCGAGGGAGATCAGTTCCTGGGAGACCTCGGCAGCGCCTCGGAGCTCGTTCAGCTCATCCACCTGGTGCAGACCGAGCGCGCCCAGTACGCGACCCTTCCCTCTCGGTCCTCGAACGGTGTCGGTCACATCCCGTCGACCAGGGTCAAGGTCAGGGTCGCGGTCGCCGCCTTCCCCAACGGGCATCCGCGGTCCGTCCGCAGCAATCAGGACATCGACACCCTGCTGGCCAAACAGGCCTCCGGCGCCACCATGGCGATCACCCAGCTCTTCTTCCACGCGGAGGACTACCTGCGCTTCGTGGCCGCCGCGAGGGCGGCCGGCGTCACCATCCCGATCCTGCCAGGGCTGATGCCGGCGACGAGCGCCACGCGGCTGGAACGGATCCTCGAGGTGACCGGTGAGCGCCGGCCGACGGAGCTGACCCGCCGCCTCGCCTCCGCCGATTCGGCGGAGGAGCAGCTCGACATCGGTGTCGAACACGCCGTCGGCCTCGCGGAGGAGATCCTCGCGGGCGGCGCACCAGGGCTGCATCTCTACACTTTCAATCAGCACCGGGCCGTGCTCTCCGTTCTGGAGGGCGTCGGCCTCATCCCCGCCGCATCACCGACGCACAAGGAATCAGCATGAGCGAGTCTCCCTTCCCCACCGGCAGCATCCTGGGGTATCCCCGGATCGGCCGTCGCCGCGAGCTCAAGAAGGCGGTCGAGTCGTTCTGGGCGGGCAGGATCGACGCCGACGAGCTCGAGGCGACCGCCGCCTCGCTCCGGCGGACGACCCGCGAGCGCCTCGTGGGCCTCGGGCTGGGCGCGACGGACTCGTCGATCCCCGAGGCCTTCTCCTACTACGACCAGGTACTGGATGCCGCGGTGACCGTCGGTGCGGTGCCGACCCGGTTCTCGTCGCTCGTCGGGGCAGACGGAACGATCGACCTCGCGGGCTACTTCACGATCGCCAGGGGCGAGGGGCAGAACGCTCCGGCCGAGATGACGAAGTGGTTCGACTCCAACTACCACTACCTCGTTCCGGAGATCGGCCCGGAGACGGACTTCCACCTCGCCTCTGAGCGTCTGGTCCGCGAGGTCGCCGAGGCGACGACCTCCGGCTACCGCACCCGTCCCGTCATCGTCGGACCGGTCACCTTCCTGCTACTCAGCAAGCCGAGCGAGGATGCCCCTGAGGGCTACCAGCCGCTCGATCGCCTCGACGACCTGCTGCCCGTCTACGCTGAGCTCCTCGCCGCCCTGACCGCCGTGGGCGCGGAGTGGGTGCAGCTCGACGAGCCAGGGCTCGTGAGCGAGACCATCGACGTCCCCCGTGAGCGCGTTCTCGCCGCCGCGAAGCGGGCCTACGACGCCCTCGGCGCCTCGCCGATCCGCCCGCAGATCTTCGTCGCCGCCCCGTATGGCAGCCTGGATGAGGCGCTGCCGGTGCTCGACTCCACCCCGATCGAGGCGATCGGCCTCGACCTCGTCCGCGGCGATCTCCCGAAGGGCTTCCACACCGAGAAGACCCTCGTCGGCGGCGTCGTCGACGGTCACAACATCTGGCGGGGCGACCTGTCCGCAGCCTTCGACAGGCTCTCCGCCCTTCGCGAGCTGAGCCGGAGGGTCGCGGTGACCACCTCGACCTCGCTGTTCCACGTCCCGCACGACGTCGAGGACGAACCCCTCCTCGGCGGGCAGCTGAAGAGCTGGCTGGCCTTCGCCGACCAGAAGGTCGCGCAGGTCGCCATCCTCGCCAGGGGTCTCGCCGAGGGGCGCGACGCCATTCGGGACGAGCTGGATGCCGCATCCGCGGCCCTCGAGGACCGTCACGCGGCCGCCGGAGTGCGGGATGGCTCCGTGCGGGCCAGGATCGCCTCGCTCAGCCCGGCGGACTTCACCCGCGGCGAGTACGCCGCACGTCTCGCCGCCCAGGACGCGGCCCTCGGGCTGCCGCTGCTGCCGACCACGACGATCGGTTCCTTCCCGCAGACCGGGGACATCCGCAAGGCCCGTGCGGCCTTCGGCAAGGGGGAGCTTACCGAGGCGCAGTACACCGAGGCGATGCGCGCGGAGATCCGTCGCGTCGTGGAGCTGCAGGAGAGCATCGGCCTCGACGTCATCGTGCACGGCGAGCCGGAGCGCAACGACATGGTGCAGTATTTCGCCGAGAACCTCGACGGCTTCGCGGTCACCCAGAACGGCTGGGTGCAGTCGTACGGCAGCCGCTGCACCCGCCCGTCGATCCTGTGGGGCGACGTCTCCCGGCCCGCGCCGATCACCGTCGAGTGGTCGAGCTACACGCAGAGCCTCACCGCCAAGCCGGTCAAGGGCATGCTCACCGGACCGGTGACGATCCTCGCCTGGTCGTTCGTGCGCGACGATCAGCCGCTCGGTGAGACCGCCAACCAGGTTGCCCTCGCCCTGCGCGACGAGATCGAGGACCTGGAGGCGGCGGGCATCCGCATCATCCAGGTCGACGAGCCGGCCCTGCGCGAGCTGCTGCCGCTCAAGAAGAAGGACCACGCCGACTACCTCGACTGGTCGGTCGGTTCGTTCCGGCTGGCGACCTCCGGGGTGCGCGACGAGACCCAGATCCATACCCATCTGTGTTATTCGGAGTTCGGCGTGGTCATCGACGCGATCGACCACCTGGATGCCGACGTCACCTCGATCGAGGCGGCCCGTTCCAAGATGGAGGTCGTTCCGGACATCCGGCGCAGCGGTTTCGGGCGGGGCATCGGCCCAGGCGTCTACGACATCCACTCCCCGCGCGTCCCCTCCGTCGAGGAGGTCACCGACCTGATCGAGATCGCCCTCGGCTCGATTCCGCAGCGGCAGGTGTGGGTGAACCCCGACTGCGGTCTCAAGACCCGCGGCTACGACGAGACCGTCGCCTCACTCACCAACGTGCTCGCGGCGACCCGCGCGGTGCGGGAGCGGGTGCTCGCGCGGGCCTGAGTCTCGCCGCGGTCCGTGCCGGTCCAGCCCGCGGCGGGAGACGGCACACTTCGCGGCGGGAGATGATGCCTCGCGGCGGGAGACATCGCACTTCGCGGCGGCTGAACTGCATCGCGGCGGGAGAAGTACCTCCCGCCGCGATGCAGTTTCCCCGCCGGAAGCACGGGGATGCCCGCGACGGGATGCCCGCGGCGAACCGCTAGACCGCGCGGAGGACCGCGACGACCTTCCCGAGCACCTCGGCGAAGTCACCCAGGATGGGGGCGAACGCCGTGTTGCGGGGGAGCAGCCAGGTATGCCCGTCGCGCCGCTGGAAGACCTTGACGGTCGCCTCCTCGTCGAGCATCGCCGCGACGATGTCGCCATTCTCGGCATCCCGCTGCTGGCGTACGACGATCCAGTCGCCGTCGCAGATCGCGGCGTCGATCATGGAGTCGCCGACGACCTTGAGCATGAAGAGCTCGCCCTTGCCGACGAGCTGCCGGGGGAGCGGGAAGACCTCGTCGATCTGTTGCTCCGCCGTGATCGGGATGCCGGCGGCGATGCGGCCGACCAGCGGCACCATGGCGGCGTCGCCGATCGAGACCGTTGATTCCTGCGTCGATTCCGATTGCGACGGTGTCTCGATGAGAACCTCAAGGGCTCGTGGACGATTCGGGTCTCGACGCAGGTAGCCGCTGAGTTCGA
>NZ_DASWPB010000086.1:0-2906 GCF_036404185.1 Lacisediminihabitans sp. | reverse complement strand
GCCCGATAGCCGCGCAGGGCGGCCTCGTGCTCGAGCTCGCCCATGACCCGGCGGGCGAGCCCCTGGCGGCGGTGCAGCGGATGCGTCCACACCCGCTTCATCTCCGCCGTGCGGTCGTCGATCCGCTTGAACGCCCCGCCGGCGACCGCGGCGCCGCCGCGCAGGACGACGAGGAAGGCCCCGCCGAGCCCCGCGCTGAACAGCTCGGCGGGGTACCGGCTCAGCTCGAAGGACGAGGGCACACCGTCGGTTGGCTCGTAGCGCTCGTCGTACTCGCGGGCGAGGTCGTCGACCAAGGGGCGGGCGAGCGGGTCGGTCGCCACCGTCCAGACGAACTGGGTTCGTGCCGTCGCGCTCTCCATGGGCCGACGCTACGGTTCCGGGCGAGGGGGCGTCAACCGCACCGTTCACAGTTCGTCACGGAGGCTCGCACGCCGATAGTTCGATCGACGAACTATCGGCGTAGGCTGGACGGGTGACCGACTCCGAATCCTCCCCCGCGATCGAGGCCGTCCGCGGCATCGTCCGGGTCTCCCGGCTCATCGAGCGCGCCTCCGCCGAGCTGAGCCTCGCCGACTATCGTGTGCTCTCCGCCATCGACTCCGGGGAGGGGAGGGCCTCGCGCCTGGCGAGTCGGCTCGCCCTCGGCAAGCCCACCGTGAGCGCGACCGTCGACTCGCTGCACCGGCGCGGGCTGCTGGACCGGTCCGTCGTCGCCGGCGACCAGCGGGCCAGCGCCCTCTCGTTGACCGCGGAGGGGCGGGCCATCTTCGAGCGCGCCGAAACGGAGATGGCGGGCAGGATCGAGGACCTCTGCGGGCGCACCCCGGACGGGCGGCGGGTGATGGAGTCGCTGGCCTGGCTGGGGACGGCCATGGACGAGCTCATGACCGAGCGCCTGGCCGCCGAGCGCGCGGCGCTGTCATGAGGCGCGGTGCCGCGCCGCGCGAGGATGTGCCGGCCGAGACCGACGGACCCGGCTGGGTGAGGAGGCTCTGGAGGTACATGCTGCGGCATCGCGGCAGCGTGATCCTCGCCCTCGGCGCCGCCCTGTTCGGCAGCGCCTGTCAGGTCGTCGTGCCGCTCATCGCCAGGCAGATCGTCGACAACGTCATCGTCGCCCGCACCTCTCCGCTGCTGCCCTGGCTGGTGCTGCTCATCGTGCTCGCCGCGGCGACCTTCGGCTTCGCCTATCTCCGCAGGTATCGCGGCGGCCGGGTGGCCCTCGAGGTGCAGAACGACCTGCGCAACGACATGCACGCCCACCTGCAGACGATGGACTTCGCGAGCATCGACCGGATGTCCACGGGCCAGCTGGTCGCGAGGGCCAACTCCGATTCGACCCTCGTGCAGGGGCTGCTCAACATGCTGCCGATCATGAGCGGCAACGTGATCCTCATGCTGCTGTCGCTCGTCGTGATGTTCTTCCTCTCGCCGCTGCTCGCCCTGGTGAGCCTCGTCGTGACGCCGCTGCTCGTGTTCGTCTCGTACCGGATGCGGGCGCGCATCTTCCCGGCGACCTGGGATGCCCAGCAGCGCGAGGGCGAGCTCGCGCAGATCGTCGACGAGGACGTCAACGGCGTCCGCGTGGTCAAGGCCTTCGGGCGGGAGCACCGCGAGGTCGGACGGATGGCCGAGCTCGCGACGACCCTGTACGGCTCGCAGATGCGTGCCGTCCGCCTGCAGTCGCGCTACCAGCCGATGCTCGAGGCGATCCCCGTGCTCGGGCAGGTCGCCGTGCTCGCCCTCGGCGGTTGGCTCGCGCTCAACCACCAGCTCACCATCGGCACCTTCCTCGCGTTCTCGGCCTATATCGCCCAGCTCATGGCACCGGCCAGGCAGCTCGCGGGCATCCTCACGATCGGTCAGCAGGCCAGGGTGGGCATCGAGCGGATCTTCCAGCTGCTCGACCGCAGGCCGGCGATCGCGGATGCGCCGGACGCCGGCGAGCTCCCGGACGGCGGCGGCGAGATCGTCTTCTCCGCGGTCGACTTCGGCTACGACGCCGAGCATCTGGTGCTCGACGGCCTCGACCTGCGCATCGCCGCCGGAGAGCGGGTTGCCCTCGTCGGCCCGAGCGGAGGCGGGAAGTCGACCATCGCGGCCCTCGTCTCCCGGTTCTACGACCCCGTCGGCGGCAGCGTCGCCGTCGACGGCCACGACCTCCGCACCGTCCGGCTGCACTCGCTGCGGCGGACGATCGGGGTGGTCTTCGAGGAGAGCTTCCTGTTCTCCGACTCCGTCCGCTTCAACATCGCCTACGGCAGGCCGGATGCGAGCGAGGAGCAGATCGAGGACGCCGCGCGGGTCGCGCAGGCGCACGAGTTCATCACCAGGCTGCCGCGGGGCTATGACACCGTGGTCGGGGAGCGCGGCCTCAGCCTCTCCGGCGGGCAGCGCCAGCGCATCGCGCTCGCCAGGGCCATCCTGGTCGATCCGCGCATCCTGATCCTGGACGATGCGACCAGCGCGATCGACGCGAGCACGGAGCAGGCGATCCACGACGGGCTGCGGGACATGCTCGGAACCCGCACCGTGCTGCTCATCGCCCACCGGGAGTCGACCCTGCACCTGGCCGATCGCATCGTCGTGATCGAGCACGGCTCGGTGAGCGCGGAGGGCAGCCACGACGAGCTCCTCGAGCACAGCGCCAGCTATCGGGCGCTGCTGTCCGGTCTTGACGAACCGGTCGTCTCGGCCGCGGCGGGGGGCAGCATCGAGGCGCTCGCGACCCTCGCCTCCCCGTCGTCCGCCGTCACCGACTCGGCCTGGCGGTCCGGTTCCGCGGGCCCCTCGGCAACGGTCGCGAGAGCGCCAGGCCTCGGCCTCGGACTCGGCGGGGGCGGCGGTCGCGGAGGCGGCCGGGGCATGAGCTCGTTCTTCTCACCGACCCCCGAACTGCTCGC
>NZ_DASWPB010000085.1:0-9917 GCF_036404185.1 Lacisediminihabitans sp. | reverse complement strand
AGTCTCACCCGCACCGCACCGATCGGCTCCGGCGGAAAACTTTCGATGGGTGCTTCGAGCTTCTCCTGCTCCGACATGCGCAGTCGTGTGCGACGCGGTGCGCCGATGCTGGCGTTCGAATCCTCGGCCGCGTCCCTATCGAGGATCGTGCCGCGCTGGTTGGTCTGCCCCATGCGACCGTTCGAGGATGCCGTGGTCGCGTCCGCGGTGATGTCGCCGGCGAAGTCCCAGGCTCCGTAGAGTCCGAGGTGCACGCACAACCACAGAGAGTGATCGAATTCGAGGAACATCTGCTTGCCGACAGCGCGGGCATCCGTCATCTCGAGGCCGTCGATCCGCGCCGCACCTTCGGCGAAGCGCCCCTGCGGCGACGACACCTCGACCGTATGCCCCACGAAGTGCAGTGCGAACTGGCGCGCGATGCGGTGGACGGAATGACCCTCTGGCACGCCGGTGCCTAGTCGATCTCGTGGCCGGCGATGGTGCCCGTGGCCTCGTATTCGGCGAGCTGCGCGATGCGGCGGACGTGACGCTCCTCGCCGCTGAACGGCTCGTTGATGAAGGTGTCGATGAACAGCTTTGCCTCCTCCACGGTGTGCTGGCGGGCGCCGATCGCGATCAGGTTCGCGTCGTTGTGCTGCCGGGCGAGCAGCGCGGTCGAGACGTTCCAGACCAGCGCGGCGCGAGCGCCGAGCACCTTGTTCGCGGAGATCTGCTCGCCGTTGCCCGAGCCGCCGAAGACGATCCCGAGCGCCTGAATGCCCGCCTTCTGGTCGGCGACGACGGCCCGCGCCGCGTTGATGCAGAAGCTCGGATAGTCGTCCAGCGGTTCGTAGGTCTTCGGCCCGTGGTCGATGACCTCGTGCCCCGCCGACCGCAGGTGTGCCTGCAGATCCTCGCTGAACTCCAGCCCGGCATGATCGGTCGCGATGTGGATGCGCATGCCCTCCAATTTAGCGCGTCGGTCCCCTCCGGACCGGTGATCTTCACCGGACCGGTGATCTTCTACGGCACCCAGTACCCGACCCTGGCGAGCAGCTGGACCTCCCGGCTCGCCCCTGCCGGCGCCTCGACCTCGGGAGGGAAGACGCCCATGGCGCGGAACTCGTCGATCTGCGGCCCGAGGATCTCCCAGAGCAGGTCGACGAGCGCATCGGGCAGCTCGAAGTCGAGGCCGAGGAAATGCGCGATCGACCAGGCCTGAAAGGCGCGGTAGGTGCTGATGTGGACGAGGTAGTCGGCAAGCGGGTAGTCGCCGTAGCTGAGGTGCACGATCTTCGCCGGATCGAGGTCGCGCATCGCGGCGTCGGTGGCCACGTCGTTGATCGCGTCGTAGTTGTCGATCGGGTCGTCGCCCAGCAGGTCCCCGTCGTGTCGCGTGCCGACCTCCTCGGCCGTGCGGCCCGCCAGCACGTCGGGGACCCAGGCCTCGTCGTACGCGTGGTACCCCAGGATGTCCCTGAGGGTGGGATCGGGCTTGCGCGACCACTCCGCCGGAACGTGCCGGTCGAGCTGGTCGAGGTCGATCATGTCGATGACGTCACGCAACGCCGCGTCGGACATCAGAAAGAGGTCTCGTTGTTTCATGTCGGCACGGTAGCAGCGAGCACCGACATCCGCCAGACCCGGTGGGTCGCGGCGGGGCTCAGTCGAAGAGCGGGCCGCGGGTCCTCGAGCGCTTGAGCTCGAAGAACCCGTCGTAGCTCGCGAGGGCGACCACACCGTCCCAGAGCGCGAGAGCCTGCTCGCCCTTCGGCGCCGGGGAGATCACGGGACCGAAGAAGGCGTAGTCGCCGATCGCGATGACGGGGGTCCCGACGTCCTGGCCCACCCTGCCGATGCCGTCGAAATGGGACTCGCGCATCTGCGGGTCGTACTCCTCGGAGTCGGCGTACGCGGCCAGCGACGCCGGCAGCCCCACCTCGGCGAGCGACTCGGCGATGATCGTCTCGGCATCCGTGCGGTGTCCTGGATGGATGCGCGTGCCGAGGGCGTCATAGAGGGGCTTGACAGCCGCCTGCCCATGGAGCTCCCGCACGGCGGCGACGAGGCGGGTGTAGCGCAGCGCCCGCGGGAAGAAGGCCCGATGGGCCTCGTCGACCTCCCTGTCCTCGTTGAGGACGGCGAGGCTCATGACGTGCCAGGTCACGTCGAGGTCGCGCTGGGCGGCGACCTCATCGACCCAGCGGCTGGTCATCCAGGCCCACGGGCACGACGGATCGAACCAGAAATCGACGGCGGTGGGGGTCTGGGCGGCGGCGGTGGCATTCACCCTGTCGGCAACCGCGCCCCCGTCGCCGTTATTCCGGCGAGCCGTCCGAGGATTCCGGCGGGCCATTCGGCGCATCATTCTGTGCGATCGATTCGCCGCGGGGTCTGGTGCCGGGGACGAGGCCGGCGCACACTGGAAAACACAGTGCACACGGGAAAACTGCACACTGGGAAAAACAGTCCAGACGAGTGGCCGGAGGAACGATGTCCGCACACACAGAAGACCTGCCAGAGCTGATGCCGGTGCTGTCCAGGGGGCGGCACCGCAGCCCACGCCGGGGCGCCTGCTTCATGGAATACGCCTCCTGGCTCGCCGGCGAGAGCTGGAGCGATCATCCGGCCTGCACCCATCCCGCCATCGCCATGCTCGCCAGGCTGGTGAACGACCGGAGCTCGGACGCGGCGCGCAACGAGCTGGTCACCCTCATCCCGTCGGTGGTCGGCCTGCTCGGCGACGAGAACACCGCCCTCCTCGTCGCAGCCCAGGCCGCGAGCGCCGCCCTGCCCGTCGTCAGCGAGGGCCGCCAGCGGGTGCTCGCCGCCGGCCTCGTCCGCTGCGAGGAGCTGCTGGGCGCCGACTCCGCGCTGCTGCCGGAGCTCGCCGGCGCGCTCGATCGGGTCCCGCTGGCGCGATCCTGGGCGAAGGACTTCATCACGAGGACCGGTCCGCTGAAGGGATCGGACAGGCGGTTCCTCCCCGACATCTCCGTCGCGATCATCCGCACCTCGGTCGATGGCATCGCGGAGGCGTGCATCGCCGACCCGGACGAACGGATGCGCACGCTCCTCACCGCGGTCATCGAGCGCTGCCGCCCCGCGGCGACCGGACGGCCGGGGGCACCGCTGCCGGCCACCGAGCCGAGCCGGGAGAGGGCGCTCGAACCCGCCTCCTGAACCGCGAAAGGGGAGGGTGCCGCGGCGCCAGTAGGCTGGCTGTCGGACACAATCCGTCGAACGCAGAAGGAGCACCCAGGTGCCAGGAGACAACCTCACCCGTATCGAGGCACAGGAGCGCAAGGCCCTCGTCCATGTGACGAGCTACGACGTCACCCTCGACCTCACCACCGGCGACGAGGTGTTCCGCAGCACCACCGTCGTCACCTTCACGGGTCGTCCCGGAGCATCCACCTTCATCGACGCCTTCACCCGCACGGTGCACGCCGTCACCCTCAACGGCGTCTCGCTCGACCCGACCGAGGTCAGCGACGGCGTGCGCATCCGCCTCGACGGCCTCGCCGCACAGAACGTGCTCACGGTCGACGCCGACGCCGAGTACACCAACACCGGCGAGGGCCTGCACCGCTTCGTCGATCCCGTCGACGGCGAGGTGTACCTCTATACGCAGTTCGAGGTCCCCGACTCCCGCCGCGTCTTCGCCGTCTTCGAGCAGCCGGACCTCAAGGCCAGCTTCACCTTCACCGTGACCGCGCCGAGCGAGTGGGCGGTGGTGAGCAACTCCCCCACCCCGCAGCCGGAGATGGTCGACGAGTCGAGGTCGCTCTGGCGGTTCGATCCGACCCCGCGCCTCTCCAGCTACGTCACCGCGCTCATCGCCGGGCCGTACGCGGTCGTGCGCAGCGAGCTGACGAGCAGCGACGGCAGGACCATCCCGCTCGGCCTCTTCGCGCGCAAGTCCCTCAGCCAGTACCTCGACGCCGACTACATCTTCGAGAAGACCCGGCAGGGCTTCGCCTACTACGAGGACAAGTTCCGCTACCCGTACCCCTTCGACAAGTACGACCAGCTCTTCGTCCCCGAGTTCAACGCGGGCGCCATGGAGAACGCCGGGGCGATCACCTTCACGGAGATCTACGTCTTCCGCTCCAAGGTGACCGACGCCATCAAGGAGCGCAGGGTCGTCACGATCCTGCACGAGCTCGCCCACATGTGGTTCGGTGACCTGGTCACCATGAAGTGGTGGAACGACCTCTGGCTCAACGAGTCCTTCGCCGAATGGGCGTCCACCATGGCCACGGCCGAGGCCACGGAATGGAAAGAGGCCTGGACCACGTTCCAGGCGATGGAGAAGAGCTGGGCCTATCGCCAGGACCAGCTGCCGTCCACACATCCGGTCGTCGCCACCATCAACGACCTCGAAGACGTGCAGGTGAACTTCGACGGGATCACCTATGCCAAGGGCGGCTCGGTCATCAAGCAGCTCGTCGCCTGGGTCGGGATCGACGCCTTCTTCGCCGGTGTCGCCGCGTACTTCGCGAAGCACCACCACGGCAACACCGAGCTCGCCGACCTGCTCGCGGAGCTCGAGGTCACCAGCGGCCGCTCGCTCGCCGACTGGTCGACGAAGTGGCTGGAGACCGCGGGGGTCAACACCCTGCGCCCCGAGATCACGACGGACGAGGCTGGCCTCATCACCTCCTTCGCCATCCTCCAGTCCGCGGTCGAGGAGTACCCCACGATCCGGCCGCACCGCCTCGCGGTCGGCTTCTACTCCCTCCGCGACGGCAGGCTGGTGCGCACGCACCGCGAGGAGCTCGACGTCGACGGGGAGCGCACGGATGTCCCCGCCCTCGTCGGCCTCGAGAAGCCGGCCCTGGTGCTCCTCAACGACGACGACCTCGCCTATACGAAGATCCGCCTGGACGCCGACTCGCTCGCGGTGGCCATCGAGCACCTGGCGGACATCGACGACCCGCTCGCCCGTTCCCTCGTCTGGGGCGCCGTCTGGGACGCCACCCGCGACGGCGAGAGCACCGCGAGCGACTACGTGCGGCTCGTGCTCGGCAACATCGCCGCGGAGACCGAGAGCACGACCATCCGCACCACGCTGTCCCAGCTCGCGACGGCGGCACGGAGCTATGTCGCCCCGTCCTGGCGCGAACGGACCATCCGCGAGGCGGGAGACGCGCTGTGGGCGCTCGCCCAGGGGGCCGAGGCCGGCTCCGACGCCCAGTTCCAGTTCGTGAAGTTCTTCGCCGCCCTCGCCTCGACCGAGGAGCACGCGGCTGCCATCCGTGGTCTGATCGACGGCAGCGCCGGTCTGCCGGGGCTCGAGATCGACACCGACCTCGGCTGGGAGCTGCTGGAGGGTCTCGTCCTCGTCGGCGCGGCAGGCGAGGCGGATATCGACGCGGCGCTGGAGCGGGACAACACCTCCAACGGCCAGCAGGCGGCCGCGCGCGCCCGCGCCACCATCCCCACCGTCGAGGGCAAGCGTGCCGCCTTCGACTCGCTCGTGGCGCGGGACGACCTTCCCAACGCGATCGTGCGCAACACGACCATGGGATTCCTACACACCAACGACCCGTCGGTGCTCGAACCGCTCGTGGAGCCCTACTTCGCCGCGATCAAGGACATCTGGGAGAACCGCAGCTACAAGATCGCCGAATACGTCGTGACCGGGCTCTACCCCGCCCCGCTCGTCTCCCCGGAGCTCGTCGAGGCGACGAAGGCCTGGCTCGCCGACAACCACGACATCCCGGCCCTGCGCCGGCTCGTCGTCGAGAACCTCGCCGGGGTGGAGCGCGCGCTCAGGGTGCAGGCGAGGGACGCGGACTGAGGCGAGCCGTATTCGAGAAACGGGGGATTACCCTCTGCCGCCGGTGCGCGCCGTCTCGCTAAGGTGAAGGCATGCAGGTAACCCTATGATCGAGGCGATCGGCCTCAGCAAACGCTACGGCAGCAAGATCGCCGTCGACGACGTGAGCTTCACCGTCCGCCCCGGCATCGTCACGGGCTTCCTCGGTCCCAACGGCGCGGGCAAGTCGACGACGATGCGCCTCATCGTCGGGCTCGACCGGCCCACCGCCGGCAGCGTGACCGTCAACGGCAGGCCGTACACCAAGCTGCGGGCGCCCCTCCACGAGGTGGGTGTCCTGCTGGACGCGAAGGCGGTGCACACCGGACGCAGCGCGCTCAATCATCTGCTCGCCCTCGCCGCAACCCACGGCATCCCCCGCAAGCGGGTGGACGAGGTGATCGGCCTCACCGGGCTGGAATCGGTCGCCCGCAAGCGGGTGGGCGGCTTCTCCCTCGGCATGGGACAGCGGCTCGGCATGGCCGTCGCGCTTCTCGGCGACCCGGCCACGCTCATCCTCGACGAACCGGTCAACGGGCTCGACCCCGAAGGGGTCATCTGGGTCCGCACCCTCGCCAGGCACCTCGCCGGCGAGGGCAGGACGGTCTTCCTCTCCTCCCACCTGATGAGCGAGATGGCGCAGACCGCCGATCACATCATCGTGCTCGGGCGCGGCAAGGTGATCGCCAACGCCTCGGTCGGCGACATCGTCGCCCTCGCCACCGGCACCGCCGTGCGGGTGCGCACGCCGGACGCCACCCGCTTCTCCGCACTGCTCGCGGGCCCGGAGGTCACCATCACCAGCTCGGAACCCGACCTGCTCGAGGTCACCGGGCTCACCGCACCTCGCATCGGCGAGCTCGCCTCCAGCTCCGGCGTTGTGCTGCACGAGCTGTCGCCCGTCGCCGGCTCGCTCGAGGATGCCTACCTGTCGCTCACCCAGGACGAGGTCGAGTACCACGCCGGCACGCCGGACTCCCCCGCAGAGACGACCGAAACGGACATCCGATGACGACAACACCCGTTTCGCGCTCCCACACGGCGGCCTCCGGCCTCAGCTTCGGCGGCGTGCTGCGCTCCGAGTGGATCAAGCTGCGCACGCTGCGCTCCACCCTGTGGTGCTACCTCATCATCATCGTCATCACGATCGGGCTCGGCTTCCTGCTCGCCGGGACCGTGAACCTCGACAGCAGCGGCACCATGGATCACGCCAGCCAGCAGAGCCTGTGGCTGCAGGTGGCGACGCTCGGCATCGGCTTCAGCCAGCTGGTGGCGGCCGTGCTCGGTGCACTGATGATCACCGGCGAGTACGGCACGGGCATGATCCGTTCGACCCTCACGGCCGTCCCCCGCCGCTGGCCCGCCCTCACCGCCAAGGCCATCGTCTTCGGCCTGACCACCTTCGTCATCGGCCTCGTGTCGATCATCGGCACCGCGCTGCTGACCGCCCCGCTGCTGCCGAGCAAGGGCGTCCATCCCGACTTCGGCGACCCCGCCGTCTGGTGGGGTCTCGTCGGCGGTGCCGGATATCTCGCGCTCATCGGCCTGCTGTCGCTCTCGATCGGTGCGATCATCCGCAACAGCGCCGGCGGCATCGCCGCCTCGCTCGGACTGGTGCTTGTCCTGCCCGCGGTGCTCAGCATCCTCGCCGCGGTCACCCGCGCGGACTGGGCGCGCAACCTCGGCACCTTCCTGCCCGGCGACGCCGGCGGCAGGATGTACGCCTACACGAGCGGGACGACCGCCCAGGCCGCGGCGGGGACGATCGTCCTCGAGCCATGGCAGGGCCTGCTGGTGCTCATCGGCTGGGTCGTCGTGCTGTTCGCGGCGGCCGTGGTGCTGCTGAAGCGACGCGACGCCTGACAGCGCTCTTCCGTGTGACTCGGCTGTCACCAACTGCTCCCTGGATGCGTTCAGACGACAGTTCGTGACAGCCGAGTGGGCAGGAACCTCCACACCGCGCCAATTACACTGATTTCATGCCGAAACGGATGCGGGAAACGATCTGCGGAGCGGCCTCACGGAGCGGTCGCCGATGACCTGGGCCGATTTCTGGCAGAACCTCGCGAACGGCGAGACCGCGTACGGCAAGCTCTTCCGGGTGATCGTCATCGTCGTGGTGGCGCTGGTGCTGCGACTGGTCCTGCGCTTCGCCATCGATCGCATCGTGCGGCGGATCGTCAGCGGCGTCAAGAAACGCCAGAGCATCGAGGACACGCAGGCGCTGCTCACCTCCCCGCTCAGCGCCGTGCGGACGGTGCAGCGCACCCGCACCCTCGGCAGCGTGCTCAACAACATCGTCACCGTGGTCATCCTGATCGTCTCGGCCCTGCTCATCGTCTCGACGATCTCCCCGAACATCACCGGCGCGTTCTCGCTGATCACCGCCGCGCTCGGCGCCGGCCTCGGTTTCGGCGCTCAGAACATCGTCAAGGATGTCCTCAACGGATTGTCGATGGTGATGGAGGACCAACTGGGGGTCGGGGACGTGGTCGATGTGGGGCCGGCGACCGGCGTCGTCGAGGCGGTCGGCATCCGCACCACTCAGATCCGCGACGTCAACGGCACCGTGTGGTTCGTCAGGAACGGGGAGATCCTCCGCATCGGAAACCTGTCGCTCGGCTGGGCACGGGTGATCATCGACCTCGCGGTCCCCTACGAGGCCGACGTCGAGGCCGTCCAGCAACGGATGCTCGCCATCGCCCGCGAGATGACCGCCATTCCCAAGTGGCGCGCGCTCGTCCTCGAGAAGCCCGAGATCTGGGGAATCGAGTCCATCTCGGCCGATGCCATCGTCATCCGCCTCGTCGTCAAGACCCGGCCGGGAGTGAAGGACGACGTCGCCCGCGAACTGCGTGCCAGGCTCAAGTCGGCGCTCGACGAGATGGGGATCAGGCTGCCGACCCTGAGCAGCGTCGTTCTCAGCGGATTCGAGGGGGCGCTGAGCGTCCGCGGGGCGCACCCGCCGCGCACGGGCTCCACCCCGATCACCCCGCCCCAGACATCCAAGTCGAGGAAGAGACGCCCGTGAGCGAGAGCGATCCCGGGGAGACGAGCTTCTGGGAGCGGATCGGCGGCCGGCCCACCTTCGAGAGGCTGGTTCGGAGCTTCTATGCGGGCATCCGGACCGACCCCGTGCTGCTGCCGATGTATCCCGCCGACGACCTGGAGGGCGCCATCCAGCGCCTCACCGGTTTCCTCGAGCAGTACTGGGGCGGCCCGGGCGCCTACTCGGAGCAGCGCGGCCATCCGCGGCTGCGCATGCGGCACATCCCTTTCACAGTCAACCCGGATGCCCGGGATCGCTGGCTAAAGCACATGCGTGCCGCCCTCGACGAGCTCGGGCTGTCGCCGCTGGACGATGCCACGCTCTGGGCGTATCTGGACCGCGCCGCACACGCGATGGTCAACACCTTCGAGGAGTAGCCGGCGCCGGCCGAATGCGTCTGCGCTAGACGGTGAAGACCCGGTGCACCAGGGGCACCCCTGGCCGATAGGCGAGGTGCACGTAACTCGGGGCGTCCAGGACGACCAGGTCGGCCCGTTTGCCCTCCGCGATCACCCCGATGTCGTCCCGTCGGAGGGCGGCGGCCCCACCGGCCGTCGCCGCCCACAGCGCCTCGGCGGGGCTCATTCCCAGGTCCCGCACCGCCACGGCGATGCAGAACGGCATTGAGGAGGTGAAGCTCGAACCGGGGTTGCAATCGGTGGCGATCGCCACGCTCACCCCGGCGTCCAACAACCGACGCGCATCGGAATACGGCTGCCGGGTGGAGAACTCGGCACCGGGGAGCAGGGTGGCCACCGTGTCACTGCCGGAGAGGGCATCGATGTCGGCTGCGGTCACGAAGGTGCAGTGGTCGACGCTCGCCGCGCCGAGCTCGACCGCGAGCCGCACCCCGCCGGAGGGCCCGAGCTGGCCGGCGTGCATTCTGGCACCGAGCCCCTTCGCCTGCCCCGCCACGAGGATGGCCCTGGCCTGCTCCTCGTCGAACGCTCCCGTCTCGCAGAACACATCGATCCAGCGGGAGTGCGGAGCACAGGCATCCAGCATCGTGCCGGTGACGAGGTCGACATAGCCGGCCGGATCGCGAGCGAACTCGGGCGGAAC
>NZ_DASWPB010000084.1:0-36668 GCF_036404185.1 Lacisediminihabitans sp. | reverse complement strand
GCGCACGACGTATCCCTCTACGGTACCCGACCGCGCAGCACGACAGAACGCAATTTCGCCGCCCGCGCACCTCCGGGCGCCCGACGGGCGCCCGATCCCGCGCTCCGCGAGCGCTCGACTGTCACGAACTGCTCTCCGCGGACATCCTGAGAGCAGTTCGTGCCAGGTCAACGGGGCCGGCCGGGCCGGGGTGGACGGGATGGCTCGCTAGACGAGCTCGGCGATGGCCTGGGCGACCTCGCCGATGGCGACGGGGGTACGGGCATTGCTGCGGCGGTCCCAGAGCTCGACGGTGCCGTCCACGACGCCCTTGCCTACGATGACGATGACCGGAACGCCGATCAGCTCCGCGTCGCCGAACTTGACGCCGGGTGAGACCTTGAGACGGTCGTCGAAGAGCACGTCGTAGCGGCCGTCCAGCTCGGCGACCAGCGCCTCGGCCGCCTCGTAGACGGCAGGCTCCTTGGTGGCCGCGATCACGTGCACATCGAACGGGCTGACGTTCTTCGGCCAGATCAGGCCCTTCTCGTCGTTGTTGGCCTCGGCGATCACGCCGAGCACGCGCGTCACGCCGATGCCGTACGAGCCCATCGTCACCGTCACGAGCTTGCCGTTCTCGTCCAGCACCTTGAGCCCGAGGGCCTCGGCGTACTTGCGACCGAGCTGGAAGACGTGACCGATCTCCATCCCGCGGGCGAGCTCGACCGGCCCGGAGCCGTCGGGCGCCGGGTCCCCGGCGAGCACCTCCGCGACCTCGGCGATCCCGTCCGCGACGAAGTCGCGACCGGCGACCAGGCCGAAGACGTGGTGGCCGTGCTCGTTCGCGCCGGTGATCCAGCCCGACCCGTCCACGACGCGGGGATCGACCAGATAGCGGATGCCCGTGCTGGCCTTCTCGCCGAGGACGGCGCCCTGCGCCGCCCAGGGCCCGATGTATCCCTTGACCAGGCCGGGATGCTTGGCGAAGTCACCGTCGTTCGCGGCCTCCACCTCGGCGGGGGCGAAGGCCACCTCGGCGCGCTTCAGGTCGACCTCCCGGTCGCCCGGCAGCCCGACGATCACGAGCTCCCTCGTGCCGTCGAGATCGGTGAGCGCGAGGACGATGTTCTTGAGGGTGTCCGCGGCGGTCCAGGCACGACCGTCGGGACGCGGATGCTCGCGATTGGCCACCTCGACGAGGGTCGCGATGGTGGGGGTGTCCGGCGTGGGGAAGACCTCCGCGGGAGTGAGCCTCTCGAAGGACCGGGACTCCGGCGCGACCGTGCGGAACGCCTCGACGTTGGCGGCGTATCCGCCGGCGCTGCGCACGAAGGTGTCCTCGCCGACGGGGGTCGGGTGCAGGAACTCCTCGCTGCGGGAGCCGCCCATGGCGCCGGCGTCGGCCTGCACGATGACGTATTCGAGGCCGAGGCGGGTGAAGATGCGCTCGTAGGCGTCGCGCTGGCTCTGGTAGGAGGCATCCAGTCCGGCGTCGGTGTAGTCGAAGGAGTACGCGTCCTTCATCGTGAACTCGCGACCGCGAAGCAGGCCGGCGCGCGGCCTGGCCTCGTCGCGGTACTTGTCCTGGATCTGATAGATCGACAGCGGCAGGTCCTTGTAGCTCGAGTAGAGGTCTTTGACCAGCAGGGTGAAGACCTCCTCGTGGGTGGGCGCCAGCAGATAGTCGGCTCCCTTGCGGTCCTTCAGGCGGAAGATGCCGTCGCCGTACTCCGTCCAGCGGCCGGTCAGCTCGTACGGCTCCCGCGGAAGCAGGGCGGGGAAGTGCACCTCCTGGGCGCCGGCGGCCTCCATCTCCTCGCGGATGATCGCCTCGATCTTGCGGCGCACCCTGAGCCCGAGCGGGAGCCAGGCGAAGACGCCCGGCGCCTGACGCCGGATGTAGCCGGCCCTGACGAGCAGTCGGTGGCTGGCCACCTCGGCATCGGAGGGGTCATCGCGGAGGGTACGGACAAAGAGCTGGGAGAGGCGTGTGGACACTCCCGCTACTTTACCGGCCCGCCGATCGCGCATCCGGCGAGTCCGATCTCAAGGAGATTCGGCGCGCATGGCCGATTCTGCCCGCAGCCTGCCGGCACACCGGCCCGAACTCCTTGAGATCGGACGGGGACAGGGGGATGCCGCGGGCGGCGGGGGCGAGAGCGCTTTAAGCGGTGACGACCTGGGGGGAACCGATGGCACCGGCGGGCATCTCGGCGGCGAGGCGGTTGGCCTCCTCGATGAGGGTCGCCACGATGTCCTCCTCCGGCACGGTCTTGATGACCTCGCCCTTGACGAAGATCTGGCCGCGGCCGTTGCCGCTCGCGACGCCCAGGTCGGCCTCGCGGGCCTCGCCGGGTCCGTTGACGACGCATCCCATGACCGCGACGCGCAGCGGGACCGTCATCTTCTCGAGCCCCGCGGTGACGTCGTTGGCCAGCTGGTAGACGTCCACCTGGGCGCGACCGCAGCTCGGGCAGGAGACGATCTCGAGCTTGCGCTCGCGCAGTCCGAGCGACTGCAGGATCTGCAGGCCGACCTTGACCTCTTGGACGGGAGGGGCGGACAGCGAGACACGGATCGTGTCGCCGATGCCCTCGCCGAGCAGGATGCCGAAGGCCGTCGCCGACTTGATGGTGCCCTGGAACTCCGGGCCGGCCTCGGTCACGCCGAGGTGCAGCGGCCAGTCGCCGCGCTCGGCGAGTAGACGGTACGCCGTGACCATGGTGACCGGGTCGTTGTGCTTGACCGAGATCTTGAAGTCGTGGAAGTCGTGCTCCTCGAAGAGGCTCGCCTCCCAGACTGCGCTCTCCACGAGGGCCTCCGGGGTCGCCTTGCCGTACTTCTGCAGGATGCTCGGCTCGAGCGACCCGGCGTTCACACCGATCCGGATGCTCACCCCGGCCGCCTTCGCGGCCGCCGCGATCGCGCCGACCTGGTCGTCGAACTTCCTGATGTTTCCGGGGTTCACCCGGACGGCGCCGACTCCGGCGTCGATCGCGGTGAACACGTACTTGGGCTGGAAGTGGATGTCCGCGATGATCGGCAGCTGGCTCTTGGCGGCGATGATCTTGAGCGCGTCGGCGTCGTCCTGGTGCGGGACGGCGACGCGGACGATGTCGCATCCCGTGGCTGTCAGCTCGGCGATCTGCTGGAGTGTGGCGTTGATGTTCGTGGTCTGGGTCGTGGTCATCGACTGGACGCTGACCTGGGACTCGCTGCCGACGCCCACCTTGCCGACGCGGATCTGACGGGTCTTGCGGCGCGGGGCCAGGACGGGGCGGGAGGCTGGCATTCCTAAATTGATTGCTGGCACCCCTCGATTCTAGGCGCGATGGGCAAACCGCTCCTGAGCTTTGCTGGTGCGTCAGCTGAACCCGGGCTTACTGCAGGGTGATCGGCTTCACGATGTCGGCGTAGACGAGCAGCAGACTCATCGCGCCGAGGACGATGACGACGGCGAAGGTCAGCGGGACGAGTTTGGCGATGTCGACCGGCCCCGGGTCCTTGCGCTTGAACAGCCTGGCGAAGAACCGTCTCACGCCCTCCCAGATCGCGCCGAGGATGTGGCCGCCGTCGAGCGGCAGCAGCGGGATCAGGTTGAAGGCGAAGAGGGCGACATTGAGGGACGCGATCAGGCTGAGCAGGAAGGAGAACCGTTCCGCCCAGGGCACGCCGGTGGTGCTCGCGATCTGGCCGGCGAGACGGCCGACGCCGACGACCCCGACGGGCCCGTTCGGGTCCCGCGGCTGGGTGCCGAACGCCGCCTGGGCGACCTGCACGAGGCGCTGCGGCAGGTTGGCGATGAGGTGGAAGTCCTGGCCGATGTTGCTGCCGAGGGCCGGCAGCACCGCCGTCAGAGGCTGCCTGATCGTCGTGACGCCCGGGCCGATGCCGAGGAAGCCCACGGTGCGGGTGAGTTTCGTGCCCGACGCGTCCGTGACGACGTTGCCCTGCGCGTCCACGACATAGCGCTTCGAGGCGATCGGCGTCGCCGTGAGGCTCACCTGCTTGCCACCCCGGAGCACCACGATCGGGATGGTCTTGTTCGCCGACTTCTGGATGATGGCCGTCGCCTGGTCCCAGCCGGTGATCCGTGTGCCGGCGATGGAGACGAGGGTGTCCCCCGGCTTGATGCCCGCGGAGGCGCCGGGGGCTGGGGTGTCTCCCGGCTCGCAGGTCTGGCGCGAGCTCGTGGCCGGAAGGGCACAGGCCGAGACGCTCGTGATGGTGGTCCCGTACCCCTGCAACCCGATGCCCGAGAGCACGACGGCGAGGAGCACGACGGCGATCACGAGGTTCATGAACGGACCGCCGAGCATGATGATGATGCGCTTCCAGATGGGGAGCTTGTAGAAGACGCGGTCCTCCGCGCCCTCCTGGATCGTGTCCTCGCTGGCGGTGCGGGCATCCTGAATCATGGTCTGGAAAAACCCGGTGCTCGCGCTACGACCGCCCGACTCGTACTCGCTCTCCGCGGCGAAGGCGTCGGTACCCGACGTCCGCGAGGGGCCGCCCTTCTTCGCCGGCGGATACATGCCGGCCATGGAGATGTAGCCGCCGAGCGGGATCGCCTTGACGCCGTACTCGGTCTCGCCCTTGCGGCGGGAGAAGAGCGTGGGGCCGAAGCCGATCATGTACTGGCCGACCCGGACCCCGAACAGCTTCGCCGGGACCAGGTGCCCGATCTCGTGCAGGCCGATCGAGAGGGCGACGCCGATGAGCACCACGATGATGCCGACGACATAGAGCAGCACGGTTTCCACCTGGACAGGATAGCCGGGGCCGCCCCGCCGGCGGCTGTGATCGAGTCGACCGCGGGCTGTGCGTCCGCCCCGAGAGCGCCGAGGACGGCCCTAGCCGAGCATCCGATCCGCGGTCGCCCTCGCCCAGCGCTCCGCGTCGAGCACACCGGCGAGGGTCGGCACCGACTCCTCTGGGGTGTGGGAGTCGACCACGGCACGGACGACGTCGAGGATGTCGAGATACCCGATCCGTCCGGCGTGGAACGCGCCGACCGCCTGCTCGTTCGCCGCGTTGAAGACCGCGGGGAAGGTCCGCCCCTCGATGCCGACGCGCTTGGCGAGCTCGACGGCGGGGAAGGCCTCGGCGTCGAGCGGTTCGAAGGTCCAGCTGCTCGCCGCCGTCCAGTCGAGCGGCACGCCGGTCCCGGCGACCCGGTTCGGCCAGTCCAGGCCGAGGGAGATCGGCAGCCGCATGTCCGGCGGCGAGCACTGAGCGATGGTCGAGCCGTCCACGAACTCGACCATGGAGTGCACGATCGACTGCGGATGCACCGTCACGTCGATGCGGTCGTACGGCACGTCGAAGAGGAAATGGGCCTCGATGATCTCCAGGCCCTTGTTGACGAGCGTCGACGAGTTGGTGGTGACGACGAGTCCCATGTCCCAGGTCGGATGCGCGAGGGCCTCCGCGGGGGTGACCGTCCGCAGCGACTCGCGGCTGCGACCGCGGAAGGGGCCGCCGGATGCCGTGAGCACGAGCCTGCGGACCTCCGCCGCCGAGCCGGACCGCAGCGCCTGAGCGATCGCGGAATGCTCGGAGTCGACGGGGACGATCTGCCCGGGGGCCGCGATGCTCGTGACGAGCTCGCCGCCGACGATGAGGCTCTCCTTGTTGGCGAGAGCGAGGGTCGTCCCCGTCTCGAGCGCGGCGAGGGTCGGCCCGAGGCCGACGGAGCCGGTGATGCCGTTGAGCACCACGTCCGCCTCGACGGTCCTGACCAGCTGTTCCGCCTCCAGCGCGCCCAGCGCGACGTGCTCGACGCCGAAGGCGGCGGCCTGGGCCTCGATCTCGGTCCGCCTGCTGCCGGCGGCGAGGCCGACGATCTCGAAGCTGTCCGGGTTTGCGGCGATCACCTCGAGCGCCTGCACCCCGATCGAACCGGTCGACCCGAGGACGATGACACGACGCATGACAGCTACGCTATCGCGCGCCGGCCGGCGCTACTGCGTCGCCAGGATGTCGACGACGAAGACGAGGGTGCTCGTCGCGGTGATGGCGGTCTGCCCGGTCGGGACGTTGTCTCCGTACCCATCGGCAGGCGGGATGATCGCGATGACCTGCGAGCCGACCTTCTGCCCGACGAGCGCCTTGGAGAATCCGGGGATCACTCCGCTCGTCGTGAAGGTCGCCGGGGTGCCGCTGGACCAGCTGGAGTCGAAGACCTGACCGCTGTCCCAGACGACGCCCGTGTACTGCACGGTGACGGTTGCGCCGTCCTTGACGGTCGCGCCCGTCCCCTTCTTGAGGTCGGCGATCTCGAGCTTGGTCGGCGCCGCGGTCTTCGGCACCGTGATGGTCGGCTCGCCGCTCTTCGCGAGCTTCACCGTCGGGTAGCCCTTCGGCGCGGCCTGGGGCGCGCCGTTGGCCTTGGCGAGCGCCTTGACCGGCTTCTTCGCGGTGACGACGTCGATCACGAAGACGATCGAATCGGTCGCGGCGATACCGAGATCGGACTGACCGGTGGTCCCGAACGCGTCCGCGGGCGGGATGATCGCGGCGACCCGGGAGCCGACCGTCGAGCAGAGCAGGGCCTTGTAGAGACCGGGGATGATGCTTCCGTCGGTGAGGGTCAGCGGCTGCGCCTTGGACGCACCGAAACCGGTGGTGTCGAGCTCCTTGCCGGAGGTCGCGTTGTAGACGGCGTAATTGATGGTGACCGGGCTGCCCGCCGTCGCCTGGGTGCCCTTGCCCTTGACGACCACCGAGCGCTCGGTCTTCGTGACGGTCAGCGGCGTCGGGATGGTGACGGTCGGAACCGCGCCGACCTTGCCTTTGACCTCGACCTTCTCGGAGCCGCTGCCGGACTTCGTCGCGACGCACGAGGTCGACGCGTTCTTCGCATCCGTAGTGGATCCGGCGCTGCAGCCGACGAGAGTGAGGGCGACGACACCCGCCAGGGCGATCACGCTGATGATTTTCGACACGGTTCTGCTTTCTGAAAGATCTGGGATCCGGACAAGTCTTGCGGATGGAGCTATGCGAACGCTGATGGGATGCCGCACGGCGGTCCTGCCCGTCGACCGGCGACGACCCGCGCCGACACGGACACTCTGACGAGGATACGCCGTGGCGCGACCCCGGCCGGTCCGGGGCTCAGGCGAGAAGGATGCGCGGCTCGTGGCCGACGGGGAAGTTCACCGAGCTCGCGATGAAGCACTGCTCGCTCGCCTCCTCGTGCAGCCGGAGGGCGAGCTCCGGGTCTCCGGACGAGATGGTCACCACGGGACGCAGGGTGACCGAGGTGAAGTGACCGCCGCCGTTCGCCGTCTGGGCCATCGTCCCGACCGCGGCATCCGTGTACGCGGTCACCACGACGCCGTTGGTCGCGGCGACGTGCAGGTAGCTGAGCAGATGGCACTGCACGAGGGCCGCGATGAGCAGCTCCTCCGGATTCCAGCGGTCGGCGTCGCCCCGGAAGGCGGGAGCGCTCGACCCCACGATGTCGTCCTTGCCCTCCGCGCGCACGACGTGATCCCGGCCGTAGGCCCGGTAGTCGCTCGTTCCGCTTCCGCGGTTGCCGAGCCATTCGAGGTCGACCGAAAAATGATGTTCGAGATTCACCCAAGGCACGTTACACGCCGCGGCCCGGCTTATAGGCTCTTGGGGCATGACGGACACGCTCGCAGGTCGCCCCCCGATCGCCCAGGAACGCCGCATCGTGACGGCGATTCCCGGACCGAGGTCGCAGGAGCTGGAGGCGCGCAGGCGTGCCGTCGTCCCCGTCGGCGTCTCCTCCGCGCTTCCCGTGTACATCGATCGCGCGCACGGGGCAATCGTGGTGGACGTCGACGGCAATCAGTTCATCGACCTCGGCGCGGGCATCGGTGTCACGACGATCGGCCACACCGATGCCGCGGTCGTCGCCGCCGCATCCTCCCAGCTCGCCGACTTCACCCACGTCATGTTCACCGTGACGCCATACGAGTCCTACGTCAGGGTGGCCGAGCTGCTCGCCGAGCACACCCCCGGCGACTTCGCCAAGAAGACGGTGCTGCTGAACTCCGGCGCCGAGGCGGTCGAGAACGCGGTCAAGATCGCCCGCAAGCACACCGGCCGGCCGGGGGTCGCGGTGCTCGAGCACTCCTACCACGGCCGCACCAACCTCACGATGGCGATGACCCACAAGGCCATGCCGTACAAGCTCGGCTTCGGGCCGTTCGCCCCGGACGTCCACCACGCGCCCGGCTCCTACCCCTTCCGCGACGGGCTGAGCGGGGCGGAGGCCGCTGCGCGGACGATCGCCTGGCTCGAGAAGACGGTGGGGGCCGCCGACCTGGCCTGTCTCGTGGTCGAGCCGATCCAGGGCGAGGGCGGATTCGTGGTCCCGGCGGACGGGTACCTGCTCGCGCTGCAGGAGTGGTGCGCCGCGACCGGCGTCGTCTTCGTCGCCGACGAGATCCAGAGCGGGATGGCGCGCACCGGCAGGTATTTCGCCTCGGAGCATTCCGGGCTGGTCCCGGATCTGGTGCTCAGCGCCAAGGGCATCGCCGGCGGTCTGCCGCTCGCCGCCGTCACCGGGAGGGCGGAGATCATGGATGCCTCGCATCCGGGCGGCCTCGGCGGCACCTTCGCCGGCAACCCGGTCGCGGCCGCCGCGGCCGTGGCCGTCTTCGACTCGATTCGGTCGCGGGGGCTGCTGGCCGAGGGCGCCCGCATCGAGGGTGTGCTCAGACCCGCCCTGCTCGGCCTGCAGAGGAGGTTCGACCGGGTCGGCGACGTGCGCGGCCTCGGCGCGATGCTCGCGATGGAGCTGGTGACCCCCGGCACCTTCGAGCCCGACCCCGCCGCGGTCACCGCCGTCACGGCCTACGCGGCCCAGCACGGTGTGCTGCTGCTGAACGCGGGAACCTGGGGCAACGTCATCCGCTTCCTGCCGAGCCTCGCCATCGGCGACGAGCTGCTCATCGAGGCCGTCGGCGTCATCGAGGAGGCGCTCGCCGCGCTGTGAGGACACGGCTCAGCCCTGGCGCGCCTGCCGCTTGCGTCTGGCCGCCGCGGAGACCTGCTGAGCGACGACGACCACGATCGCGAGGATGAACACGGCCGAGGCGATGACGTTCGCCTCCGCGGGGATGCCGCGGGCGGCGGCGATGTAGATGAACTTCGGGAAGGTGGTGGTCGAGCCGGAGTTGAAGTTGGTGATGATGAAGTCGTCGAAGCTCAGCGCGAAGGAGAGCAGCGCCGCGGCGACTATGCCGGGCAGCAGCAGCGGGAAGGTGATGCGCCAGAACACCTGGGCGGGAGAGGCGTAGAGGTCGCGGCCCGCCTCCTCGAGCGCCGGGTCGAGGCTCGACACCCTCGCCTTGACCGTGACCACCACGAAGCTGATGCAGAACATGGTGTGGGCGATGATGATCGTCGCCAGCCCCTTCTGCACACCGGCACCGAGGAACTCCGACGCGAGGCCGGCGCCGAGCACCACCTCCGGCGTCGCCATCGGCAGGAAGAGCAGCAGGCTGATCGCCGCGCGGAAGCGGAAACGATAGCGCACGAGGGCGATCGCGATCATGGTGCCGAGGATCGTGGCGAGGACGGTCGCGACGACACCGATGAGGATGCTGTTGCCGAAGGCCGCGCAGACGTCCTGGGCGTCGCAGACGTGCAGCCAGTTGTCCAGGGTGAAGCGGCGCCAGGAGATATTCGACTTGATCGAGTCGTTGAAGGAGAAGACGAAGGTGTACACGATCGGGACGAGCAGGAAGATGAGCGCGAGCGCCGTGTAGAGCGGCAGCAGCCAGGAGCCGAGGCCGAACCGCGGGCGTCGGGGCGGGGTGCGCCGCGGGGTCTCCGCCGCCTCGGCGATGACGAGTGCCTCCTGCACGGTCACAGCAGGTCCTCCGTCCCGCTCCGCCTCACGTACAGGCCGACGATCACGAGGATCACGACCATGAGCACGATCGACAGCGAGGCGGCCGCCGGATAGTTGAGCGTGATGAGGAAGTTGCTCTCGATGACGTTGCCGATCATCGACGTGCCGGTCCCCCCGAGGAACTCCCGGCTGGCGTTGACGTAGTCGCCGGCCGCGGGGATGAAGGTGAGCAGCACCCCGGAGACGATCCCCGGCATCGACAGCGGGATGGTGATGGTGCGGAACACCGTGAACGGATGCGCGTACAGGTCGCCTCCCGCCTCGAGATAGCGGGTGTCCAGCCGCTCGAGCGCCGCGTAGAGCGGGAGGGTCATGAACGGGATGAAGTTGTAGGTGAGCCCGAACACCACCGCGAACGGCGTGCCGGTGACGTGAGCGTCCGGCGCCAGCAGCGACAGCGCCTTGAGCCCGGTCACGATCGCCGATTCGTCGGAGAGCAGCGACTTCCAGGCGAGCGTCCGCAGCAGGAAGCTGATGAAGAACGGCGCGATGACGAGCACGAGCATGAGGTTCTGCAGGAGCGGCCAGCGCCTCGCCTTCACCCCGATGAAGTAGCCGAGCGGATAGCTGAACAGCAGCGCGAACACGGTCGCGAGGATCGCATAGACGAAGGAGCGGATGATCTGCGATCCGTACTCGCCGATCGCCGTGACGTAGTTGTCCCACTTGAACGCGGTCTGGTACTCGCCGATGTCGAACCCGCTCGGCGCCTGCAGGGAGGTGAAGACGAGGGCGACGAGCGGCACCAGGAAGAAGAGGACGAGGTACAGGATGCCGGGAAGCAGGAGCAGCAGGGCGATCCTGCTCCGTCTGCGCGGCGCGTGCTCCCGGGCCGTGCCGCCCGCGAAGACCGAGAATGCCATGCTCAGGCCTCCTCGAGCTCCGACAGGATGGCGCGCTTCTTCTGGACGGCGATGGATGCCGTGTCGGCATCGGAGGGGAATCGCGAGGTCGGCAGCGGCTCGTCTTCGAGCCCGAACCCGTGCTCGACCTTCCAGGACACCCAGGCCTCCGCCCCCTCGGCCAGGAGCGGGCCGGCTCCGAGGTTCTGGACGAAGACCACCACGGTGCCGAGGCCGGGTATGGCCAAGAGGTACTGGGTGCTGACTCCGCCGAAGGAGACGTCGACGATCCGCCCCGGTCCGAGCAGGTTGCCGCCCGCCACGGTCGCGGGCTCGGCGAGGTGGATGCTGAGCTTCTCCGGACGCACCCCGATCGTCACCTCCCCGGAGTGCCGCTGGGCACGGGCCTTCGGCACCACGATCCGGTGGCCCTCGATGTCGACCGAGATGCTGTCCGCCGTGGTCGCCACGACCGGCCCGGTGAAGAGGTTGGACTGGCCGAGGAAGTTCGCGACGAAGGCGGTGCGCGGCAGGTCGTAGAGGGCGTCCGGCGGCCCGAGCTGCTCGATCCTTCCCTTGTTCATGACGGCCACGGTGTCCGCCATGGTCATGGCCTCCTCCTGATCGTGGGTCACGTGCAGGAAGGTCAGCCCGACCTCCTCCTGGATCGACTTGAGCTCGAGTTGCATCTGCCGCCGCAGCTTCAGGTCGAGGGCCCCCAGCGGTTCGTCCAGCAGGAGCAGTGCCGGCCGGTTGACGATGGCCCTGGCGAGCGCGACCCTCTGCTGCTGGCCGCCCGAGAGCTGGGAGGGCTTGCGGGCGGCGAGGTGGTCGAGCTCGACGAGCCGGAGCGCCTCATGGGCCTTGCCGAAGGCATCCGGGATCCTCCTGCGCCGCAGCCCGAAGGAGACGTTGTCGATGATCGACATGTGCGGGAACAGGGCGTAGCTCTGGAAGACCGTGTTGACGGGACGCTGGAACGGCTTGGTGGTGGTCACATCCCTGCCCCCGATGAGGATGCGTCCCGCCGTCGCCTCCTCGAGCCCCGCGACCAGCCGCAGGGTCGTCGTCTTGCCGCAGCCGGATGGCCCGAGCAGGGCGAAGAAGGACCCGGCGGGGATGGTCAGGCTCAGCTCCTCGATCGCCGTGAACCCGGGGAAACGCTTCTGGATGCCGACCAGCTCGAGATCCGCACCCGACTCGGCGAAGAGACGCGGTGCCATCAGGAGCCCAGCAGGACCGCCTGGAAGGCGGCCCCGTACTTGCTCTCCTCCGCGGCCTTCAGGGTGCGGAAGATGTGGGCCTTGGCGAGCGTCTCGTCGCTCGGGAAGATCAGCTGGTTGTCGGCGAGCTCAGGATCGATGTCCATCATCGCCTCCTTCGCGCCGACGACCGGCGTGATGTAGTTGACCCAGGCGGCCACCTGCGCGGCGACCTCCGGTTGGTAGTAGTAGTTGATGAGCTCCTCCGCCCCGGTCTTCTTCCGCGAGCCGATCGGGATGACGAAGTTGTCGTTCCACAGCGTGCCGCCGGCGGTGGGGATGGCGAACTCCCACTTGTCGCCGGCCTCGGCGTTGATCACCGTGATGTCGCCCGACCAGCAGATCGCCGCCAGGGTGTCCTCGCTCTTGAGGTCCTCGAGATAGGCATTGCCCTTGATGTTGCGGATCTGGCCGTCGTTCACCTGTTTGGTGAAGACGTCGATCGCCGCGTCGAACTCGCTGTCGCCCCATTTCCCGCTGATGTCCACGCCGTTCTGGAGCATGATGAGCCCCATCGTGTCCCGCATCTCCGAGAGCACCCCCACCCGGCCCTTGAGCGACCTGTCCCAGAGGTCGTCAACCGATTTCAGGCCACCCGGCACCTTCTCCTTGTTCCAGCAGATCCCGGCGAATCCGCCCTGCCACGGCAGGGACCTGGTACGGCCGGGATCGAAGTCGGGGTTCTGCAGGGACGGGCTGAGGTTCTTCGCGTTCGGGATCTTCGTCCGGTCGAACTTCTGGACGTAGCCGAGGCCGATCAGCCGGCTCACCATCCAGTCGGTGAGGCAGACGACGTCCGCGCCGATGTCCTGGCCGAGGGCCAGCTGGTCCTTCACCTTGCCGTAGTAGGTGTTGTTGTCGTCGACGGCCACGCTGTACTTGACGGCGAAGCCGCTCTGCTTCTCGAAGGCCTCGAGGGTCGGGTAATGCTTGCCGCTCTCGTCCTGATCGAGGTACGCCGCCCAGTTGTCCCAGTTGAGGCTCTTGTCGGTCGCCGATCTGTCCGTCGCCGCCGTCGGTTTCGCCGCGGGCCCCCCGGTCGAGCAGGCGGCGAGCGCGAGTGCCGTCGCGCCGATCCCCGCGCCCTGCAGCAGTCCCCTGCGGGAGAGGGAGGCCTGCTTCGCCTGGGCGATCAGACGCTGGATCATCGGGTCGTTCGGCATGTGTCTGGTCATGGGCGAGTCAACTCCTTCGCGACGTGAGCAACCCGCGGAAGAGACGACGGCCCTCCCGCGTTGGTCGATACTTGCACACGGGACCGCCGGAGCGCATCACGCAGGGGGCAAATCCCCCATCACGAAACATGATCTTCACGAAATCAGCACCAAAATGGCCCATTTGGGTGCGGATTCACGCGTGCGGCGCCGCGCTGGCATCATCTCCCCGAACCCGAGAGGTCCGCCACCGTGTCGAGGCGGCATCCCGAGAGTCGCCGTCCCCACCGAGATCCCCTCTCCCATCTCCCCTCTCCCATTTCAAGGAGATTCGGCGTACCCCAGACTTTTGGCGGGCATCCGGAGCCCTCCTCTCGCTGATCTCCTTGAAATCGGATGGGCAAGGGCGAAAGAGACTCGGCGGGAGAGGACCGTGAGCTGTGCCGGTGCCTAGCCGCCCGGGGTCGCCGTCACCGCGGCGACCCGGCGGATCGTTCCGTCCGGCTCGAGCAGCCAGTGATCGCCACGATGCCCGGAGACGGGCGGCGGGAGCTCCCGCGAACCCGCGATGGCGCGGAAGTCGGCCAGGGCGCAGCGGTCGAACAGGATCGCCCCCTCCTGCCTCATGGCACCGAGGAGCGCCCAGTGGCCCTGCCACGCATCCGGGCTACCGAGGATCGCCGTCGCCCGATCGGCCTCGCCCACCACGATGGACGGCTCGTGCCTGTCCCCGGCCGACAGCTGGAGCATCCCCCACCCCGGTGGGCACCGTTCCCCGAGGATCCGGGAGAAGGCCGCCGGACGGGAGGAGACCACGAGCAGGAGGCGGCGGCCCCTCCACTCGAGCGGGGGCGACGGAGCGGCCCGCGGCGCCTCTGCGACGTCAGGGGGGACCGCCAGCTGCACCCGGTGACCCTGCCACTCCCCCGATCCCGGTGCGAGCCCGTCGTCGTAGAGCGCAGCCGTGCCGCCCGCGACCAGATGGTCCTGCCTGCTCGACAGGCGCAGCAGCAGTCGCGAATCGCACAGGGAGGCCAGGGGTTGGACGAGGGAGGTCAACCTGCGGACGGTCAGCACGACGTGCAGGCCGGAGGAGCCGCCGTCGCGCATCACCTCGGAGAGCAGCTCGACGAACGGCCCGCGATAGTCGACGGCGAATCGGCCGAGCAGGCCGTCGACGTCGTCGAGGAGGAGCAGCCGCGCGGGGGCGGAGCCACGACGCACCCGCTCCGCCTCGGCCGCGATCGTGTCCCAGGCCCCCTCGACGTCCGTGGGGATCCGGTCGGCCGCGCCCACCGCGAGGGCCGCGAGCAGTGTCGTCTTGCCGCTGGACTGGCCGCCGATCACCAGCAGATTGCCGTCGACGGCCGGCCGGTAGGCCGCAGTCTCCCGCGTCTGCCGTTCGGGAACGTCGAGCAGCCCGATCGGCAGACCGGCCGGCGCGGGCGGCAGGCCGTCCAGGGCGACGAGCAACGGCAGCTCCTCGCACCACGGCCGGCGCAGCCCGCCCGCGGGAACGGTCCACCGGCCGGCCACCCCGTCGATGTCCTCCGCGGTCGCGCGGGCCACCCGAACCGCCACGGGCGCGGCGCCGGACAGGCTCACCAGGGCGTCGCCCGCGCGATCGCCCGGTAGGTCGGCCGCGTCGCCCGTGCCGATGACCGCGAGGCTGTCCGCCCGGTTGTTCACCCGCAGCGAGATCCGCAGTGCGCAGTTGGCGAGCACCCCGTCGCGGATCACCCCGGCCGGCCGCTGGGTGCAGAGGACGAGGTGCAGGCCGAGAGACCGGCCGCGCGCGGCGAGATCGGCGAAGAGATCATGGAGCTCGGGGAAACCGGCGACGAGCGCGGCGAACTCGTCGACGACGATGACCAGCCGGGGAAGGGCTGCCGTGGCCTCCTCGATGGATCGCACTCCCTCCTCGGCGAGCCGCCGTTCCCTGAACCGCAGCTCGGCGGTGAGGCTGAGCAGGGCGCGATGTGCCGAGCGCTCGTCGAGATCGGTGATGAGCCCGACGGTGTGGGGCAGTCGGCGCAGCGCGGCGAAGGACGAGCCGCCCTTGAAGTCGACGAGCAGGAAGTTGACGGTCTCGGGAGGATGCGCGGCAGCCATCGCGAGCACCCAGCTCACCAGGAGCTCGCTCTTGCCGCTGCCCGTCGTCCCTCCGATGACGGCGTGCGGGCCGTCGGCGACCAGGTCGAGGCCGAGGGACCCCGCCGCCGACCGGACAAAACGACAGCGCAGGCCGGCCTCGCCCTCGACGGGGTCAGACAGCTCGGCGAAGACGGGCGGCGAGCCCGCCTCCTCCGGCAGGAGCCCCCTCCGACCCGCGGCGGCCCGCAGCGATCGGGCGACGCCGATGGCCTCCTCCGCGGAGAGGAACTGCACCTCGACCTCGTCGGGGATGTCCGTGTCCGCGGCGCGAGAGACGACCGCGGATCGTCCATCGACCCGCAGGACGACACGGCAGTCGGCGGGAAGCTCTCGCTCCGTCGCCGCGAGGGCGACGACGAGCTCGTCGCCGCCGAAGCGCCAGCGGTACAGGGAGGCGTCGCCGGGAGACGTCCGGTGCGGAAGCTGTCGCAGCCATTCCCACTCCGTGCCGAGGGGCGCGATCAGCGATGCCCGGGACGGCGGCAGCAGGTTCGCCAGCTGCACCAGCAGTCCGCGCATCACCGGCATCGTGAGGCCCACCGGACCGTGGAGACCGATCCCCAGGCTCGCGTCCACGACGATCGGTGCCGCCGTCAACACGGAGGCGCGACGGCTCAGTGCGGTCAGGGAGGCGGCCGTCTCATCGTCGGCGCCGGTCGTCTCGCCGCTGAGCCACACGGAGGAGGCGACCGATCCGGTGCCGAGCACGATCGGGATCGCCGACGACGGCTCGGTCCGCCACCGCTCCGGGTCGTCGGACGGGCTGGTGAGCACCGCGAGGGCATCCGGTGTCGCGCGCCGGAGCAGCGACCGTTCTGCCGACTGCCGCTCGTCGATGGCGGCCAGGCAGCGGTCGACCTGCCGACGGAATCTGGCCAGTTCCCGCCGGCGGACACGCCGGGACTGAACCACCCCGTCGACGAAGCCGGCCGCGGCGACGAGCGGCCCGAGAGCGGCGAAGGCGAGGGTGAACGGCGAGCGGGTGAGAGCCCAGACGAGCAGCGAGCCGATCACCGGCGCGATGCCGGCGATCAGGGGGAACCCCGGCGCCCGCCAGGGCTCCGGCGGACGCGGCAGTTCCAGGCGTTCCTCTCTGTCGACGGTCGGACGCGGCATCCCGCCATGGAAGCACGGGCGACGCCCGTCCCCACCGAGAACCGGGCGGGCTGAGGACAACGCATCCGATGCCGAGCGGTCGAGGACCGGTCAGCTGACGATGAAGAACTGCTCCCCGATGTCCACCCTCGTGCCGCGGACGACGTGCACCCGCTTGTCAGGAGGGCAGCGGACGGGCTGCCCGTCCGGTTCACGGACGACCGTGCCGTTGCCGGAGAAACGGTCCTTGATCCAGAACGAGCCGGAGTCCTGACCGAACTCCAGGTGCGTCTTGGAGACCGATCGACTGGGATCGAGCACACGCACCAGCTGATCGAAGTATTCACCGGGCTCCGGGCGCGGATTGCGACCGACGAGACCGGTTCCGTGCACGGTCGAGCTCTCCCCCGTGCTGAACTGCAGGACGAACCGTTGACCCCGCTGTCCCCGTCCGACGATCCGGGTGGCCTCCAGGTCCTCGATCTCCGCTGCGCCGTCGGCCGGGGACGGGGCCACGGGCAGCGGAGGGACCGGCCTCGGCGCCGAGGCCGGCGGCCTGCGCGGCACCGGGGTCCGATCGGGCAGCGAAGAGAACGGCAACGGCTCGATGACCGCGGTGTCGCCCTCCCTGCCCGCGTCCCGCGACCGTTCCGTCGCGCGGGGTCCGAGCTCGTCGCTCACGTCACGCACGACGTGTCCGCACTCGCCGCAGAAGATGTCCTCTGGGCTGAGCTCGGCACCGCATTCCTCGCAGTGCGAGCGTCCCGGCGTCACGGTGCGGGAGCCGCCCGCCTCGCCCTCCGCGACAACGGTGGGCGGCACGACGCGGTGGGAAGCCGCCTTGGCCGCACGACCCCGCCGAGCGGGCCGGGAGACCGGCGTGGGCGCAGCGGCGACCGCTCGTCCGCACTCACCGCAGAACATCGCGCCGGGCGGAAGTGACGAACCGCAGTATTGACATGCCACCGCGTGGGCCCCCTAACAACCCGTTCAGCCTAGCTCGCTCTCTCGTGAGCCGGCTCTTCCACTCTATCGACCGAGCGATCGCAGCGAGATCGCGGCGAGGATCCGCTGTCGCCTGGTCAGTCCCGCGTCGAGGGAGGTTCGAAGGTCGCCGACCGAGCGCCAAACCCGATCCGCCTCTGCCGACTCCGGCCCCTCTGGGGAGAAGACGGCGCGGTCGGTCACCGAGGCGAGCACGAGGGGCTGGAGGCCGCCGACGGTCGCCGCCACCTCCGTCCTGGTCGGCGAGGGCGGCGGGACGAAGCCGTGATCGACCACGGCGTCCTCGAACTCCTGCCAGCCTCCGCGGATGCGTTGCAACGGGGTGGGGGCGCGGCGGCGTCGCGACCGTCGTCTGGCCTTCGTCGCGACGATGGTCAGGAGTGGCGAGAGCAGCACGGCGACCCCGAGGACGGTCCAGCCGAGGACCCGCGCCACGAGGAGCAGGACGGCGAGCAACTGGTTCGGGGTGCTCGGTCGATCCTGCGTCGTGTCGGGCGGCACCTGGGTGTCGTGGGTGTCCGGTTCGGCCGGCGGGGGCTGCACGGGAGACTGCGGGCGGGCGATGGTCGTCGGCTCCTCCGGCTGCTCGGCGGGGATCTGGCGGATGGGCGGGGTCGGATCGATCGTGACCCATCCGTACTGCGCGGTGTCGACCTCGATCCAGGCCGAGACGTCGGAACCGAGGATCGTGGTGGCGCCGTCGGCCGTCGTGTCGGAGGGCGCGAATCCGAAGACCACCCGCGCGGGGAAGCCGAGCTGCTGCGCCATGAGGGCGGCCGTCACCGAGTACTGCTCCTGATCGCCGATCATCCTCTGATCGGTGAGCAGCTCGGTGATGCGGTCGGCGGCATGACCGGAACGACTCGCCGGTTCATCCTCGGAGACCCCGTGGCTGACGTAGCCGGTCTTCTTCATGGTCGCCAGCATGGCCGCCAGTCGGGCGCCGGCACCGTGGACACCGTCCACCCAGCCGTCGAGGGTCGCTCCGAGTTGGTCGGGCAGCACGCCGATGCTCGGAACCGTCGCGGTCCCCGGCCTCAGGGAGGCAATCGCCCCCGCTCCCGGCTGTCTCGGCAGCACGGTCTCGAGCGTGTAGTGATCGCCCGCCCCGAGCTTCCCCACCACCGCCGCTGTCCCGCTCGTGTTGTTGTAGTAGAACGAGTTCCTGAGGTCGGTCGCGTCCGCACCGGAGAAGTCCACACTCTCGAGCTTGCCGACGGTCGGCAGCCACACCCCGGCGTAATCGCCGACCGTGACGTCGATCGTCACCCTGCGGCCCCGGGTGGACGACTGGTCGACCGTGGACGGCACCCGGGTGAACGAGCCGGACAGGCTGGTCACCCTGTCGCTGCCCACCGCGTAGACGATCCCGTCGTAGCTGTCCAGGGTGGCTATCCGGATGCGCGCGCCCTTCGGCAGGCCGGTCACGCTGAGCATGGGGCTGTTCGCGTCCGCCGGCTCCTCGTACCGGCGGAAGCCGCTCAGCGGGCTCGGATAGTCACGCGGATCGAACGGCTGGACGATCGCCGTGCGCAGGACCTGACGGGGCGCCGAGGGCGGCGCCGCAATGGTCGCGGCCACGGATGCGCCCGCCGCGACGAGCACGATGAGACCGACGGAGAGCACGGACCGCGCCCCGGCGACGCTCCGCCCGCCCTGGTCGACGGCGCCTCCCTCCGCGGCGGCCAGCAGGCGGATGGCCCGCCTCCTGCGATACCTGCGCCACCAGGCGCACCAGACGAGCACCACGGCGAGCAGTCCGAGTGCCGTCGGCAGCGGCCAGGAGGCCCTGGCCGGCCCAAAGGCGATGGCGACCAGGAACACGCCAACCGGTGCGAGCGCGGCCAGCTCTCCCCGGCGTGATCGCAGGGCGATCGACAGCCCGCACACGGTCGAGACGAGAACGAGCACAAACGCGGGGACGAGCAGGGCCTGGTAGCCGCCGACGGGCAGGGTGATGGTGAGCAGCTGTTTCCAGCCGAGGGCCGTGCCGCGCAGCAGGTCGAGCAACCCTCCCAGCGTGGGGACGAGACCGTGCAGCGTGTCCTCGGGAACGGCCAGCGTGGTCCCGATCGCGAGGTAGATCACGATCGACACCAGCACGACGATCAGGGTCGACCAGCGGTAGAGCGCCCCGAGGATCGCGACGGCCGATCCGGCCAGGAGCGTCGCCCCGAGGAGCACGATCAGCTGTTCACCGTGGTAGATCGGCCAGAGGGCGACCGCGGCGATGGCGGTCGCGAGCCACAGCAGGACGGTGTTCACGACGACAAAACCCGCGGTGATGCCCCGTCCGCTCATGCCGCGGCCGATCGCGCCAGTGACTTCTGCAGATCCTCGAGATAGCCGATTGTCAGCACGTTGAGGCCGGCGATCCTGCGGAGGCCTGGCACCCTCTCCGGGTCGCAGATCACGGCGACGACCTCGACCCCGGCGGGGAAGGCGGCCGACGCCGCGCGCAGCTCCGCCGGCGTCGCGGGAGATCCGCAGACGAGGAAGACGACGGAGATGCCGGCGATCTCGTCGGCCGTGACGCGGGCGACGTCGGCGACGGCGAGCGCCGCATCCGCCTTCTCCACGAACGCGAGATCGTCGAGCAGGCGCGAACGGGTGAGGGTGCTCAGGTGACGGACGGCGAGCACCTTGCGCTTGGCGAACTCCGGCGTCCGTTCGGAGGTGACGACGGAGAGGTTCCTGGTGTCCCGGATCGCGCGGACGCCGAGCGACCCCGCGACGCTCACCGCGAGCTCGAACTCCTCGTCGCTCGCATAGTCGGAGGCGGCCAGGCTGAGCGCGACGACGAGGTGGCTGCGCCTGGTCTCCTCGAACTGGCGCACCATGTAGGTGCCCGTCTTCGCCGTGCTCTTCCAGTGGATGTAGCGCCGCTCGTCTCCCGACACGTATTCGCGCAGGGCGTGGAAGGAGACGTCGCTGTTGGAGAGGTCCCTGGTCGGGTTGCCCTCCAGGTCGCGGATGAAGCCGGTGCTGGTGCTCGGGATGCCGATGGTCCGCGGATGCACGAACAGCTCGGACCGGCCGGTCCAGACGAGCTCGCGGCGGACCAGTCCGATCGGGTCGGCGCGCACCGTCCGCACCGGGCCGACCGGCAGCACCCCCCGGTGGGCGGTCGGCACCTCGAACTCCCGATCGAGGCGCGTTCCACGGGCAAGGGTCGGGATGACCAGCTCGGCCAGGCCGCCGCCGACGGGCACCTCGACGGTGGTGCCGAGCATCCGGTGCCTGGTGGGGTTGCCGATCGTCACGGTGCCCGTCGCCCGCTCGCCGACGACCACCCTCGTGCGCGGAACGGCAAGGGCGACGGTGAAGGCGTTGCGGCCGATGAGGTAGACGGCGGCGAACAGCACGAGCACGCCGGCCGCGTAGCCGACGGCGACCAGTTCGACCCAGCCGAGCCGGTAGCCGGCGATCAGGGCGAAGGGGGCGACGAGCAGCATCACCCAGCCGAGCGGCGTGACGACGGCGGACACCCGGTTCCAGACCCCGGCGACGGCCGTCCCGGCGGACCGGGCGAGGCGCACGATCGAGATCACGAGGTCGGCGAGCGGACCGGTGCGGGTGCCGACGATCCTCGTCCTGGCGTTGGTCAGGCCCTCGACGGACAGACTCGTGGTGTCGGGACGCAGGGTCGAGGACGAGGACGACCCTGAGGTGCGGCCTCGTGCCCGTGAGCCCTCGTCCCGTCTGCTCACACCGCCTGCCTGTCGCTCGGCGGCGGGGTCTCGATGAGGATCTGGCCGATGACGCTCGCCGTCGTCACACCCTCGAACTCCGCCTCCGGGTCGAGCACCAGACGGTGGGCCAGGACGGGTTCGGCGAGCGCCTTCACGTCGTCGGGGATGACGTAGTGGCGCCCGTTCGCGGCGGCCAGGGTCTTGGCGGCCCTGATGAGCGCGAGCGCGCCACGCACGCTGGCCCCGAGTCGCACCTCGGTCGCCGCCCTGGTCGCCTCCACGAGCCGGGAGACGTAGTCGTTGATCGTGGGGTCGACGTGGACCCTGCGGGCGAGCATCCCCATCTCGACGATCACCTGCGCGGAGGCGATCGGCGCCAGGGTGGTCTCGTGGGCCTTCACCCCGGCCCCCTCCAGGATGCGGACGGTGGAGGCATGGTCGGGGTAGCCGATGCTCGTCTTCATGAGGAAGCGGTCGAGCTGCGCCTCCGGCAGCCGGTAGGTGCCCGCCTGCTCGATGGGGTTCTGGGTGGCGATGACCATGAACGGGGCCCCCACGTCGTGGCTCACGCCGTCGACGCTCACCCGTCCCTCCTCCATCACCTCGAGCAGCGCCGACTGGGTCTTCGGGCTCGCGCGGTTGATCTCGTCGGCGAGCACGATGTTGGCGAAGATCGGTCCGCGGTGGAACTCGAACCGGCCGGATCCCTGGTCGTAGATGCTCACGCCGGTGATGTCGCCCGGCAGCAGATCGGGGGTGAACTGGATGCGTGTGGTCGAGCCGCGCACGGTCTGCGCCATCGCGCGCGCGAGCGAGGTCTTGCCGGTTCCCGGATAGTCCTCGAGCAGCAGATGGCCCTCGCTGAGCAGGGCGGTGAACGACAGCCGGATCACGAAGGTCTTGCCGAGCAGCACCTGCTCCACGTTCGCCACGAGCCGGTTGAAGATGTCGGAGAACCAGCTCGCTTGCTCCGGGGTCATCGTCATGCTGGTCGCCTCTCGTTGTGGTGCTCGGTTACCACGCTACTGAACCCGGCCGCCCTGGTCGTACGTCACGGTGTATGCGCGCCCGCCGTTGGCGGTGACCCGGATGGTCAGGGTGGGCGAGAGCAGGGTCGCGACGTGGCAGCTGCCCGACTGGTCCTTTGCGGCGGCGTCGACGAAGGGGGCGCCGGAGCAGGAGTACTGCAGGCTCTCGTAGCCGGCGAAGCTGGATGGCCAGACCCAGCTGAACACGCCGCCGATCCCGTCGGAGTCCGCGGCGAAGGCGACGGTGCCCACCTGCGGGTCGACCGGGGTACCGAGGTGGAACGCGGCCGACCAGTTCGCCTGGCAGATCGTGCCGGCGTCCGGATAGGTGCGACAGGCCCGGACCTCGAGCGAGACGTCCGTGCCGTACTGCTTCGAATCGGGCATCAGTGCCGCCCCGGCCGAGACGGCGGCGCGCTGGTCCGTCGCGGCGCCGCCGGAGACAATGCGGTACAGATAGCTGTAGTCGCCCGAGAGCGTCGTCCCCCCGATCGAGGCGCCGGTGAGGGTGAAGTCGTAGGTGGCGCTCCCGCCGTGCTGTTCCGGGCCGGTGGCGGAGACCGCGGTGACGACACCAGGACTGGTGTGCGCGGCCACCGCGGCGCTCGCCCGGCAGCCGATCTCGTTCCAGGCGAAGACCACGACGGAGTAGTCGGATTCGCTCGACAGCCCGGTGAAGGTCTTCGAGGTGGCCATGCTCGCATCGTCCTCGCTGACGCCGGAGCAGTCCGGCGCCGTGCCCGTGAAGGCGACGGCCAGATAACCGGTGATCGGGCGCCCGTTGTCGTCGAACACCCCGTTCCAGCTCGCCTGGATCGAGCTGTCGGTGGCCGCGGCGGAAGGGTTCCCGACCACCCGCGGCCTCCCGGCGGGGATCCCGGTGGTCGTCGAGGACTTCCAGGTGGTGAGCGGCCCGTAGGAGCCGTTCCTCGCGCTGACGGCGACCGCGACGGTCTGCCCGTTGGCGAGGCCGGAGACCTGGGTGGAGCAGGTGCCCCCTGAGCAGCGCGAGGGGTCGACATCGACGGAGGCGGAGCCGGCGGTCACGTGGTAACTGCTCACCGGACTCGCCCCCGACGGGGCCGTCACCCGGTCCCAGGTGATCGTCAGCCCGCCGTCGAGCGGTGCGGTGGTCAGGCCGTCCGGCGCGGGAGGAACGATGTCCGACCAGATCGCCTGGTCCAGCCCGGTCGGCGCGGAGTCCCCGATCGCGTTCGTCGCCGTGACCCTGACCCGCACGGCGTTGTTCGGGCCGTTGCCCGGAGTCGTGACGTCGCAGACGGTGATGGCGCAGGGGGTCTTCGAGAGGAGATCCATGGACGTGGAGTATAGCGAGACCACGTAGCCGGTGATCGGCGCGTTGTTGGAGGCACCCGGGTTCCAGCGCAGGGTGATCGTGCGGTCGCCGAAGGAGGTCGCCGTGACACCGGTCACCGGGTCGGGGACATCCTGGACCGACACGGTGACGGAGCCCCAGACGTACCGATCCGGGTCGCCCGTCGCATCCGCCACCTCGTACTGCAGCGTCGTGTTGCCCGGCTCCGCGGAGGAGGAGGCCGAGACGGTGAGGCGCCGGTTGTCGGAGCTCGGGCTGATGGTCAGCCCGTCCGGCACGGAGTCGCCGCCGAGCCCCCTGATCGCCAGCACCCTGAGCGGCTTGCCGGGGAACGGATTGGTGGCCTCGTCGTTGGCCAGCACGTCGACGGTGGTCGTCTTGCCTCGGGGCGCGACGACGGAGTCGGGTGCGGGAGAGGCGAGCGGACGGCTGGAGGCGACGACGGAGAGCTGGATGCGCCCGGCCTGACCGTTCGCCAGGGCGTCCTTCACGCCGACCAGCATCGAGGTGGTGGTGTTCTTCTGCGCGTCCTCGTCGGCACGCAGCGTCAGCTTCTGACCGGTCAGGGTGTAGCTGAAGCCGGTGGGAGGGGTGCCGAGCACCGAGTAGACCAGCTCGTCGAGGTCCTTCGGATAGGGATAGCTGGTCAGTTTGACCAGATCGATCTCCTTGGACTCGCCCGGTTCGAAGTCGATCAGACCGCCGACGAACAGCGGGGGCTGGTTCTCCCTCGGCGTGACGGTGATCGGCAGCACGAGGGTCGCGACATGCCCGTTCGGGTCGTTCCCCGACGTGCCGTCGGTGACCTCGAAGGAGATGGAGGCCGGCCCGAAATACTTGTCCGCCGAGGTGAAGCGCAGGGTGTGGTCGTTCACCACCAGGTCCGCGCCGTTGGAGTGGGCCGCCTGCACGCTCGCGCTGTCGGTCAGGCGCACGCTCTTGCCGCCGACGGCCACGACGTAGTCGTCCAGATCGATCGTGAGCGTCGACTCGCTCGGGACGGTCAGCGCCGCGGCCCTGCGGTTGAGCTGCGGAAGGGCGTCGTCGAGCCCGGGAACCCAGATGAAGGCATAGGAGACGATGCTCGAGTCGTCCGGATGCGTGACCGCGAAGGGGATGATCTGGCTCTTGTCGGCGATCGTCACCCGCACCCGTTTGGAGGCGGTGACCGAGGCATCCTCCGCGTATCCCGGCAGCAGGGAGACCTTGAGCGTGTTCACCTCGCCGTCGGCGAAGAAGACGTTCTTCAGCACGTCGACGTCGACCGTCTGCCGGCCGAGGATGTCGGTGAGGGTGAGCACCGTGTCGCTGACGACCGGGTACGCCCGCGGCGCCGTCGGCGAGACCACCACCGTGACGAAGCTCGAGCTGGTTCCGCCGAAGGCGTTCTGGATCGTGTAGACCAGACCGTATCTGCCGGTGGCCTTCGGTGGCGTGACCTTGACGATGTCGCCGTCGATGGTCGCCACGATGTCTTTGCTGTTCGGCTCGACCTTCGTGACGGTGAGGGCGCTGCCGTCCGGATCGGAGTCGTTGGCCAGCACCTGCACAGACACGGTACCGCCAGGTCGGATCGTCACCTCGTCGGCGACGGCGACGGGGTTGCGGGCCCCGTCGAGCCTCGGGCTGATGCCGACCCGGATCAGGCCGGTCGCCTTCGCCCCGAGGCTGTCGATGACGGTGTAGGTGAAGCTGTCCGTGCCCGCGGAGTAGTCGCCCGCCTGGAAGTCGAGGTAATCGGCGCCCACATCGACGACGGTGCCCTTCTCCGGGTTGGTCGCCTGACCGAGGAACTGCACGGAGTCGCCGTCCGGGTCGATGCCGGTCAGGGGAATGCCGATGCGCACCTTCTGCCCCGCGAGCACACGGGCGACGACCGTCTTCGCCACGGGCGGGTTGTTGGTGGCGGCGACCGGCTCCCGCACCGCGATCGTGACCCTGGCCTGCGCAACCTGCCCGTCCGGGGCCGAGACCTCGTAGACGGCGGTGAAGTCCCCCGGCTTCTGCGGGGCGAGATAACGCAGCACGGTGCCGGAGGCGAACAGGAGACCGGAGTCGCCGTGCAGCCCGGTCGAGAGCAACGGGTTGAGGGTCAGCTCCTCGCCGTCGGCCTGCGTGTCGTTGTCGAGGACGGGGATGTCGATGGCGTCGCCGACGCGAACGGTCACGCTGTCGTCGTTCGCCACCGGAGGCTGCATCCTCGTCGGCGCCGAGATCTCCACGACGGTCACGACGCCCTCCGCCTCGGCGAGCCCGTTGCTGATCCGGTAGTCGAAGGCGACGGGACCGCTCAGCGGGGCGGTCAGGGTGACCATGATCGAGCGCTGTTCGACCACCTCGGCACGGACCCCGGAGTCCGGCGGTACGGTGTCGACGCCGGTGACCAGGAGCACGCCGCCGGCCGGGTCGATGTCGGTGGATGCGACGTCGAGCGTGCGGGTGCCGAGCGGGGTGACGAAGACCGTCTGGGGGATCGTGATCGGCGGGGTGTTCGCATCCGGGGGCGCCGCCACGTCCACCCTGATGCTTCCCGTTGCCGTCTGGTCGCCGTCGGTGACCACGTACTCCAGATAGTAGGTGCCGACCTGATCGCTGACGAACTGGAACGTTCCGGCCTCGAGGTTCGCGGTGATCGTCACGCCGTTCTTGGCCGGGACGCTCACGAGCCGCAGCGGACCCGTCCCCCCGCGGACGTGATCGAGCGGGCTCACCGTGATCGCCTCACCGGCGTAGGCGGGCACGAGGAAGGGGGCTGGATCGATCAGGACCTTGCCACTCGGTTGGACCGTGACGGCCAGGCTCCCCGTGCCCTGATCCCGTCCGTCCGACATGACCAGTGCCACCGACCGCTGGCTTCCCGTCCCGCCGCTCTCGGTGAAGACCACGGTGCCCTCCGGCCGGTAGCTGGCCGTGTCCGGTGCCGTCGTCGAGGCCGAGGCGAGGTAGAAGGGGTCGCCGTCGGGATCGACCCAGTCGCCGACGACGGAGGTGGTGACCCTGCCGCCCTGGGCGACGAGCGCCGTGCTCTGCCTCACCTGCTGCGGCGGCGAGTTCTCCGAGGGCAGCCTGACCGTCACGGTGACCGTGGCGCTGGCCGTTCCCCCTCTGCCGTCGTTGATCGTGTAGCCGAAGGAGATCGAGCCGCTTGCACCCGCCGCGAGGGTCAGCTGGACCTGCTGGTCGCCGCTGACGATATCGAGCCTGCCGACGTTCTTGTCGATGGGCGTGACGTCGGAGATGACGAGCACATCGCCGTTCGGGTCGTAGTCATTGAGCAGCACCGGCATCGGGCTCGTCCGTCCAGGGCGGGCACCGAACGAGTCGTCGACGGCCACCGGCGGCAGCTGGGTCTTCTCGTAGTCCGGCGGGGTGCTCGCGTCGTTCTCCTCCACCTTCTGTTCGTCCGTGCGGGTGGTGATGAGGTCGGACCAGTTGTCGATGAGCTCGCCGTTCTGCTGCACAGCCCAGGCGGCGCCGCCGTGCGGGTCGCTCAGCACGACCCTGTCCCCGTTCGAGACGAAGCCGAGCCTCGTGGCGGTGACCGGGACGGAGTCGAGCGAGAGCATGGTCGCCTGCTCCGTTCCGCAGCGCCGCCAGGCGGAGCCCCCCGACCAGGCCGCCAGCAGACAGCCGTCCGCCACGATCGGCGCGGCGGCCGTGCCGGATCTGCCGGTCACCAGGCGCTCGGCCTTCCCTCCGTCGAGGGGCACCTGCATGAGGCCGGAGGAGAAGCCGACAAGAAGCTGCCCTGCGCCGTCCGCGGCCTGCTGGAGCACCGGTTTCTGGTCCTCCCCGATGACCGAGGAGAGATCGACCGTGCCGCCCGCGGTGTGGACGATCCGGCGCGCGGGATCGAGCAGGGCCCAGGTGCCGTCGACGGAGCTCAGACCGACATCGGAGCCGAGGTCACCGGCCACCGTGTCCGTGTGGTCGACGACCTCCGATCGGGCGGCATCCACTCGGTAGACGCGGTGCGCCTCGGCGGAGTAGACGAACAGCTCTCCGTTCGGGGTGATGCTCGCCACGGCGTTCCCGCCGAGGCTCAGGGTCGGCTGGGACTCCGCGTCGAAGCTCGCCAGCTGACCGATCGGCATGATCCAGAACTGTCCCGTGCCGAGGGAGGCGATCACGACGTTGGAGCCGGCGAGGAACACCCGGGGGTCCTGCGGGGGAAGCGGGACGCTGTCGAGCACCTTCGAGGTCGCGGGGTCGACGATGTCCACCTTGCTCTCGCTGTGATCGACCAGCAGCACCGTCGCCCCGCGCTGGACGACGTCGATGTCGGACCCCGTGTTGGCCACCACGGTGTTGAGCTCGAACACCTGCGTGTTGGCGCGGCCGATCGCCTGGCTCTGCCCGTTGGCGACCCACACCGACCCGTCGTTGAGGTCGAGGCGCTGCGCGGTGTATCCGCTCGAGACGATCGCGACCGTCGCCACGAGGGCGGCGATGACGGAACCGCTCGTGGCCGTGACGGCCAGCGATCTATGAGCTCCGAGCCACTGTCTGAACATGCGCGACCGTCACCCCCCGAAGTCCACACATTTCTCGCGGCTGGGCGTCCCGGTCTTGCCCTCGCGGTTGACCGCCACGGTGATGCAGACGCGATCCCCCGCCGTCGCGTCCACGACGAAGGCGGCGGTGCTCTGGATGCTCGAGCGTCCGTCTCCCGTCGTCACCTGATAGGAGTCGCCCGGCTTGATGCCCGGATCGTGCCAGGCGAACTCGACGGAACCGGCGGAGGTCGCCGCCGTGATGTCGGACACCCTCGGGATGGTGCCCGCGGTCCCCCGCAGGAGCACCACGATGGCGATCGCCGCGAGCGCGACGACGAGCACGGCGCTGACCACGAGCATCCAGGCCATGCGCCTCATCCCGGATCGCTCGGCCGAAGGGCGCGGATCCCTCTGCTCCGAGCCGCTGCCCGTCTCCTGCCACTGCGGGGTTCCGAATCCGCTCCGGCCGGCGTCCTCGAGCCTGCGGCGGCGCCGGCGGGCGGCGCTCTGCACGGCGGTCGCCGCGACCCCGCGGACGCGCGTGCGATCCCCGAGATCCGCCACCGTCCCGACCGCCCAGTCGTCCATGGCGACCTCGACGGGGGTCTGCGGCACCCCGAGCTCCGTCTCGGCCGCCTGAAGCTCCCTCACCAGCTCGAGCACCGTCTGCGGCCGCGCATCCGGCTTCCTCGACATCGCCTTCTGCAGCACCCGCTCGAGCCCGGGGGATACATCGGAGCGGCCGATCGGCTGCGGCTTGGCCCTGTTGATCCTCGACACCAGGTCGGACGAGGTGTTCGGACCGCCGACGAGCTCGAAGGGCGACCGACCGGCGAGCAGGGAATACACGGTCGCCGCGAACGCCCAGACCTCCGAGGCGATCGTCCCCGGGGTCTCGTCCATGAGCACCTCCGGCGCGGACCACGGGATCGAGAGGCCGATCGAGTCCTGCGAGCCGGAGTCCGCCAGCGTCGAGGCGATGCCGAAGTCGGAGAGCACGGGATGCCCGTAGGCGGTGAGCAGGATGTTCGAGGGTTTGATGTCCCTGTGCAGCACCCCTGACCGGTGCGCCGTCTCGATGGCGCTTCCGATCTTGACGGCGATGCGCAGCACCTCGGGGACGGGGATCCGCTCACGCCGGTAGCGCTCGCTCAGGGAGGAGGAGCAGAGCTCCATGACCAGATAGGGGCGCCCGTCCGCGGAGACGCTCGCCTGGTAGACGGTGAGGATGGAGGGATGGGCGCTCAGTTGCGCCATGAGGTTCGCCTCGGCCTGGAACATCTGTCGCACCTGGTCGTTGACGACCTCGCTGAGCATGACCTTGACCGCGACCTGACGCCTCGGCATGTTCTGCTCGTAGAGGAAAACGTCGGCGAAGCCGCCGGAGCCGAGGACGCGCACATGGGAGAAACCGGACAGCACAGGAGGCTGCGATGGCAGGCGTCGCGCCACTGTGCCCCCTTCCTGCAGTGCGGTCGAGCCTCATCCGCGATGACGGCGCCCGGCGTGAAGTCCCATTGTAGGCACGTCGCCCCGAGCCTCCCGGGAGCGAATGTCCTGATGGCGGGCCCGTTCTGCCCCCCTTTCGGGGGTCAGGGCGTGGGGACCTGCGATCGGGGGAGGGTGTCCTCCACCTCGCTCGAATCGGCCGCCTCCAGGACGTCGACGACGATGGCCGTGACGTTGTCCCTGCCGCCCGCGGTGAGCGCCGCATCGATGAGGCCGTCGACCGTGTCCGACGGCCTCAGCCCCGCGGCGAGGTACAGGCGGATGCGCTCGGCGTTGATCTCCTTGGTGAGCCCGTCGGAGCACATCAGCAGCCGGAGGCCGGCGCGCACGGGCACCATCCAGTAGTCGGGGTATGGCTCCGCGTTGAAGCCGACGGCACGGGTGATCACATTGCTGTCCGGATGCGACTCCGCGTCCTCTGCCCTGATCAGGCCGGAGTCGACCATCTCCTGAACCACCGAGTGGTCGACCGAGACCTGCGTCAGCTGTCCGTTCTCGAACATGTACACCCGCGAATCGCCCACGTTGAACACCATCCAGTACGGCTCGCCGTCGAGCAGAGTCAGCGCGGCGCCGGTCACCGTTGTGCCCACGCCGAGCTGCTTCTCGTCCGCGGCGTGTCCGATGTCCACCGTCGCGGCACGCAGCCCCTGCTCGATCGCATCCGCCTCGGTGAAGTCCGCCGTGATCACCTCGGAGAGCCGGGTAACGACGGCGGCGCTGGCCACGTCGCCCGCCGAATGGCCGCCCATCCCGTCGGCGACGGCGAAGATGGGCGGGACGGCCAGCAGGCTGTCCTCATTGTGGTCGCGACGATGCCCCGTGTCCGTCCCCGCACCCCAGGCGATGGTCAGGGAGGCATCCGGGCGGCCGGGTACCGACAGCGTGCGCTCGGCGGCGGCGAGGCCGATTTCGGTCACGGTGGCCTTTCACAGGGGGTGGCTAGGGGAGGACGGGCGGGCGTCGCGAAAGGCCGGGGAGGATCTCGATCACGGTGCCGTCACCAATATCCACCACGGTGCCCGTCGAGACGACCACCGACTCGCCCTGTCGGAGTTTAAGCGGAACCGCTCCGGGAATGGTAACCAGCGTCCCGTTGGTGGACCGCAGGTCGGTCACCACCACCGTCGTCCCCTGCTGCCTGAGCTCGACGTGCACGGCGGACACCTCGTGGAGCGGCGACGGCACTCGCACGAGACGCGGGGGGCGTCCGTTCGAGACGCGCGGAGCCACCGGACGTCGCCCGATGACGGCTGGCGCGTCGAGGCCGATGGGCTCGTGGTTGTTGACCCGGAAGCGATGGAAGTCCTCGAGCGGCACCGACGACGTGACGGCCGCCGAGCCGGCGGCCCGCGGCCGCACGATGGTGGACTCGTCCGGCAGCACCGTCCCCCTGACGATGGTGTCCTCGTCCGGCAGGCCCGGATCCGAGGGGGCACGGGTGCGGGACACGATGATGGTGTCGTCGTCGAGGTCATCCGGTTGCATGAACCGATTCTCTCGCCTTTTCCGCCTGGCCTCTCCGTCCCCCTCCGGATGCTTCGGCTGCGGAGGAGCTCAGCGCCGGCCGATGTAGGACATGACGTGCTTGATCCGGGTGTAGTCCTCGAAGCCGTAGCTTGCGAGGTCCTTGCCGTACCCGGAGTGCTTGAAGCCCCCGTGCGGCATCTCGGCGACCAGCGGGATGTGGGTGTTGATCCAGACGCAGCCGAAGTCGAGGTGTTTGGCGAAGCGCATCGCCCGTCCGTGATTCTCGGTCCACACGCTCGAGGCGAGTCCGTACTGCACGCCGTTCGCCCAGCGGAGCGCCTCGTCCTCGTCGCCGAACCGCTGCACGGTGATGACGGGTCCGAAGATCTCGTCCTGGACGGCCTCGTCGTCCTGTTCGAGACCGGAGACGATGGTCGCCTCGTGGAAGTACCCCTTGCCACCATGGCGGTGACCGCCGAGCTCGATCACGGCGTTGTCCGGCAGCCGCTCGATGAAGCCCTCGACCCGCTCGAGCTGGCCGGCGTTGTTGACGGGACCGAAGAGGATGTCCGGATCCCGCGGATCCCCCGTGGTGGCGTGCTCCCTCGCGTGGGCGGCGAGAGCGGCGACGAACTCGTCGTGGATGCCCGCCTGGACGAGCACCCGGGTCGCCGCCGTGCAGTCCTGGCCGGCGTTGAAGTATCCGGCCGCCGCGATCCCCTCGACCGCGAGACCGAGGTCCGCATCGTCGAAGACGATGACCGGCGCCTTGCCGCCGAGCTCGAGGTGCACCCGCTTGAGGTCGCTCGCCGCGGAGCGGGCCACCTCCATCCCCGCCCGCACGGAGCCGGTGATCGACACCATCCGGGGGATCCTGTGCTCGATCATCGCGGCCCCGGTGCCGCGATCGCCGAGGACGACGTTGAGCACTCCGGGGGGCAGGAACTCTGCGGCCACCTCGGCGAGGAGCAGCGTCGACGACGGCGTCGTGTCCGAGGGCTTGAGCACCGTCGTGTTGCCGGCGGCGACCGCGGGGGCGAACTTCCAGACCGCCATGTTGAGCGGGTAGTTCCACGGCGTGACCTGCCCGATCACCCCGATCGGCTCCCGGCGGATCTGCGAGCTGTGGTCCTTCAGGTACTCGGCGGAGGCCATGCCGCTCAGGTGCCTGGACTCCCCCGCGAAGAAGCGGATCTGGTCGACGGACACCAGGATCTCGTCGGTCACGAGCGAGGCGCGGGGCTTGCCGGTGTCCCTCGACTCGAGGTCGGCGAACTCCTCCGCGCGCGCCTCGATCGCATCGGCGATCCGGAACAGCGCGAGCTGCCGTTCCGCCGGCGTGGTCTCGCCCCACTCCTCGAACGCCGCGGCGGCCGCGGCGAAGGCCCGATCGACGTCGGCCGGGCCGGAGACGGGCGAGAGACCGTAGGCCTCCTCCGTCGCGGGATCAAGAAGTTCGAAGGCGGTCTCCGCGGTGGCCTCGACGTACTCGCCGCCCACGAAGTTCCGGAGTTCTGCTGCGTCCATGCTCCCAACATAGCCAGCGGTGACGGTGCTGGCCAGACCAAATTTCCACCGATTTCGTTGTCCTGTGCGGGAAACACCTGCGGATTCGCTTGTCCTCGCCACGATGCACTGACAGAATCACGGTATGAACGGGAACCCCAGACCGGTGCAGCTCGACGACGTCTCCAAGGCCATCATCGAGCAGCTGCAGGCGGACGGACGGCGAAGCTACACCGAGATCGGCAAGGCGGTCGGGCTGAGCGAGGCCGCCGTGCGTCAGCGAGTGCAGAAGCTCACGGAGTCCGGCGTCATGCAGGTCGTCGCCGTCACCGATCCGATGCAGCTGGGCTTCTATCGCCAGGCGATGATCGGCATCCGCGCGAGCGGGGACACCACCGTGGTCGCCGACACGCTCAGCCGCTTGCCCGCCGTGGACTACGTGGTGCTCACCGCGGGAAGCTTCGACATCCTCGCCGAGGTCGTCTGCGAGAGCGACGAGGACCTCATCCAGCTGCTCAACCGGGAGATCCGCGGGATTCCCGGGGTGCAGTCGACGGAAACCTTCGTCTATCTCAAACTGCAGAAGCAGTTCTACAACTGGGGAACACGATGAGCATGACCGACCACGACGAGGCCGAGCTGCAGCGCAAGGCCAAGGACCATCTCTGGATGCACTTCGCACGCCAGTCGGTGATGGAGGACGGTCAGGGGGTCCCCATCATCGTGAAGGGCGATGGCCACCATATCTGGGACAGCAGGGGCAAGCGGTACTTCGACGGGCTCAGCGGGCTCTTCGTCGTCAACGCCGGCCACGGGCGCAGACGGCTGGCGCAGGTCGCGGCGAAGCAGGCGGAGGAGCTGGCGTTCTTCCCGATCTGGTCGTACGCGCATCCGAACGCCATCGAGCTGGCCGATCGGCTCGCGGGCCACGCCCCCGGCGACCTCAACCGGGTCTTCTTCTCGACGGGCGGCGGCGAGGCGGTCGAGACGGCCTTCAAGCTGGCCAAGTACTACTGGAAGCTCCAGGGGCGCCCCACCAAGCACAAGATCATCTCCAGGGCGGTCGCCTATCACGGCACCACGCAGGGGGCCCTCGCCATCACCGGGATCCCCGGCATGAAGGAGATGTTCGAGCCGGTCACACCAGGGGGCTTCCGGGTGCCGAACACCAACTTCTACCGGGCTCCGGAGCACGGCGACGACCTCGCGGCCTTCGGCAGATGGGCGGCGGACCGCATCGAGGAGATGATCCTGTTCGAGGGGCCGGAGACGGTCGCCGCGGTGTTCCTCGAGCCCGTGCAGAACAGCGGCGGATGCTTTCCCCCGCCGCCGGGGTACTTCCAGCGGGTGCGGGAGATCTGCGACCGGCACGACGTGCTGCTCGTTGCCGACGAGGTGATCACCGGGTTCGGACGGATCGGCGAGATGTTCGCCTCCACCGCCTACGGGTTCCAGCCGGACATGATCACCTGCGCGAAGGGGATGACGAGCGGCTACTCCCCCATCGGCGCCACCATCGTGAGCGACCGGATCTACGAGCCGTTCCGGCACGGCACGACCGCGTTCTACCACGGCTACACCTTCGGCGGGCATCCGGTCTCCTCCGCCGTCGCCCTGGCGAACCTCGACATCTTCGAGGAGGAGAGACTGCTCGAGAACGTCAGGGAGAACTCGCCGGTCTTCCGTTCGACGCTGGAGCGCCTGCTCGACCTGCCGATCGTCGGCGACGTGCGCGGCGACGGCTACTTCTTCGGCATCGAGCTGGTCAAGGACAAGGCCACCAAGGAGACCTTCGACGAGCAGGAGTCCGAGCGGCTGCTGCGCGGATTCCTGTCCAAGGCGCTCTTCGAGGCCGGACTGTACTGCAGGGCGGACGACCGGGGCGACCCCGTCGTGCAGCTCGCCCCGCCGCTGACGACCGGGCCCGCGGAGTTCGAGGAGATCGAGGGCATCCTGCGGGGTGTCCTGACCGAGGCCTGGGCGCGGCTGTAGTCCCGCCGCGCCCGGCCCCGGCTAGACCTCCTCGACCGCGGGGGCGGCGAACTGCGAGTTGTACAGGCGGTAATAGGCGCCGCCGGCGGCCAGCAGCTCGACGTGAGTGCCCTGTTCGACGATCGCCCCCGCCTCCATGACCAGGATGAGGTCGGCGTCGCGGATGGTGGAGAGCCGGTGGGCGATCACGAAGCTCGTGCGGTCGGACCGCAGGGCCTTCATCGCCTTCTGCACGAGCACCTCGGTGCGCGTGTCCACGGAGCTGGTGGCCTCGTCGAGGATGAGGACGCTCGGCCGCGCGAGGAACGCCCGCGCGATCGTCAGCAGCTGCTTCTCCCCCGCGCTGACGTTGGAGGCCTCGTCGTCGAGCACGGTGTCGTAGCCATCGGGCAGCGAGTGCACAAAGCGGTCGACGTAGGTCGCCTTCGCGGCGTCCAGGATCTCCTCCTCCGTCGCATCCGGCCTGCCGTAGGCGATGTTGTCGCGGATCGTGCCGCCGAACAGCCAGGTGTCCTGGAGCACCATGCCCATCCGGGAACGCAGGTCATCGCGGCTCATCGTGGCGGTGTCCACGTCGTCGAGGGTGATGCGCCCACCATCGAGCTCGTAGAACCGCATCATCAGGTTGACCAGGGTGGTCTTGCCCGCACCCGTCGGTCCGACGATGGCGACGGTCTGGCCGGGCTCCGCGGCGAGCGACAGGTGCTCGATGAGGGGCTTGTCCGGCGAATAGCTGAACGACACGTCCTCGAAGGCGAGACGGCCGCGGGTGGTCCGGCCGGGGGTCGCGGCCTGCACCGGATCGGGCGACTGCTCCTCGGCGTCCAGCAGCTCGAAGACCCGCTCTGCCGAGGCGACGCCGGACTGCAGCAGGTTCGCCATGCTGCCCAGCTGGGTCAGGGGCTGCGTGAACTGCCGGGAGTACTGGATGAAGGCGGTCACGTCGCCGAGGCCCATGGTGCCCGCGGCGACCATGAGGCCGCCGACGACGGCGATGGCGACGTAGACGAGGTTGCCGACGAACATCATGGCCGGCATGATGATGCCGCTGACGAACTGGGCGCCGAAGCTCGCCTCGAACAGCTCGTCGTTCTTCTTCCTGAACCGCTCCTCCACCTCGCGGTGGCGGCCGAACACCTTGACCAGCGCGTGGCCGGTGAAGGTCTCCTCGATCTGCCCGTTCAGCTCGCCGGTGTGCTTCCACTGGGCGGCGAACATCTTCTGCGACCGTTTGGCGATCACCGTCGTGATGATGATGGTCAGCGGGATGGTCACGAGGGCGATCACGGCCAGCAACGGCGAGATGATGAACATCATGATGATCACGCCGATCACCGTGAGCACCGAGGTGAGCATCTGGCTCATCGTCTGCTGCAGGGTCTGCGAGATGTTGTCGATGTCGTTGGTGACGCGGCTGAGCAGCTCGCCGCGCTGCATCCTGTCGAAGTAGCTGAGCGGCAGCCGGTTGACCTTGCTCTCCACCTCCTCGCGCAGGCGGAACACGGTGCGCTGGGTGACGCCGTTGAGCAACAGGCCCTGCAGGTAGCCGAAGACCGAGGCGAGGATGTAGAGCACGAGCACCCAGATGAGCACGTTGCCCACCGCCGCGAAGTCGATGCCGACCCCCGGGGTGAGCGTCATGCCGCTGAGCAGGTCCGCCTGCGAGGTGTTGCCGGACGCCCGCAGGCCCGCGATGATCTGCGCCTTGGTGGCGCCGGCGGGAAGCGAGGCGGAGATGGAGCCGTCGAAGACGAGGTTGATGGCCTGGCCGAGCAGCCGCGGTCCGAGCACGCTGAACAGGACGCTGATGAGCGTGAGGAGCGTGACGAGCACGATCCTCGCCCGCTCTGGGCGCAGCCGCCCGAGCAGGCGCTTGGCAGACGGACCGAAGTTCATCGACTTCTCGGCCGGCATGCTCCCGCCGAATCCGCCTCCCGGTCCGCGCCGCATCGGCGGCCTGGCCGGTCTGGCCGTGGTGTTCTCGCTCATGCTGCTTCCTCCACGGTCGCTTGCGATTCGACGATCTCGAGATAGGTCGGGGAGGTCTCGAGCAGCTCCTCGTGGGTGCCGCGACCGACGATCCGGCCGTCCTCGAGCACGATGATCTGGTCGGCGTCGACGATCGTCGAGATCCGCTGGGCGACGATCACCATGGTGGCCCCGGCGACGCCGGTCTTCAGCGCGCGGCGGAGCCGGGCATCCGTGGCCAGGTCGAGGGCGGAGAAGGAGTCGTCGAAGACGTAGATCTCCGGCCGC
>NZ_DASWPB010000083.1:0-11976 GCF_036404185.1 Lacisediminihabitans sp. | reverse complement strand
TCCGGCGGCTCGTGCAGAGCGGCCGCTTCGAGCTCGACGACCGGGACCGGCTGCGGATGGTGGAGGCGACGGATGGCTAGGGCTTCGCTGGACCTCGATCCCCTCGCCTCGATCGTGCAACGGCTCGGGGTGCTGCTCGCCGCGGGCGTCACTCCGGTCTCCGGCTGGGTGCATCTGGCCGAGCTGGCCCAGGGAGGCGAGGCGCCCCGGCTGCGGTCCATCGCCGCCGCGGCGGAGCGGGGTGAGAGCATCGTGTCGGCGATCGTCGAGGTCGTCTCGTCGGTCGAGCGCGTCCGGTCGCGATCTCCCTCCGACTCCGATGCCTCTGATGCCTGGCGCGGTCTCGCCGCGGCCTGGCAGGTGGCGACGGAGGCCGGCGCCCCGCTCGCCCCCACCCTCGCCGGCTTCGCCACGTCGCTGCGATCGCTCGCGCAGAACCAGCGCGACCTGCGGACCGCCCTCGCCGCGCCCGCCGCCACGGCACGCATGGTGATGGTGCTGCCGATCATCGGGGTGCTGTTCGGTCTCGCCCTCGGCTTCGACACCCTGGGCATCCTGTTCGGAACCCCGCCGGGTCTGGCCTGTCTGGCGGTCGGCGGCGCGCTGATGCTGGCGGCGCGCTGGTGGAACGGCCGGCTCATCCGCTCGGCCCGGCCGAGGCGGCTCACCCCCGGCCTCGGCTTCGATCTCATGGCGATCGCGGTGTCGGGCGGCGCATCCATTCCCCGCGCCCGTGCCGCCGTGGCGGAGGCGCGGCGGCACTGCGGCCTTCCCGAGGAGGAGGCGGAGGCGGCGCTCGACGAGGTGCTCGAGCTCTCGCGCCGAGCCGGGGTGCCCGCAGCGACCCTGCTGCGCAGCGAGGCGGAGGAGACGCGCCGCCGTGCCCGCAGCGAGGGGGAGCGGAAGGCGGCGAAGCTCGCCGTCACCCTCATGCTGCCGCTCGGGCTGTGCATCCTGCCCGCCTTCATGGTGCTCGGTGTCGCGCCGCTGCTCATCGCGGTCATCTCGTCAACAGTGGCGTCCTTCTAGCGAAGTGCACCGATTTCGATCGGCGCCACGCCCCGATCCGAGGCAGAGGCGACGATGGTCATCACCAACCCGAAAGGAACACAACCATGAAGCGACTGTTGTCCGACGACGAGGGTGCGGCCACCGCGGAATACGCGATCGCCACGATGGCGGCGGTCGGCTTTGCCGGCCTGCTCGTCGCGATCATGCGTAGTGACGAGGTGCGCGGCCTGCTGACCGACCTGGTGCACCGTGCACTCACCTTCGCGGGCTGAGCGCGGCAGTGTGACCGCCGAGTTCGCCGCGGTCGTCCCCGCCGTGATGCTCGTCCTGGTCTGCTGCCTTGGCGGCATGCAGCTCGCGGGCGAGCAGCTTCGGCTCCAGGATGCCGCGGCGAACGCCGCGAGGGCTGCCTCGCGCGGGGACGGGCTCGACATCGCGAGCCAGATCGTTCCCGGTGCCCGGCTGGCGACCCAGCGGCGCGAGGGAATCGTCTGCGTGCGTGCAGAGATCCCCGCCGCGATCGCCGGCGGCCTTCTCGGCTCGATCGGGCTCGCCGCATCGAGCTGCGCCGCGGCCGGGCCATGAGAGACGATCGCGGCTCCGGTTCGATCCTCGCGGTCGCCGTCATCGCGGCGGTGCTCGCGGTCGCGTCGCTGTCCGTTCCGGTCTCTCTCGCGCTGTCCGCCAAACGACAGGCGGCGAATGCCGCGGATGCCGCAGCGCTCGCCGCTGCGGACACGGCGGTCGGCATCCTCCCGGGCGCTCCCTGCGATGCCGCCGCGTCGCTGGCGACCGCGAACGGCGCGACCATCGGCGGCTGCTCAGTGGAGGAGCTCGTGGTCACCGTGCGGGTCTCCGTGCCCGTGTTCGGGCTCACGGCGACGGCATCCGCGACCGCGGGGCCAGCCGGTTCGGGAGTGAAATAGGAGCGCTGGTTGTTTCTGTGTGTATGGTGTGCGTGTCGGGTATGCGGCCCGACATCGTGCTCGGCGGTGCGTAGCATCAGCGCTGCAACCTTAGGCTGAGCGAGGTTTGTATTCATTCGCGGCTACCGCCGCAGACGCAAGGAGTCAGGTGCCAGGCACGAAGAAGCTGGTCATAGTCGAGTCGCCCGCGAAGGCGAAGACGATTGCCCAGTACCTGGGAGACGGTTACGAGGTTCTCGCCTCCGTTGGTCACATCCGCGACCTCATCGAGCCCAAAAACCTGCCACCAGAGCTCAAGAAGGGGTCGCTCGGTAAGTTCTCCATCGACGTCGAGAACGGGTTTCTCCCCTATTACGTGGTCTCCGACCAGAAGAAGAAGACGGTCGCCGAGCTCAAGCGAGCGCTCAAGGGTGCCGACGAGCTCTATCTCGCAACTGATGAGGACCGCGAGGGTGAGGCCATCGCCTGGCATCTCCTCGAGGAGCTCAAGCCGAAGGTCCCGGTCAAGCGCATGGTGTTCCACGAGATCACCAAGGAGGCGATCCAGCGGGCGAGAGACAACACCCGGGACATCGACACCGCCCTGGTCGACGCTCAGGAGACCCGGCGCATCCTCGACCGCCTCTACGGGTACGAGGTCTCCCCGGTGCTCTGGCGCAAGATCGGCCCCGGCCTATCCGCCGGCCGCGTGCAGTCCGCGGCCACCCGCCTCGTTGTGGACCGCGAGAGGGAACGACTGGCCTTCGTCGCCGCCAGCTACTGGGACCTCACCGCGCTGCTGGCGGCATCCGGCGACTCGACGGCCTTCGAATCCCGCCTTGCCCGGCTCGACGGCGTCCGGGTCGCCACCGGGCGCGACTTCGACGACAAGGGTGTGCTCAAGGCGTCCACCAACGGCAAACCGGATGCCATCGCCCTCGACGAGCAGGCGGCCACCGCCCTGGCGAACGCGCTTCGCGACCCCGAGGTCTCCGTCGTCGTCTCCTCCGTCGATTCGAAGCCGTACACCCGGCGTCCCGCGGCGCCGTTCAGCACCTCGACCCTGCAGCAGGAGGCGGCCCGCAAGCTCCGCTTCTCCGCGCGGCAGACGATGAGCGTCGCCCAGGGGCTGTACGAGAACGGGTACATCACCTATATGCGTACCGACTCGCTCAACCTCTCGCAGCAGGCGGTGACCGCGGCACGCTCGCAGGCGAGCTCCCTCTACGGCGCGGAGAGCGTCTCGGAGAAGCCGCGGGTCTACGCGAGCAAGAGCAAAAACGCGCAGGAGGCGCACGAGGCGATCCGCCCGGCGGGCGACACCTTCCGCACGCCGGCGCAGTTGGAGGGTGTGCTCCGCGGCAACGACTGGAAGCTGTACGACCTGATCTGGAAGCGCACCGTCGCCTCCCAGATGGCGGACGCGAAGGGCTCCACGGCATCCGTCGTCATCACGGCGGGCCCGGTCCAGGGATCGACCATGGCCGAGTTCGCCGCGAGCGGCACGGTCATCACCTTCCGCGGATTCCTGCAGGCGTACGAGGAGAGTCGCGACGAGGACCGCAATGCGGTCGCCGAGCCGGTGGAGGCCAAGCTGCCGCCCCTGACGGTCGGGCAGACGCTCACGGTCGCGGATGTCGAGGCCAAGGGCCACGAGACCAGCGCGCCGCCGCGATACACCGAGGCGAGCCTGGTCAAGACGCTGGAGGAGCTCGGCATCGGGCGTCCGTCCACGTATGCGTCGATCATCTCGACCATCATCGACCGCGGCTACGTGACGCCGAGGGGCACGGCACTCGTTCCGAACTGGATCGCGTTCTCGGTCGTGCGGCTCCTCGAGGACTTCTTCGGCGACCTGGTGCAGTACGACTTCACCGCGGGCATGGAGGACGACCTCGACCGCATCGCCGGCGGTACGGAGGACAGGGTCGGCTGGCTCAACGGCTTCTACTTCGGCAACGATTCGCATCGCGGTCTGCGCGAGGTCATCGACAATCTCGGCGACATCGACGCCAAGAGCATCAACTCGATCAAGCTGAACGACGAGATCACCCTCCGCATCGGAAAGTACGGCCCCTACCTCGAGGTCGTCGACCCGACGGAGACCGAAGGCACCCCCCGTCGGGTGAACATCCCGCCGGAGCTCGCCCCCGACGAGCTCACCGTCGCGAAGGCGCAGGAGCTCATCGACGCGCCCGTCGTGGTCGACCGCGTTATCGGCGTGAACCCCGAGAACGGCAGGAAGATCGTCGCCAAGGACGGGCGCTTCGGGCCCTACGTGACCGAGGTTGAGCCGGAGCCGGAGGAGTCGACCATCCCGGCGACCGCTTCCGCGACGGCGGATGCGTCCGTGGTCGCGGACCCGGCGACCGGCGAGGTGCTGGAGCCGGCGGCGAAGAAGAAGGCCGCACCGAAGAAGGCCGCGGTGGTCAAGCCGCGCACGGCATCCATCTTCAAGTCGATGGATCTCGCGACGGTCGACCTCGATACGGCGCTGCGTCTGCTCAGCCTGCCCCGAGTGGTCGGCCAGGATCCGGAGACCGGCGAGGACATCACCGCCCAGAACGGCAAGTTCGGCCCCTACCTGAAAAAGGGTGCGGACACCCGTTCGCTCACCGACGAGGATCAGATCTTCGAGATCGACCTGCCGGGGGCGCTCGAGCTGTACGCCCAGCCCAAGTACGGGGCCCGTCGGGCGTCCAGTGCGCTGAAGGAGTTCGAGGCGGACCCGGAGAGCGGCAAGCCGATCCGCATCAAGGACGGGCGCTTCGGTGCCTACGTCACCGACGGCATCACCAATGCGACGATTCCGCGGGGAGAGACGATCGAGGAGATCGACTTCGACCGAGCCGTGCAGCTGCTCGCCGACAAGCGGGCGAAGGCCCCGGCGAAGCCGAAGGCGAAGGCCCCGGCAAAGAGAAAGCCGGCCGCCAAGAAGCCGGCAGTGAAGAAGTAGGCGGTGTCCGGCCTCTTCATCACCTTCGAGGGCGGGGACGGCTCCGGTAAGTCGACCCAGGCGCAGCTGCTCTCGACTTGGCTGACGGATGCCGGGCATACCGTCGTCCGGTCGCGCGAGCCGGGCGGAACGGAGCTGGGTCTCGAGCTGCGTGAGATGGTCCTGCACCGTCGCGGACACATCGCCCCGCGCGCGGAGGCGCTCATCTACGCCGCCGACCGTGCCCAGAACATCGCCACGAAGGTGCGACCGGCGGTCGAGCGCGGCGAGATCGTGATCCAGGACCGGTATCTCGACTCATCCGTCGCCTATCAGGGTGCCGGGCGGGTGCTCGACGCGGATGAGGTGCGGGGCATCTCGCTGTGGGCCGCGGAAGAATTCATGCCGGATCTGACCATCCTGCTCGACCTGGACGAGACCATCGGGCGCGAGCGGCTCGACGAGGCCCGCACCAAGTACGACCGTCTCGAGGCGGAGGAACGCGACTTTCACGCGAGGGTGCGGGCCTCCTACCTCGACCTTGCGGCGGCCGAACCGGCACGCTTCCTGCTGCTGAACGCCACCGACTCCATCGAGTCGATCGCCGCGGCCGTGCGTGCCCGGGTCGCCACCCTGCTGTCCTCGCTCTGACGCGCCCGGCCCTGCACCACGGACCCGTGCTCGCGCATCCCCGGTGACCGCGCATCCCCGGTGACCGCGCATCCCTGGTGACCGCGCGGTGTGTTGTCGACAGCGCGCCGGCTACCTACAGCCGCGCCGTCGACGAAACACCGCGACGTCGAGATGGAGCAACGGGCGGGCCTGCGGCGTCGGCACCTCCGCTTAGGCTTGATGCCATGTCGGTGTGGGACGAGTTGACGGGCCAGTCGGAGGCCATCGCGATCTTTCGTGCCGCCGCGGCCGACTCGAGCCTCGCGGCGGCCCCCATTGCGAACTCGGCCATGACGCATTCCTGGCTCATCACCGGGCCACCCGGCTCCGGCCGCTCCAACCTCGCCTACGCCTTCGCCACGGCGCTCCTGAGCCCCGGAGGCGTCGAGGACGACGAAGCGACCAGACGTCAGGTGGCCGCGCGAACGCATCCGGACCTCGCGGTCCTCAGCACCGAGGGCGTCATCATCAAGATGGAGGACGTGCGCAAGCTCGTCGCGAGCTCCCAGTTCTCGCCGTCGGTGGCCCGGTACCGGGTGATGGTGATCGAGGATGCCGACCGGATGGCCGAGCGCACCTCCAACGTGCTGCTCAAGGCCCTCGAGGAACCGCCACCGCGCACGGTTTGGATCCTGTGCGCGCCGAGCGAGGCGGACCTCATCCCCACCATCCGCTCCCGCGTGCGCACCGTGCGGCTCCGGATTCCGGATGTCGATGAGGTCGCCGACCTGATCTCCCGCCGCGACGGCGTCGACCTCGCCACCGCGACACGGGCGGCACGCGAGGCGCAGAGCCACATCGGCATGGCCCACCGCCTGGCGACGAACGAGGATGCGCGGCGCAGACGCCGGAGGACGCTCGAGATCGCGCTCGGCATCCGCAGCGTCTCCGGTGCGGTGGTCGCCGCCTCCCAGCTGCTCGAGCTCGCCGGGGAGGACGCCAAGGCGATCACCGAGGAGCGGGACGCGGAGGAGCGGGAGAGCGCCCTGCGCTCCCTCGGCATCGAGCCGGGTGGCACGATACCCCCCGCCCTGCGCGCACAGCTCCGAAGCCTCGAGGAGGACCAGAAGCGACGCGCGACGAGGAGCCTGCGCGACGGCATCGACCGGATCATGGTGGACCTGCTGTCGCTCTACCGCGACGTGCTGCTGCTGCAGCTCGGGGTTCCGACGGAGCCGATCAACCTCGCGATCCGGCCGGAGCTGGTCGCCGCCAGCGAGGCCTCGACCGCCGCGGCGACGCTCGCCACGATGGATGCCATAACGACGGCGAGGAAGCGGATCGACGGCAACGTCGCCCCGACGCTCGCCCTCGAAGCCATGCTCATCTCGGCCGCCCGCTGAGCCGACACGATACCCACAGCCCACCAAGGGGACCAATGCCCACTCGCCGCCGAACACTGCGTCTCGCCATCGTCGCCGCGACGCTCGCGCTCGTCGTACCGCTCAGCGGATGCGTCTCGTCGTTCATCCCGAAAGCGCCGGCCGCGACCTCCACTCCCGTGAACGAGAAGGTCGCGGCCGATCTGAAGCCCTTCTACAGCCAGGTGCTGCACTGGAAGAGCTGCCAGGGCGGTGACTTCCAGTGCGCGACGGCGACGGCGCCGATGGACTGGAATAACCCGGCCACCGCCTCGATCCACCTCGCGCTCATCCGCAAGACGGCCACCGGAACCAGGCTGGGCTCGCTGCTGGTCAACCCGGGCGGCCCCGGCGGATCCGGCTACGACTTCATCAAGGACAGCCTCTCCTACGCCGTCGACTCGAAGCTTCAGCAGAGCTACGACATCGTCGGGTTCGACCCGAGGGGAGTCAATCGGTCGTCGGCGGTCAAGTGCTATCAGGACCCCGCGGACATGGATGCCTTCCTGTTCAGCATCCCGCCGGATCCGATCGGCTCGGATGCCTGGATCGCCGAGCAGTCGGCGAGCAACCAGAAGTTCGGTCAGGACTGCCTCAAATACACCGGCCCGCTGCTCGGCTTCGTCGACACGGTCAGCGCCGCCCGCGACCTCGACCTGCTGCGGGCCGTGCTCGGCGATAAGAAGCTCAACTACCTCGGCTATTCCTACGGCACCCTGCTCGGGGCGACCTACGCGGGGCTCTACCCGAAGAAGACCGGCCATCTCGTCCTCGATGGAGCCCTCGACCCGGCGACGACCAGCTTCGACGTCAGCGAGACCCAGGCCAAGGGATTCGAGAGCGCGTTGCGCGCCTACATCGCGGACTGCGAGACCGGGAAGAATTGTCCGTTCTCGGGTTCCGTGGATGCCGCGATGACGACGATCCGTTCGCTGCTGGACAGCCTCGACGCGAGTCCCCTGCGCGGTGCCGACGGCCGCGAGCTGGGCAGCGCGGTCATGTTCAACGCCATCATCTTCCCGCTCTACGACAGGAGCAGCTGGCCGTATCTCAGCCAGCTCTTCACCTCCGTCATGCAGGGCAAGACCGAGGTCGCCTTCGAGCTCGCCGACAGCTATTACGGGCGGAACGCCGACGGCACCTACAAGGACAACTCGACAGAGGCCTTCATCGCGATCAACTGTCTCGACTATCGGTCGGATGACTCGATCGCCTCCCTCAGGGCGGATGCCGCGAAGCTGACGAAGGCCGCCCCGGTGCTCGGTCCGCAACTGGCCTACGACACGTCCTGCGCGAACTGGCCGTTCCCCTCCACGCGCGACAGGGTCGCGATCGCGGCGGACGGCTCGGCGCCGATCGTCGTCGTCGGCACGACCAACGACCCGGCGACCCCGTATGTCTGGGCGAAGAACCTCGCCAAGGAGCTCACGAACGGTCATCTGGTGACCTACACGGGCGAGGGTCACACCGCATACAACAAGTCGAACTCCTGCGTGAACAACGCGGTGGACAACTTCTTCATCAAGGGAACCGTGCCGAGCAGGGATCCCCGCTGCTGAGCATCCGCCGACCGTGAATTGTGCAAGATTGCAGCGAATGCAATAATTCCCTCATGAGCATCGACCACGAGTCATCCGGCCTGCGCGAGCGCAAGCGTCTCGCGACCCGCAGGGCCATCGAGATGGCGGCGGTCGCGCTGGCCGCGGAGCGGGGCCTCGACAAGGTCACGGTCGACGAGATCAGCCGGGTCGCGGATGTGTCCCCCCGCACCTTCTTCAACTACTTCGCCTCGAAGGAGCGCGCCCTCGTCGGGGACGGCCCCGAGCTGCCGTCGGGGGAGGAGCGCGCGCTGTTCATCAGCGGGGCCTCCCGCGGTACGACCGTGCTCGACGGTCTCGGCGACCTGCTGGGCAGCTCCTCCGACAGCACCTCGGAGGACACCGAGCTCCTGCAGTTGCGCCGGACGCTCCTCAAGCAGCATCCGCAGCTCTTCGCCCTGAGGATGGAGGCGATGCGCGCCTTCGAGGACCAGCTTCGCGACATCGTCGCCGAGCGCCTCGCCCTCGACGACCCGAAACTCGCCCGCGACCCGGAAGCACTCGTGAGCAGGGCGAGACTCATCACGCTCGTCGCCTTCGGCGCCATGCGGCACGCCTGGACCTGCTGGGCGGATGCCGACGGCGTGGTCCCGCTGAGCGAACGGCTGCGTGATTCCTTCGACGAACTGGGTCGCATCCTGGGGCCGGCGAAGGCCGCATGATCCGCTAAGCTTTCATGCTGTGCCACCCGGCGGTGCCGGTGCACGCCGCCTTAGCTCAGTCGGTAGAGCATCTCACTCGTAATGAGAAGGTCGTCAGTTCGATTCTGACAGGCGGCTCCGTTGACGACGATAAGCTGGCCAGACCCGCTGCGACCCATCCTTCATGTGGGGACCGGAATCTGATCGATCCAGGAGTCGTAGCCGCCATGCCTCACATCCCCTTCCGTGCCGCGGCAGTGATGCTCATCACCGCCGGCACGCTGTTCGCCGCCAGCCCCGCGGTCGCCGCCGATCCGGCGACGGACTTCACCTATACCCTCAGCGGAAGCACCGCCACCATCACCGGTTACGTCGGAGGCAAGACCGTCGTCGACATCCCCGCCGTCCTCTCCGTCGGCGGCACCGACTTCGCCGTGACCGCCATCGCCGTCAATGCGTTCCGGGGCAATTTCCTCCCATCGCAGCTGACCTCGGTGACCATCCCCGATTCGGTCGTGACCATCGGCGACAACGCCTTCCGGGGTGATGTCCTGACCTCCATCGTCATCCCCGACTCGGTCGTCACCATCGGCACCTACGCGTTTTACAACAACCTTCTGACCTCGGTGACCTTCGGCGATTCCGTCACCGCCCTCGGCAACAATTCCTTCAGGGGCAATTACCTGACCTCACTGACGATCCCCGCCTCCGTCACCAGCATCGGCAACAACACCTTCGCCGACAACACGACGGAGTCGAACGTGCTCACCTCCGTGATCTTCGCCGGTGCCGCACCGACGACGTTTACGCCGATGGGCACCGCGGGGTCCTTTTCGGGAGGCGGCCCCACCCTGTACTACTACGCGGGGGCCACGGGATTCGCCGCATCCTGGAACGGCTACGCCGCCAGGGAGATCTCCGCGGCCGAGTCCGACCTGGCTCTCACCCCGACCGTGGTCGTCGCCGACGGCACCGCGACGGCGACCGCCACCGTGACCGTCCGAGACGACACTCACGCCCCGGTGGCCGGGGTTCCCGTCGTCTTCACCGTTCCGGGCGGTGTCCCCGCGTCCGCCATCGGCTGCACGACCGCAGCAGACGGCACCTGCGTCATCACGCTGACGTCCACCTCGGCCGCGACGTATGCGCTCGCGGCGCGCGTCGGCTCGGATCCCGCCGTGCTCTCCCAGACGGTCACGTTCAACGCGGTCTCCGGGGCGGTCATTCCGATTCCGCCGGCCGACGCGGCGCCGGTCGACCCAGAGCTCGCCGCCACGGGCGTGGATGCCGGCGGGCCGCTGATGCTGGCCCTCGGCGCGTTCGCATCGGGCCTCGTGCTCCTGGGCGTCGTAGGCATCCGCCGGAGGAATGCGCTCAGGCGTTAACCGGCCGTTCGCCACCGCGGCGTCGTCTAGGCGCTCACGGCCCGGAATGGGGATAGTTGCGGGCCGTTCCGTCCCGTGGGTGCGGGGTTACACCGTCGCGAGCAGCCCGGCGACCGAGTCGAGCGATCCGGGGACGAGGCGGTAATAGGCCCAGGTGCCGCGCTTGGTGCGGGACAGATAGCCCGCGTCGACGAGCACCCTGAGGTGGTGGGAGACGGTGGGCTGGCTGAGCCCGAGCGGCTCGGTGAGGTCGCAGACGCAGGCCTCGGCGCCCTCGTGCGCGGCCACCATCGAGATGAGCCGCAGACGCGCCGGGTCGGCGAGGGCCTTGAGCGAGCGCGACAGGCTCTCAGCGTGGTCGGGCGCGATCGCCGCGCGAGTCAACGGCGCACAGCAGGCCGAGATGTCGGTGAGCGGGAGGAGTTCGGCGACGGGCATGCCACCATCGTGGCATAAACATTGACAACCGTCGATGTATTGATGAAGACTGCACTCATGCCCACCACACCCACGGTTCTCTTCGTCTGCATCCACAATGCGGGCCGATCGCAGATGGCCGCCGGCTACATGAAGGCCCTGTCGCACGGTGCGGTCGAGGTCCGATCGGGCGGCTCAGAGCCGGGTGATCAGATCAATCCCGTCGCCATCGCGGCGATGGCGGAGGAGGGCATCGACATCTCCCAGGCCGTGCCGCAGCTGATGACCACCGAACAGGTCAAGGAGTCGGACATCGTGATCACGATGGGCTGCGGCGACGTCTGCCCCATCTTTCCCGGCAAGCGCTACGAGGACTGGGACCTGGCCGACCCGGCCGGCAAGGGCATCGACGAGGTGCGTCCCATCCGCGACGAGATCAGGCGGCGCATCCAGGCCCTGCTCGCCGAACTGCTTCCGGCGGCGGTCACCCGATGACGGGATGCCTATAGCCCCGTGACCGCGGGCGGCGTAGCATCGAAGAATGGTCAAGTTAGGGCGGCTCACGACGGTCCTTCGCTGGATGTCTTGGGTGATGTTTGCCGCCGCCACACTGTATTTGGTCAGCACTTTCATCTGGAGCTTCCCGTACTGGCCGACGGCCGTGCTGCTCATCGTCTCGCTCACCCTCAGGCGCGGCGGCCGGCCGGCACCGCCCCGTGTGCCGAGCCTGCGCAACATGCCGAACGCCCAGGAGAACGACCCCAATCACCGCTAGGCGCGTCGGTTCGCGCCGCGACCGGTCTGGGCCTTAGCCTTCGACTCCCCGTTCCGCGCGACCTCTCGGCAATCGCCTGCGTAACCCCTGCAGAATTTCCGGGATCCGCCGCGGATGCCGTGATTCCGGTGCCCATCAGCCCCGCACCACCGTTATGCAGGAGTTATGCGTGGGTCCAAACCTGCGGCTCGCCGTGAACGGCGCTACTTGACCGCCCCACCCGTGATGCCTGAGATTATTCGGCGCTGGGCGAAGATGAAGACGATCAGCAGCGGG
>NZ_DASWPB010000082.1:0-15125 GCF_036404185.1 Lacisediminihabitans sp. | reverse complement strand
GGCGGAGTACCCGCCGAGTGCGGTGAACCGGTCCTGCAGGTTGCCGTAGGTCTTCATGGCCGCGGCGCTGACCGCTGGATCGTCGTCGCCCATCGCCAGGGCCGACTCCTGCATGCCGAGGAGCAGCTGCCCGAGGCCCCTCGCATCGAGGATGCGCGTGCGCGCCAGGTCCTCCGGATTGCCCGAGCGCGGATCCTGCGGCAGGTAGCCGATCTCGCCCGTACGCTCGATGGTGCCGCCGGTCGCGAGCTCCTCGCCCGCGAGCACCTTGGTCAGGGTCGTCTTGCCCGCGCCGTTGCGTCCGACGAGGCCGATCTTATCGCCGCGCTCGACACGGAAGGTGACGTCCTCCATGAGCATGCGCGCGCCGACACGCAGTTCGAGGTCGTGCACGCTGAGCACAGGCAGAGTCCGATTCTTTGGTCGTCTTTCGACAAGGGGAGGTGGGGGTAGACCTCTAGTATATTTCGTGGGCCCCCGGTCCGAATTCCCCCACCTCGAGGAGACCGAATGTCCAGCGTGCCCCTGGCGGCCGGCCGGTCCTCGGCGGATCGTCGCTGAGGCAATCGTCGCGGCTCCCGTGCGTGGCGTAGGGTTTCCCGCGAGACCCGGGGAGAACAGGCGATGAGATCAGGCGGGGCGAGGCGATCCGGGCCGGTGACCGCGATCGCCGGGACGTTCGCGGTCGTCATCGTGGCTGCGGTGGTGGGACTGGTCGGCGCGGCCATTCCCGCGACCTCGGAGACGACGGGCAATCCGCTCACCGGCGACCGCTTCTATGCCGATCCGGACTCCCCGGCCGCTCGGGCGGCCTCGCCGGCCGACGGCGCGGACGCCGCCGCCTTCGAGTCGATCGCCTCGACGCCGACCGCCATCTGGCTGCTGCCGGAGAAGCATCCGACCGCCACGGTCGCCGGATACGTTCGGGGTCTCACCGCCGATGCCTCCGTCAGGGGTGCCGTCCCCGTGTTCGTTGTATACGGGATTCCCGATCGCGACTGTTCCGGCCAGTCCCAGGGCGGCCTGAGCGAGGCGGCGTATCCGCGCTGGATCGCGGCGATCGCCGATGGCCTGGGAACGGCGAAGAGCGTGATCATCCTCGAACCGGACTCGCTCGCACAGTCCCAGCAGTGCAACGACCTCGATGAGCGCGTGCGTCAGCTCGGCGACGACATCACGGCGCTCTCCGAGCCGCAGGCGACCATCTATCTCGACGGCGGTCACTCCGACTGGCTTCCCGCGGCCCAGATGGCACCGCTCCTGCAGCAGGCAGGGGTCGCCAGGGTGCGTGGTTTCGCCAGCAACGTCTCCAATTTCAACAGCACCGATCAGGAGCTGAGCTACGACACCACCCTCAGCTCGATGCTCGGCGGCGCCCACTTCGTCATCGACACCTCCCGCAACGGGAACGGCTCGAACGGCGAATGGTGCAATCCATCGGGACGCGCTCTCGGCAGCGCGCCGACCGTCGTCGACGACGGTACCGCCCACGATGCGAACCTGTGGATCAAGCCGCCCGGCGAGAGCGACGGCACCTGCAACGGCGGCCCGCCCGCCGGTCAATGGTGGGACGCCGCGGCGCTCGCTCTGGCCTCCGGCGGCTGACAGACGGCCGGGCTCCCCCGGCGCCACCGAGGATTGACTATCATCAACCCTATGCGGAGTGAATCGGAACAGCGGGTCGCTGTTGTCATCGAGGACGACATGGACATCCGCAACCTCATCGACACCGTGCTGTCCCAGGCCGGATTCCAGGTCATCACCGCGGCGAACGGCCAGGAGGGGGTCGAGGCGGTCCGCCGATACGACCCCATCGTCACGACGCTCGACGTGAACATGCCGGGAATGGACGGCTTCGAGGTCGCCAGGCGCATCCGGGCCTTCAGCATGAGCTACATCGTGATGCTGACCGCGCTGTCGGAGGAGATCGACACCGTGCAGGGGTTGGAAGCGGGTGCGGACGACTTCGTCAGCAAGCCGTTACGCCCGAGGGAGCTCCGCGCGCGTGTCGAGGCGATGCTCCGCCGTCCCCGCGCGGCGGCGGTCGAAACGGCCGGCACGACCCAGCCGGAGCCGGTCGTCGTCGTGGTTCCCCAGCCCGTCACCGCACCGGTTGTGGCCATGCCCGTCACCGCACCGGTGATCGCCCAGCCGGTCGTCTCCGCTGTTGCCCCGGTCTTCGCCGGCCCTCCCGAGCCCGCTCCGGTCGTCACCATTCCCGCCGCACCGACGCCGGTGTTCTCCGCTCCCCCGGCCCCGGTGGCGATCCCCGAACCGGTCTTCGCCCCCGCGTCTTCGGCACCCGTCGCCTCGGCGTCACCCGTCTTCGCCCAGCCTGCCGCCCCTGTCCAGGCATCCGTGCCGCCGGCCGCGGCCCCGGCACCCTCGACCCAGGGCGGCTCCGGGTGGCTCGAGCACAACGGTCTCTGGCTCAACCTGGAGACCAGGATCGTGCAGGTGGACAGGACCGAGGTGCTGCTGACCCGGAGCGAGTTCGATCTGCTGGCCACCCTGCTCGAGTCGGGCAGGCGGGTGCGGACGAAGGCCGACCTCGTGCTGCACCTCCGCGGCGACAGCTACGTCACGAGCCACATCATCACCGAGCCGGACAAGCGGGCCATCGAGGTGCACATGGGCAACCTGCGCAAGAAGCTGTCGGACAGCATCGCCGCTCCCCGCTTCATCGAGACGGTCCGCGGGGTGGGCTACCGCCTCACCGCGCCCGACGCCGCCTGACCGGGCGTTCTCCCGCTCGGGACGCCGCCTGAGGGCGCGCCCCTCCGCTCAGACGCGGTAGCCGCGATACCGGCGCAGGAGCTTCGAGGTCATGCCGAGCGTCTGCAGCGCCGTGATGACGCCGAGGAACGGCCAGGCCACCGCGAGGACCATCGACTGCGCGGCGATGGGCAGGAGGAACCAGCCGAGCACCAGGACGGCGATCGAGAGCAGAAGCACCAGGACCGGCATGAGATGCGCGTTGCCCGCCCCCTTCTCCGCCTTCGCCTGGGCGGCCCAGTTGTCCACCTGCTTGCGGCTGAGGAACTTCGTCCAGGCGCGGAAGAAATGGCCGAGCCTGATCCACATGTAGACCTCGGCGGGGATCACCGCGATGGCGAAGACGATGTCGCGCCAGTTCCGCTTCTTCATCGAGATCGCGGTCCGCAGGTTGAGCAGGCTCGCGATGGCCGGCGGGATCAGCCAGATTGGGCTGAAGACGAAGGCGCCGATCGACAGCGAGGCGACGAGCAGGACGACGAACATGAGCCGGGTGAGGGCGTTGACCGCCATCGAAAAGTTCTCGATCCAGCGCAGCCGGAGGTTGGGGTGGAAGGGCTGCCCCTTGGTGTCCCCGCGCTGTCCAGGCCACATGAGCTCGATGGATCCGAAGTTCCACTTGACCTGCTGCGCGTCGAGACCGCGCAGGGTGACCATGCCGCCGACATCCGCCCTCGCCTGGGCGCTGATCTTGGTGAGGTAGCCGGCGCTCTTGATCTGCAGCGAGAGGAGCGAGTCCTCGACCTCGCTGTCCTTCACCCACGGCGCGGACTGGTGGTTGTCCTTCATCGCCTGACGGAGGGCCTCGATCGAGAAGATCGAGAACTGACCGCCGAGCACCGCCATGTTCCGGCCGCGGAGCATGCTCAGCATGTTGAAGGAGGCGAACTGGGCGCGCTGCCCGGCGATGAGGAAGGGGGCCATGAGGCCCTTGAAGGGGCTGTCGTCGATGCTGAAGATCGCCGAGATCCCGCCGATGCGGCTGTCGGAGGCGATCTCAGCCTCCAGCTTCTCGACGGCATCGACCTCGGCGGTGGTGTCGCCGTCGACGCCCAGCAGATAGTCGCAACCCTCGATCAGGGTGAACCCGTAGTTGAGCGCGCCGACCTTCTTGTCCTTGTTCTTCCCGATGTCGTGGACGTAGACCTCGGTGAACTGCTCGATGCCGTCCACCTCGCGGACGTGGGGGCCGGCGAAGGCACTGGCGATGGCGACGGTGTCGTCGGTGGTGTTGTTGACCACGACGTGAATGACGTCGGGCACCCGCGTCTGACCGAGCAGGGACTCGATGACGGAGGCGATCGACTCCGCCTCGTTGTAGGCCGGGATGACGCAGCCGATGGTCGGACGGAGGGCCGCGAGGGAGTCCACCGAGGCGTCGAACTCGAAGGCCGAGTCCTCCGCGGAGCCCTCGGTGTCGCTGCGGTACCCGCTGTCTGTGGTAGTCATTGTTGGGGCCTTGCCCGTCCTTCGTGCCGTGGTTCCCGCGCGATCGGCCATGTCGCCGGGGTTGTAGTGTCAGTCTGCAGCACCGCACTCAGCCTTCCGCCAGGTTTCCCCGGCGGAAAGCTCAGGATTGGCGCAGGACTTCCGCAGCACGATTCGGCCGAATTCGGCCCGCCGTACCCCAGAGAACAACGAGGAAGAGATGATATCCAGCAAGAGACAGCGCCTGACCGGCACGATCCTCATGGCGGCCCTGTCGATAGGTCTGCTCTCCGGATGCGCTGATCTGCCGTTCTCCGCTGCCAAGGCATCCCCGTCCCCCACCCCGACACCGAGCAAGACGAGTGTCATCACGACCATCCACAACGACCTCGCGGCCGGATCGACCAAGCGCCTGCTGGGAGCGGGAGCGATCGCCCTGACCGTCAACTACTGGTCGGACCTCGCCATGGACCAGTGGACGGCATCGGCGAACAAGCCGATCAGCTTCTCCATGGTCGGCACGATCGACGGGGACCAGGGCCAGGCCGTCTACCTGTCGGAGGTCTCGGCGGTCCTTGCCGTGAACGGCCCGGACGGTCCGCTGACCGCCCCGGCGCCGCTGGACGACCGTGCGACGATCACGCCCGGATACCTCGTGAAATCCCCGTACAGCTACAGCCAGACCTTCGTGCTGCCGGCACTCGATAATCGGGCGACCTCGGTGACCCTGTCGTTCACCTACCAGCTGCTGCTGCAGACCACGCCGACCTCGAGCGAGTATGCCAAGCAGACCGCGTCTGACTCCCTCACGGTCGCGATCGCCCAGCCCTGAGCCGGTCTCCCGCTCGGCGGGGTGGTCACATCGAGAAGCCGAGGGCGCGCATCATGTCCCGCCCGTCGTCGGTGATCTTCTCCGGTCCCCACGGCGGCATCCAGACCCAGTTGATCCGGAACTGCTCGACGATGCCGTCCAGGGCCTCGGCGGTCTGCTCCTCGATGACGTCGGTGAGCGGGCAGCCGGCCGAGGTCAGCGTCATGCTGATGATGAGCGCGTCGTTCTCGTCGTCCCAGGTCAGGTCGTAGATGAGCCCCAGGTCGACGATGTTGACCCCGAGCTCGGGATCGACGACGTCCTTCAGCGCCTCCTCGACCCGGTCGAAGAGCTGGGGGGCGAGTGCAACAGCCATGGTCCTAGCCTAGGTTCGCCGTGGTGAGAAAGCGATCGTAACCCTCGTTCTCGAGGCGATCGGCCAGCTCGGCCCCGCCCTCCTCCGCGACCCGTCCATCGACGAAGACGTGCACGAAGTCCGGGGTGATGTACCGGAGGATGCGCGTGTAGTGGGTGATGAGCAGCAGGCCAAGGCCGGTGTTGGCCTTTGCCCGGTTGACACCCTCCGAGACGATCTTGAGCGCGTCGACGTCGAGACCGGAGTCCGTCTCGTCGAGGATGGCGAACTTGGGTTTGAGCAGCTCGAGCTGCAGGATCTCGTGGCGTTTCTTCTCCCCGCCGGAGAAGCCCTCGTTGACGTTGCGGTCCTTGAACGCCGGGTCCATCCGCAGGTTCTTCATCGCCTCGGTGACCTCCTTGCCCCAGGTGCGGATCGACGGCTGCGTGCCGTCGATGGCCGTCTTCGCGGTGCGCAGGAAGTTGGTGACCGCGACGCCGGGGATCTCCACCGGGTACTGCATGGCCAGGAACAGCCCGGCGCGGGCGCGGGCGTCCACCGTCATGGCGAGCAGGTCCTCGCCGTCGAGGGTGAGCGATCCGCCGTCGACGTGATACTTGGGGTGCCCGGCGATCGTATAGGCGAGCGTCGACTTGCCTGAGCCGTTCGGGCCCATGATGGCGTGGATCTCGCCCTCGTTCACCACGAGATCGACACCCTTGAGGATGGGCTTGGTGCCCTGCTCGGTCTCGACGCTGACCTGCAGATCCTTGACTTCGAGTCGTGACATGACTGTCCTTTCTAGGCGCTGATGACCGGGGTCGGGTCGATGTAGACGTCGCCGTCGACGATGGATACCGCGAAGACCGGGACCGGTTCGTAGGCGGGGAGGTTGAGCGGTTTGCCGGTGGTGAGCGAGAACTTCGATCCGTGGGCCCAGCACTCCAGGGTGTCGTCCTCCACGAATCCCTCCGCGAGCGAGATGTCGCCGTGGGTGCAGGTGTCGCCGAGCGCGTGGACGCCCCCGGCGGAGTCGCGCACGACGGCGATGGCCGTGCCGTCGATGGTCACTCGCAGTGCGGTTCCCAGTTCGATCTCGTCTTCGGCGCAGATCCTGATGCTCATGGGCGGTTTTCCTCGTTTCCGGTCAACTCGGCTTCGATCTTGTCGTGGAGCCGAGTCTCGAGCTCCGGTGAACCGATCTTCTGAATGATTTCCGCGAGGAAGCCGCGCACGACGAGTCGTCTGGCGTCCTCCTCGGCGATTCCCCTGGCTTGCAGGTAGAACAGTTGCTCGTCGTCGAAGCGTCCGGACGCGCTCGCGTGTCCGGCCCCTGCGATGTCGCCGGTCTCGATCTCGAGGTTGGGCACCGAGTCGGCTCGCGCGCCGTCGGTGAGCAGGAGATTGCGGTTCTGCTCGTAGCTGTCCGTCCCGGAGGCGGTCGGACGGATGAGGACGTCGCCGACCCAGACCGTGTGGGCGCCGATCCCCTGGAGCGCGCCCTTGTAGCTCACCCGCGACCTCGTGTTCGGCGCATCGTGGTTGACGAAGACCTGCTGTTCGAGGTGCTGGCCGGCGTCGGCGAAGTAGACGCCGTACAGCTCGACCTCTCCGCCCTCTGCCGAGAGGTGCACGGAGGGGTTCAGTCTGACCACCTCGCCGCCGAGTGACACGACGACGTGCTTGAGCCTGGCGTCGCGGCCGACCTCGGCGAAGTGGCTGGCCAGATGGATGCCGCCGCGGTTCCACTCCTGCACGCTGACGACCGTGAGCTCCGCACCCTCTTCGAGGACGATCTCGACGTTCTCGCTCAGCAGGGCGTCTCCCGATCCGTCCAGGACCACCGTTCCGCGGCTGTGGTGCTTCGCCGTGATGACGGTGTGCGCGCCGCGGGGGGCGGTGCCGAGGCCGGAGCGGTCGATGGCGATGGTGACGGGGGTCTCGCCGCCGATGGTCACCGCGAGGGCCTTCTCGAAACCGCTCCAGGCGTTCGCCGACGCCCGTTCCTCCGGCTTGCCCGCGCTGCCGATGCGGGCGTCCGAGCGGTCGATCCATTCGATGGTCGCCCCCTCGACGGAGGGGAGGGTGATCGGCAGCTCCGAGCCGTCGAGGTCGCCGCCGGTCAATGGCAGGACCTTGGCGATCGGGGTCCGCTTCCACTCGAGCTCCTGGCCGGTGACGGCGTCGAAGTCGCCGACCTCGAAGGAGCTGAACCGGGCGGAGCGCACCTGAACGGGGACGAGCGCCCAGCCCCCGTCGCTATGGGCCTTGGGTCCGTCCGGAGCGGAGGACGTCGTGACTGTTACTGGGGCGGACATCTAGCTGACCCGTCCTCTCGTCGTGCGCACGAGCATCAACCAACGCTGCCTTCCATGCCCATCTCGATGAGCTTGTTGAGTTCGAGGGCGTATTCCATGGGAAGCTCCCTGGCGATGGGCTCGATGAATCCGCGCACGATCATTGCCATCGCCTCGTCCTCCGGGAGCCCGCGCGACTGGAGATAGAACAGCTGTTCGGCGCTGACCCTGGACACCGTCGCCTCGTGCCCCATCTGGACGTCGTCCTCGCGGACGTCCGTCGTCGGATAGGTGTCCGATCTCGAGATCGCGTCGACGAGGAGCGCGTCGCACCTGACCGTGTTCGCCGAGTGATGCGCGCCCTCCGCGATGCGCACCTCGCCCCGGTACCCCGTTCGTCCGCCGCCGCGGGCGATCGACTTGGAGACGATCGACGACTGGGTGTACGGCGCCATGTGGATCATCTTGGCTCCCGCGTCCTGGTGCTGACCGGGGCCGGCGAAGGCCACGGAGAGCGTCTCGCCCTTGGCGTGCTCGCCGACCAGGTAGATCGAGGGGTACTTCATGGTCACCTTGGAGCCGATGTTGCCGTCGATCCACTCCATCGTCGCGCCCTCGTGGGCGATCGCCCGCTTGGTGACGAGGTTGTAGACGTTGTTCGACCAGTTCTGGATCGTCGTGTAACGGACACGCGCGTTCTTCTTGACGATGATCTCGACCACGGCGGAGTGCAGGGAGTCCGACTTGTAGATCGGAGCCGTGCAGCCCTCGATGTAGTGGACGTAACTGCCCTCGTCGGCGATGATCAGCGTCCGCTCGAACTGACCCATGTTCTCGGTGTTGATGCGGAAGTACGCCTGCAGCGGGATCGACACGTGCACACCCTTCGGCACGTAGACGAACGATCCTCCCGACCACACCGAGGTGTTCAGCGCGGCGAACTTGTTGTCGCCGGCGGGGATGACGGTGCCGAAGTACTCCTGGAAGATCTCGGGATACTCGCGCAGAGCGGTATCGGTGTCGAGGAAGATGACCCCCTGCTCCTCGAGCTCCTTGGTGATCGTGTGGTAGACCACCTCGGACTCGTACTGCGCGGCGACGCCGGAGACCAGCCGCTGACGCTCCGCCTCGGGGATGCCGAGCTTCTCATAGGTGTTCTTGATGTCGTCGGGCAGGTCGTCCCAGGTCTGGGCCTGCTTCTCCGTCGACCGGACGAAGTATTTGATGTTGTCGAAGTCGATCCCGGACAGGTCCGCGCCCCAGGCGGGCATCGGCTTCTTGTAGAAGACCGCAAGCGCCTTGAGACGGTTCTTCAGCATCCATTCGGGTTCGTTCTTGAGGGCGGAGATGTCGGCGACGACCTCCGGCGAGATCCCGCGTTTGGCGGATGCACCGGCGACGTCGGAGTCGGACCAGCCGAACTCGTAGATCCCCAGGCTCGCGAGTTCGGGGCGATCGATCAGGATGTCTGACATGTGAATACCTCTTCTCCTCCCTGCAGCCAACTACCTGCAGTGCACCAACCCGGCACTCGGCTCGGCCATTCCCCGCGCCGCGCGTTTCCATTCGGAAGCGGTGATGCAGGTTCTGTGCGCGTTCCTCGTGCCGATCAGGCCATGGGATGCCGCTCTCGACAACCCGGCGGCCTCACGAGTGGGCAGCGCCGTGCGCCACTCGAACTCCCAATTCTACAGGGTGAACTTTCGATTCGGTCAGGCAACCACCGGATTGACAGCCGCGGACGCGGGCGCGGCCTGCAAGGTTGAGAACAGCCGGGGATTGACCTCGAGGACCACCCGGATGGCCCCCACCCACACCAGCGCGGATCCCAGCAGATGGATCGCGACCAGGCCGCCGGGGATCCCGGTCAGCGACTGGACGAGGCCGATCGCGGCCTGCACGAGCGCCACCACCACGAAGAACACGACGCGGCGTCTGGCCAGCGCCGCCTGCGCGGAGCCGCGCAGCGAGAGCCACAGCGCGACGGCGATGACGATCGTCGCGGCGCCGAGAATCCCGTGCAGGATCGTGACATCCGCCCAGACGAAGCCCATGCGCGGGACCTCCGCGGAGTCCCCCGAGTGCGGGCCGGAACCGGAGACGAGGGTGCCGACGGCGATGAGGACGATGGTGCAGGCCACGAGCGCCCAGCTGAGGGCCACGGACGGCCCGGACAGCCTGGGCAGCGGGGCCTGCGGCGCCGTCTCCCTCGCCCGATGCCAGGTGAGCGTCGTGGTCGTCAGGAGGGCGATCGCCATGAGGAAGTGCAGCGCGACCACGTAGGGGTTCAGGCCGGTGAGGACGCTGATGCCGCCTGCGATGGCATTGGCGACGACCAGCCAGAACTGGGACCAGGCGAGGCGGGTCAGCGGGCGGTTGCGGGGTCTCTGCAGTCGCGCGGCCACGATCGCCCAACCGACCGCGAGGATCAGCAGGCCGGTCATGCTGCGGTTGCCGAACTCGATGAGCCCGTGGATGCCGAGGGCCGGGGTCGTGGTCAGTGAGGTCGCGTCGCAGGCTGGCCAGGTGGGGCAGCCGAGACCGGAGCCGGTCACCCGGACGACGCCGCCGCTGAAGACCAGGAAGATGCTGACGACGAGGGCGGCGGTGGTCCCCCAGCGCAGGGCGCGCGGACCGAGGGTCACACGTGAGGCCAGATAGCCGAACGGGGTGGTAATGGTTCTCTCCAAGCGGATGGGCGACTAGAACGGCAGAAGCGGGTCGATGCCGACGGCGATGAACAGCAGCGTCAGATAGCTGATCGAGCTGTGGAACACCCGCATCGGCCTGACCTCGCCGTGGCGGATGGCCATGGAATACAGCCGATGCGCCTCGTAGACGAACCAGGCGCCGGAGATGACCGCGACGGCGGAGTAGAGGATGCCCATGTGGCCGACCGGGATCAGCAGGAGCGAGCAGGCCACGGTCGCCCAGGCATAGAGGACGACCTGGAGGCCGACCACCGTGCGGCCGCGCACGACGCCGAGCATGGGCACGCTCGCGGACGAATAGTCGTCGCGGTAGCGCATGGACAGCGGCCAGTAGTGCGGTGGCGTCCAGAGGAAGACGACACCGAAGAGGATGACCGGCGCCCAGCCGAGCGAGTCGGTGACGGCGGCCCAGCCGATGAGCACTGGCACGCATCCGGCCGCACCGCCCCAGACGATGTTCTGCGGGGTCCTGCGCTTGAGGACGAGCGTGTAGAGCACAACGTAGATGAGGATCGCGGCGAGCGAGAGCGCCGCGGACAGCCAGTTGACGAGGAGCCCGAGCAGGAGAATCGATCCGGCGCCGATCACCCAGGCGAACACGAGCGCCTCGCGATCGCTGAGCTCGCCGGTGACGAGCGGCCTGCCGCTCGTGCGCTTCATGATCCTGTCCATGTCGCGATCGAGATAGCAGTTGAAAGCGCCGGCCGATCCGGCGCTCAGGGCGCCCCCGACCAGCGTCCAGAGAACCAGCCAGAGATTCGGGATGCCGTTCTGGGCGAGGATCATCACCGGCGCCGTGGTGACGAGCAGCAACTCGATCACCCGGGGCTTGGTCAGGGCCAGATAGGCCTTGGCCTTGCGGGAGAAGCCGATCCGCTCGCCCCGAAGACGAGTGTCCACCGCTAGGTTCATAGCTCCTCTAACCGCCGCAATTGCCTGCCACCGATTCTAGGCGTGCCGCGGGAGGCAGCGGGAGCCGTTCGGGAATAGAGCTTTGCCCAGTCGGTTTCTCTATACTTGAATACGCTTGCCAGCCGCAGGCTCCCCCGCCCCGTTCATCCAGGCACCGTGCCGTTCGGACACCAGACGCGAACGGGAGAACCCGCGGTGACGCCGACGATGTCGGGTGAGCGCGAAACCTCTAAAGCGGTGGACCGAGCCGGTCATCGCGGCAACAGAAGGGTCATCATCTCGTGGCAGCTCTCCAATGGGATTCCATTGACAACAAGGCCGTAGACACCGCTCGCGTTCTCGCGGCGGATGCCGTGGAGAAGGTGGGGAACGGGCATCCTGGCACGGCCATGAGCCTCGCCCCCGCGGCCTATCTGCTCTTCCAGAAGGTCATGCGGCGCGACCCGAGCGACAGCACCTGGATCGGCCGCGACCGGTTCATCCTGTCGGTGGGTCACAGCTCGCTCACCCAGTACGTGCAGTTCTACTTCGGCGGGTACGGCCTCGAACTCGACGACCTCAAGGCCCTGCGCACCTGGGGCTCGAAGACCCCTGGACACCCGGAGTACGGCCATACCGACGGGGTGGAGATCACCACCGGTCCGCTCGGCCAAGGACTCTCCTCCGCCGTCGGCTTCGCCTACGCCGCTCGCTACGAGCGCGGTCTGTTCGACCCGGATGCCGAAGAGGGCACGAGCCCGTTCGACCACCACATCTACGTGATCGCCGGGGACGGCGACATGCAGGAGGGCGTGACCAGCGAGGCGTCCTCCCTGGCCGGCCATCAGGAGCTCGGCAACCTCGTTGTCATCTACGACAGCAATCAGATCTCCATCGAGGACGACACCAACATCGCCTTCACCGAGGACGTCAAGGCCCGCTACGAGGCGTACCACTGGCACGTCCAGGTGGTCGACTGGAAGAAGACCGGCCAGTACCTCGAGGACGTCGCCGCCCTCAACGACGCCATCGAGGCCGCCAAGGCCGAGACGAGCAAGCCGTCCCTCATCATCCTCAAGACGATCATCGGATGGCCGAGCCCGAAGAAGCAGAACACCGGCAAGATCCACGGCTCCGCCCTCGGCGCCGACGAACTCAGGGCCGTCAAGGAGGTCCTCGGATTCGATCCGGACAAGACCTTCGAGGTCGACCCCGAGGTCATCGCCCACACCCGCAAGGCGGTCGACCGCGGCAAGGCCCTGCACGCGGAGTGGAACGAGCAGTTCGAGACCTGGGCCGCGGCGAACCCCGAGCGCAAGGTCCTGCTGGACCGGATTCTCGCAGGCGACCTGCCTGAGGGCGTCGAGGAGGCGCTCCCCGTCTTCGAGGCGGGCAAGGAGGTGTCGACCCGTGCGGCCTCCGGCAAGGTCCTCAACGCGCTCGGCCCGATCATCCCCGAGCTGTGGGGCGGATCGGCCGACCTCGCCGAGTCCAACAACACGACCATCGAGGGGGCCGCGTCGTTTGTGCCCTCCGAGCGGTCCACCCACGAGTGGACCGGCAACACCTACGGGCGGGTTCTGCACTTCGGCATCCGTGAGCACGCGATGGGCGCCATCCTCAACGGGATCGTGCTCCACGGCAACACCAGGCCGTTCGGTGGCACCTTCCTGATCTTCAGCGACTACATGCGCCCGGCCGTCCGCCTCGCCGCCCTCATGAAGGCGCCGACCATCTACGTCTGGACCCACGACTCCGTGGCGCTCGGCGAGGACGGGCCGACCCACCAGCCGATCGAGCAGCTCTCCACGTTGCGGGCCATCCCCGGCCTCGACGTGGTGCGGCCGGGCGACGCCAACGAGGTGGCCTGGGCGTGGAAGACCATCCTCGAGCGCAGGCAGGGTCCGGCTGGGCTCGCGCTGACGCGTCAGAACATCCCCGTCTTCGAGCGCGGGGACAACCTGGCGAGCGGGGACACCTTCGCATCGGCCAGGCACGTCGCCCGAGGCGCCTATGTGCTCGCCGAGGCGCCGGGGGGCACCCCGGACGTCATCTTCATCGCCACGGGCTCCGAGCTGCAGATCGCCGTCGACGCGCGCGAGCAGCTCAAGGCAGAGGGGATCAATGCCAGGGTCGTCTCCGCGCCGAGCCTCGAGTGGTTCGAGGAGCAGAGCGAGGACTATCGCGAGTCGGTGCTGCCGAAGGCGGTCAAGGCCCGCGTCTCGATCGAGGCGGGTCTGGATCTGACCTGGCGCAGCTACGTCGGCGACGCCGGCCGCAGCGTGTCCATCGAGCACTTCGGTGCCTCGGCCGACTACAAGACCCTGTTCCGCGAGTTCGGTATGACCACCGAGCACGCCATCGCCGCAGCAAAGGATTCGCTGGCCGCCCTGTAGCGGTCCGCAGAGGGAAAGAAGAGAAACTGTTATGACCGAGAACACCCCAACAGCCGCGCTGTCCGCGGTCGGCGTGAGCATCTGGCTCGACGACCTGTCCCGCGAACGCATCAACTCCGGTGGCCTGGAGAGGCTGATCGCCGAGCGCAACGTCGTCGGCGTCACCACCAACCCCACCATCTTCGCCAGCGCCCTGGCGAAGGGCGAGGCCTACGACGCCCAGGTCGCCGAGCTCGCCGCGCAGGGCAAGACCGTCACGGAGGCGGTCTTCGAGATCACCACCGACGACGTCGCGAACGCGAGCGACATCTTCCGCTCCGTGTACGACTCGACCGGCGGCGCGGACGGTCGCGTCTCCATCGAGGTCGAGCCCGGCCTCGCGCACGACGCGGCCGGCACCATCAACCAGGCCCAGCAGCTCTGGGCCAAGGTGAACCGTCCGAACGTCATGATCAAGATCCCGGCGACACTCGAGGGTCTCGAGGCGATCACCGAGACGATCGGCGCGGGAATCAGCGTCAACGTCACGCTGATCTTCAGCCTGGAGCGCCACCGTGCGGTCATCAACGCCTACCTGGCCGGCCTCGAGAAGGCCAAGGCCGCCGGACACGATCTGGCCACCATCCACTCCGTCGCCTCGTTCTTCGTCTCCCGCGTGGACACGGAGATCGACAAGCGCCTCGAGGCGATCGGCACCCCGGAGGCCCTCGCCCTCAAGAGCAAGGCGGGCATCGCCAACGCGCGCCTGGCCTACCAGGTGTTCGAGCAGGCCTTCGACAGCGAGCGGGCAAAGGGCCTGATCGCCGCCGGTGCCAACCGCCAGCGCCCGCTCTGGGCATCGACCGGCGTCAAGGACCCGACCCTGCCGGACACCCTCTACGTCACCGAGCTGGCCGTCAGCGACGTCGTCAACACGATGCCGGAGAAGACGCTCGAGGCAACCTTCGATCACGGTGTCATCGAGGGAGACAAGGTCACCGGCTCCTACGAGGAGGCGAACGCCGTCCTCGACGCGCTGGCCGAGCAGGGCATCTCCTACGACGAGGTGACGACGCTGCTGGAGAAGGAGGGCGTGGAGAAATTCATCGTCTCCTGGAACGAGCTCCTCGACACCGTGACGGCTGCCCTCGAGTCCGCCCAGAGCGGGGTCGCCAAATGAGCTTCGACATCACCGTCAGCGGCGCCGCCTCCGAGGCCGTCGACCGCGTTGTCCCCCAGCTGGTCGCCGACCTGGTGGCCTCGAGGATCGCCGGCCAGGACCCCGACCTTTGGGGTCCGGATGCCGCGGAGGAGGCCGCAAAGCGCCTCGGCTGGACGGAAGCCGTCGTCATCTCCGAGCCCATGGTCGACGACATCATCGCCCTGAGGGACCGGCTGCACGCCGAGGGTGTCGACCATGTTGTGCTCGGCGGCATGGGCGGATCGTCGCTCGCGCCCGAGGTCATCACCCGCACCGCGGGG
>NZ_DASWPB010000081.1:0-11317 GCF_036404185.1 Lacisediminihabitans sp. | reverse complement strand
ACCCGGATCTCGATGCGATTCAGACCCATCTCGAGAAAGCCGTATCGCGTGAGGGTCCGCACGACATCGGTGCCGTAGCCCTTGCCGTGATGGTCAGGGCCGATCATGAGAGCCAGCGTCGCCGCGCGTACCGGGAGCTGCGCGCCGGAAAGCGTGGCATGGCCGATCAGCTCCCCGGACTCGATGGCGCACACGCTGAAGCCCACGCTGCCCGCCGACGTGTTGACGCTCCAATCCCGGAACATGTCCGCAGTCGCCCGTTCCGGTCGCGGTCGGACGAGCACCTGCTGCAGGGCTGACCACCGCGGATCGGCCCACCAGGTGTCGAGCAGAGGAAGGTCTGCCTCCTGGAGCCCTCGCAGCCGGACGGCCTCGCCTGCGAGGAGACCGCTTCCGTACTCGTTCGCCTGCTGGGAATCGATCCATGGGGCCATGCCCTCATTATTCCGCGACGCCGGATCCTCTCCCGAGCTCTCCCGGACTCGCCAGGATGCCACCGTAGACTCGTCTCGGTCGGCCGCGAGCGCGGACGCGGAGGGGATGGACAGGATGAGCAGGTCCCGCCTGGCGCTGGCAACCGCGACGGCGCTGGGCGTCGTCGTCCTGCTCGCCGGATGCGTCTCCTCGACCCCCGCCCCCGTGCCGACGGCGTCGCACAGCGCTCCCTCGTCGGCCACGGCGACCTCCGCGCCGGCCCCGGTGTTCGACCCCAAAGGATCCGCGAAGGACAACAAGGCCTACTTCGATCAGGTGAACAACAAGCTGTTCGCCGCCAACGGGTCGGCGAACGGCCGGGACATCGTCGACAACCTCGTCTCCGCCGGTTTCGACAAGACGGACATGCAGGTCACCCCGGACAAGAGCTCGATCAACGGTGCGGTCGACTCCATCCTGTTTTCCGTCAAGATCGGCACGGACTGCCTGCTCGGCCAGCACGGCTCCGGCGGCTATAGCAGTGCCGTCGAGGCCGCGTTGAAGGACGGCAGCTGCCTGGTGGGGAAGACCCGTCCGATCGACTGGTAGCCCGTCGTCGGGCGCCACGGCCCCTTTCCGTAGAATGGGGGCATGGCCGAATTCATTTACACGATGGTCCGCGCCCGCAAAGCGGTCGGCGACAAGCTCATCCTCGACGATGTGACGATGTCCTTCCTGCCGGGGGCGAAGATTGGGGTCGTCGGGCCGAACGGCGCGGGCAAGTCGACCATCCTCAAGATCATGGCCGGACTGGACACCCCCAGCAACGGCGAGGCGAGGCTCAGCCCCGGCTACAGCGTGGGCATCCTCATGCAGGAACCGGAGCTCGACGAGAGCAAGACCGTCCTCGAGAACGTGCAGGAGGGGGTCGGCCCGATCAAGGCGAAGGTCGACCGCTTCAACGAGGTCTCGCTCGCGATGGCCGATCCCGACGCCGACTTCGACGCCCTCATGGCCGAGATGGGCTCGCTGCAGGAGGACATCGACGCCGCGGACGCCTGGGATCTCGACTCCCAGCTGGAGCAGGCGATGGATGCGTTGCGCACACCGCCCGGCGACGCGACGGTCGCGAACCTCTCCGGCGGTGAGAAGCGCCGGGTCGCCCTCACCAAGCTCCTGCTGCAGAAGCCGGACCTCCTGTTGCTCGACGAGCCCACCAACCACCTCGACGCCGAGAGCGTTCTTTGGCTCGAGCAGCACCTCGCCCAGTACCACGGCGCCGTGCTCGCCGTCACCCACGACCGGTACTTCCTCGATCACGTGGCCGAGTGGATCGCCGAGGTCGACCGCGGCCACCTCTACCCGTACGAGGGCAACTACTCGACCTATCTCGAGAAGAAGCAGGAGCGGCTGAACATCCAGGGCAAGAAGGACGCGAAGCTGTCTAAGCGACTCGCCTCGGAGCTCGAGTGGGTGCGCAGCAACGCCAAGGGGCGTCAGGTCAAGTCGAAGGCGCGTCTGGCCCGTTACGAGGAGATGGTCAACGAGGCGGAGAAGACGAGGAAGCTCGACTTCGAGGAGCTGGTCATCCCCGTCGGACCGAGGCTCGGAGCCCAGGTCATCGACGCGAAGAGGCTGCAGAAGGGCTTCGACGGGCGCATCCTCATCGACGGCCTCACCTTCACGCTGCCCCGCAACGGCATCGTCGGCGTGATCGGGCCGAACGGCGTCGGCAAGACGACGCTGTTCAAGACGATCGTCGGCCTCGAGCCGCTCGACGCGGGGGAGCTCAAGGTCGGCGAGACCGTCGACATCTCCTACGTCGACCAGGACCGCGGCGGCATCGATCCGACCAAGACTCTCTGGGAGGTCGTGTCCGACGGGCAGGACTACATCCAGGTGGGCAAGACCGAGATCCCGTCCCGCGGGTACGTGTCGCAGTTCGGTTTCAAGGGCCCCGACCAGCAGAAGAAGGCGGGGGTGCTGTCCGGCGGTGAGCGCAACCGGCTCAACCTCGCCCTGACCCTCAAGCAGGGCGGCAACCTCCTGCTGCTCGACGAGCCGACCAACGACCTCGACGTCGAGACGCTCGGGAGCCTGGAGAACGCCCTCCTGGAGTTCCCCGGCTGCGCCGTGGTCATCACCCACGATCGGTGGTTCCTCGACCGCATCGCCACGCACATCCTCGCCTACGAGGGAACGGACGAGAACCCGGGGTACTGGCACTGGTTCGAGGGCAACTTCGAGGCCTACGAGGAGAACAAGATCGAACGCCTCGGACCGGATGCCGCGAAGCCGAACCGCTCCGCCTACCGCAAGCTCACCCGCGGTTGAGCCGGCCGGACTCCGCCGCCTCCCGCTCCGAAAGACACCTCACGATCCCATGACTCGACTGCATGCCCGGGTTCCGCTGCGCTGGTCCGACTTCGACGCCTACGCCCATGTCAACAACGCGGCCATGCTGCGGATCCTCGAGGAGGCGCGCATCCAGGCCTTCTGGCCCCGAGACGACGAGGACACGGACGACGACGACACGACGGGGGTCGCGATCATGGACTCGCGGCCGGGCGCCGAGTTCAACATGGTCATCGCCAAGCAGACGATCGAGTACCTCGTCTCGGTGCCCTACCTGCGGGCCGCCCTCGACGTGGAGATGTGGATCGGACGGATGGGCGGGGCCAGCCTCGAGATCGAGTACGAGGTCTACTCGCCGGAGGGCACGAGCCCGCGAACGCTGTTCACCAGGGCCGCGACCACCATCGTCATGGTGACCGCGGCCACCGGCAGGCCGGCCCGCATCCACCCCGACCAGCGCGCCGCCTGGACGCCCTACGTGGAGTAAGCCCCCGGGGACAGTGCGGGTCGGGAGCCGGCGCGGGTCAATAGCCGGAGATCAGTAGCCGGAGAAGTAGTCGGCCCGGATGCGCCGCACGCCGAGTCTCCGCAGGTCGCGCTTGAGCGCGGTCACGAGCGCCGGCGGGCCGGAGACGTAGGCGGTGCGGGCGGCGAGGTCGGGGACGGCCTCGGCGATCCGGGAGCCGGTGAGGCGGGTGGCACCGAGATACAGCCACCCCTCCGGGGCCGCGGGTGGTTCAGAGGGCGCGACGACCAGCACCCGGATCCCGCTGGCGGCGAGCTCCTCCGAGTAGGCCAGCTCGTCGAGGCCGCTCACGGCGTAGACGAGCACGATGTCCCTTCGCTGTCCCGTCGCGCCGAGGTGTCGCAGCTGGCTGATGAACGGCGTGATGCCGATGCCGCCGGCGACGAGCAGCAGCGGGACGGACGGGTCCCTCGGCAGCAGGAAGTCGCCGCCGACCGAGGTCGCGAGCAGACGGTCTCCCGGTTCCAGCACGAGCAGCGCGCGCTTGAAGCTGCTCGCGTCCGGTGGCACCGTGAGCCCGAAGGCCAGCTGGCCCTCGTGCGGGGCGGAGGCGATGCTGAAGGTGCGGCGGATGCCTCGGGTGTCGGCACCGCGGTGCGGCAGCGTGAACTCGAGGTACTGCCCCGCCCGGAAGGCGACGGGGCGCGACGGGGCGAAACGGAGCTCTCGGGTGGAGGGGGTCATCGCGCTCGAACCGACGAAGTCGAGGCGGACGGCCCGCCGCTGACCGAAGAAGAAGGCGATCAAGTTGCCGACGACGAGACCGAGCTCCGGAGAGTTGTAGAGCGGGCCGAGGTGGAAGGGGACCTCCACGATCACCGCGGCGACCGCGGCGATCGTCAGCTGCTGCCAGCGCAGCGGGGGAAGGGTCAGCGGCTCGTCGAGCATGAAGCCGGCCATGAAGAGGATGGGGGAGGAGGCGATCGAGAACCAGACGGCCGTGCCGACATCCATTCCCCCTGTCGACAGCCTGACGATCGAGATCGCGAGCGCGACGACGACGAACAGCCCGACGAGGGCGAACCGTCGCACCCGGTAGACGACGAGGAAGGCGCCGATGGCCACCGGTGCCAGCAGCAGCGGTGTGCCGACCCACCAGACGGCGGCGCTCAGCTGGGTGAACGCGATGATCAGGGCGGCGACGGCCGCCGGATTGAAGAGGTGGCGGCCGCGGATCGCGAGCACGTACTTCGAGGCGCTCGCGATCACGGCGACCAGCGCGAGCACGAGGAGGTCGTGCGGGTCCGTCGTCGGGAAGAAGAGGAAGAACAGCAGGAGGGCGGTGATGATCGAGGACTCGCTGTGCGGCTTCACCCGGAACGGAAGTGCGATCAGCCGATTGGAGAGATAGGTGACCACGAGGGAGGTCGCGAGCGTCGCGAGCAGTTGCAGCGGGGAGAACGACAGGCCGCCGGGGATCAGCGACAGCACGATCGCGATCGCCGCGATGGCGCCGAGGACGATCACGACCAGCCGGTACATCGTCACCCGTCCGGTGAGGCGGTCGAGCCAGGCGGTCATCGGAACATCTCCCCGGGGAAGTCGATCGAGCGGTCGAACCGGCCGGAGGCGAACATCCTCACATAGTCGAAGTCGAAGATCTCCGCGAGCCCGCCCGGCTCGGTGAAGAACAGCGCGGTGGCCAGCCCGTCGGCGACGAGCGCGGTCTCCGCGATCGCCCAGGTGGCGATGACCTCGGTGGTCGGCGCGCCGGTGCGTCCGTCGACGATGTGGTGGAGGCCAGTGCCCCAGACCCGGCGGTTCGACCCGGAGGCGCAGATCGACCCGTGCTCGAGCTCGGCGACGCCGATGGCGAGGCTCGGATCCAGCGGATGCTCGAGCGCGATGCGGCGCGGTTCCGTCTCGGAGACGAGCAGGTCGCCGCTCGCATCGATGACGAACTCGTGCACGCCGTTCTCGCGAAGGATCTCCCCGACCAGGTCGACGAGGTAGCCCTTGCCCGCCGCTCCCACGTCGATGAGGACGGGGGAGCGGGTGGTGACGAGGGCGCCGTCGCGGGTGACCTCGGTCGCCCAGTCGGCGGGCGCCAGATCCTCCCCGTTGCGCCGGAGCGAGTAGGCGGCGTCGTAGCCGAGCCGCTCGAGCGAACGCCCGACGAGCGGGGTCACGGCTCCCTCCGTGCTGTCGAACAGTCGGTCGTAGAGGTCGAACAGCGCGGTCGAATCGTCGGGGAACCGATGCTCGCCGCCGCTGCCGGCGACGGCCGTCACGAGCGAGTCGGCCCGGAATCGGGAGTAGGTCCGATCGAAGTCCTCGACCCGGTCACGGATGCGCGCCTCCAGCGGGCCGTCGATCGGCTGCCGGCTCTCGATCGACCAGCGGGTGCCGATGGCGGGGAAGGCCAGCTCAGGCACGGGCGGCCGCCTCGATCTTCGTGACCGCCTCGTCGAATCCGCCGCTGGTGAGCGAGGAACCGGACACGTTGGTCACATTGAGGCTGTCGATCTTCTTGCCGACCACCTTGCCGGCGATGCCGCTGTCGAAGTCGGCCTGGTAGGACTTGGCGGTCGGATCGGTGGCGTGGCCGTTGACGTCGATGGACTTCACGATGCCGCCGCCGAGGGTGATCGTCACGGTGATCCGGCCGAGGCCCGCGGGGGACTGGTAAGTGCCGTCCTCGGTGTAGGTGCCGTCCTTGTAGGTCGTGCCGGACGCCGGCGCCGACCCTGCGGGGCTCGAGGCCTTCGGCGCGGCGCTCTTCTCCACGGTGGGGGTGGCCGCCGTCGTGCTGCAGCCGGCGACCGCGACCAGCAGCGACAGTCCGGCCATGGCGGAGAAGGTGTACTTGGCTGACAGGGTGGTCATGGGAATCTTCATGATCTCTCGATTCTGGGGAACGCCCGGGGGCTGGGATGTCGTGGGTGAAGTGCTCACATGTTTCGCCCTTCTCCTGATGTAACGGTGTGCATCCCCATTCGGTTCACCTCGAATCGAACTATTTCTGGCAGGGTTGTCTGGACGGAGGGTGGCGGGTGGTCGAGCGACAGGACGAACTGCTCCGGGCGCTGCACGACGAGCACGCCCCGGCGCTGTGGCGCTACGTCGTCTGGCTGACCGGCGATCGCCATTTCGCCGAGGACGTGGTTCAGGAGACGCTCGTGCGCGCCTGGCGTCGCCCGCAGGTGCTCGACCAGTCCGGGGGCTCCACCAGGGCCTGGCTGTTCACCGTCGCGCGCAACCTCGTCATCGACGACAGGCGCAGCGCCCATGCCAGGCACGAGATCGCCGCGGAACAGCTGCCGGAGCGCGCCTCGGAGGACGGGACCGAGGCGATGTTCGACGCCTGGGTGGTCTCGGATGCGCTTGCCAGCATCTCCGACGACCACCGCCGGGTGGTTGTCCTCTCCTACTACCAGGGCCGTTCCGTCGCCGAGATCTCCACCGAGCTGGGCATCCCGGAGGGCACGGTCAAGTCCCGTCTCCATTACGCACTGCGAGCCCTGCGGCTCGCTCTCCAGGAACGAGGGGTGACCGCATGAGCGGGATCGACCGATACGCCGACTGGGACGCCGCCTACGTGCTCGGATCCCTCTCCGAGGAGGAGCGGCTCGAGTACGAGGCCCATCTGGCCACCTGCGATTCCTGTTCGGCGGCCGTGGCTGAGCTTGCCGGCGTCCCCGCGCTGCTCGGCCGGCTGCCGTCCGCCGACGCCGAATCGTTGCTCGGAGCCGTCCCCGAGCCGCCGGTCGTCGTCCCGCCGATGCCGGCGACGCTTCTTCCGCGGATCGCCCGGTCGGTGCGCAGACGCAGGCGCCGTGCACGGGCGTTTGTCGCCGGCGGCCTGGTCGCGGCGGCGGCCGTCGCGGCATCCATCGCTCTCGTGTTCCCGCTCGTGATCGGCGGGGCGCATCCGGCCGGCGGAACGGAGCTCGCCCTGGCCAGGGTCGTTCCGAGCTCGCTGAGCGCGAGCGTCCGCCTGGAGCCCACCGACTGGGGGACCAGGATCGAGATGACCTGCCGGTACCGGAGCGGCGGGCCGTCCTACGGCTCCGGGGAATACGCCATGGTCGTCACCGACACCGCCGGCCACAGCTCCCGGGTCGCCACCTGGACGGCCGAGCCCGGATCGACCGTCCAGCCGACCGGCACGACGAGCCTCGCCGCGTCTCGGATCGCCAGCATCGACGTACGCCGGGTCTCCGACGGCGAGGTGCTGCTGTCCGGCAGCCCCTGAACCGGCGATCAGTATCCGCCAGTGCTGCCGCCGGTGCTGCTCGTCGGGGCGGTGGTGATCTTCGAGCCGGAGGGTGAGACCGCCCACCAGATGCCCATGAGGCCCTGGCCGTTGACGTCTCCGGCTGCCTTGTCGCCGGAGAAGGTGTAGATCGGCCGCCCGTCGATGGTGATCTGGTTGCCGCCGGCGACACCGGTGATCGTGCCGACGGTGCCGCTGATGCCGCTGACCGTGGGCGTGGTCGAGGAGGAGGTGATGGCCGGCCACAGGCTCTCGCACTGGCCGGTGCAGGCGCTCATGCCCGAGTTCGCCGTGTCCTTGTCGAAGAAGTACGCGGTCATGCCCTTGCCGTCCACGACGATGGTGCCGAGGGAGGTCTTCGCCACCCCGGCGTCGCCGCTCACGGCCGTGCTGGACGAGGAGGATGACGGGGCGGAGCCGGTCGAACCGGAGCCGGAGGCCGCCATGCTGGCACAGCCGGCCAGGGTGACGATGGCGAGGGCGGCCCCGGCGAGGGTGAGTGCGGTTGTGGTCTTCACGAGTGTCTTCTTTCGCTGTCGCGTGGATGAGGCGGTCCGGGCCGCCCCGCGGATGTCCCGCTGATGTGACGACGGAGCGGGGGCTCCCCTCGTTCATCCGCACAGCGGATCCACAGGGATGCCCGTCGATCTGAACGAAAGGCCGTCCCGCCTCGTTGTATCCAGTGGAGGTGCTCATGCCGGACGATAGGGCGCAGTTGCTGCGCGAGCTGCACGACGCCCACGGTCCCGCGCTGTTCCGGTACGTCGCCAGGCTCACCCGCGATTACTCCTTCGCCCAGGACGTGGTGCAGGAGTCCCTGCTGCGGGCGTGGCGACGGCCCGCCCTCCTCGAGCAGACGGGGGAGGCGGCGAGGGCGTGGCTCTTCACCGTCGCCCGCAACCTGGTGATCGACGACCGGCGCAGCGCGCGGTTCGCGCACGAGATCACGACCGAGGATCTCCCGGAGGCCTCCGTCCCCGACGACACCGAGACCGTGCTCGATAAGTGGCTGCTCTCCGATGCCCTGCTCTCCCTGTCGGTGGAGCACCGCACGACGGTCGTGAGCGCCTATTACCTCGGCCGATCCGTCGCGGAGATCGCCAGGAACGAGAACATTCCCGAGGGGACGGTGCGATCCCGAATGCACTACGCACTGCGCGCCCTTCGGCTTGCCCTACAGGAAAGAGGTGTCACCCAATGAACGACAACGTTGATCCGTTTCGGGATTGGGACTCGGCCTACGTGCTCGGCGCGCTCGGCTCCGATGACCGCCGTGCCTTCGAACGGCATCTGGCCACCTGCCCGGCCTGTGCCGCGGCCGTCGCGGAGCTCGCGGGACTGCCGGGCATCCTCGGCCGGCTGACCGCCGACGAGGCCGTCGCGGTCGACAGCGCCGTCCGGGACGAACGGCTGCGGGACGGGATGCACGATCCCGGACGCCTGCAGAGGCTCGCGGCCTCGGTGAGGCGTCGGCGACGCCGCGTCCGCGCCGGGCTTCTCGGAGCGGGCCTCGGCCTGGCGGCCATCCTCGTCGTCGGCGGCATCGTGGCCGGGACGGGCATGCAGCCGACCGGCACGTCGATCGCCGGATCGACCGGCCACGCATCCAGGAACGCCCTCGCGATGGAGCAGGTCCAGCCGGGTGTCATGACGGCTGAGCTCACCGTGAGCACGAAGGCCTGGGGCACTCGTCTCGACTGGAACTGCAGCTACCTGGCGCAGGGCCCGTGGGGACAGGGCGACGGCTCGGCGAGCTATGACCTGGTCATCACCGATCGGTCCGGGAGGCAGACGACCGTCGCGACCTGGACGGCGAGCGGGCCGGGCGCCACCGGACTGGCGGCGTCCACGAGCGTGCGGGCCTCGGACATCCGGAGCGTCGACATCCGCCGGACGGGCTCGGACACCGCCCTCGTGCGGACCATGCTCTAGCCCGGGTTCAGCCGAAGGGCAGGTAGCCGGGGCCGCCGCCCTCGTGCGGGACCCTGACCATGCCCTCCTGGGCGACGCTCGCGATCAGCAGGCCGTCCCTCGTGAAGATGCGCCCCTGCGACAGGCCCCTTCCGCCCGTCGCGGTCGGGGACTCCTGGGTGTAGAGCACCCAGTCGTCGAGCCGGCCGAACCGATGGAACCACATGGCGTGGTCGAGGCTCGCCGCCTTGAGTCCTGGGGTGATCCAGGCGATGCCGTGGCGCCGGAAGATCGGCTCGAGGATCGAGTAGTCGCTCACGTAGGCGAGGGCCGCCCTGTGCAGGCCGGGGTCGTCCGGCAGCGGCCCGGTCGTCTTGATCCACAGCGCCTGATGGGCGACGTGCGGTCCCTCGACCGAGAGATAGACCGGAGAGGGGACGTGGCGCATGTCGAACGGCCGCTCGTTGGCCCAGACCCGGGCGACCGGATGATCGATGCCGCTCAGCGCCTCGGCGGCCGTCGGCAGGTCCTCCGGCTGCGGGAGGCCCTCCGGCATGTCGATCTGGTGCTCGAGACCCTCGTCCTCGTCCTGGAACGAGGCGATCATCGACAGGATGGGCAGTCCGTCTTGGTAAGCCTGGGTCCGGCGGGTGGAGAAGGAGCGGCCGTCGTGGATGCGGTCGACGGAGAAGGTGATCGGCAGGTCGAGCCGGCCGGGCCGGAGGAAGTAGCCGTGCATCGAATGGGCGGAGCGGCCCTCCCCGATGGTGCGCTGGGCGGCGACGAGGGACTGGGCGAGCACCTGGCCGCCGAAGATCCGACCCTGGGGCATCCACTGGCTCGGCCCGGTGAAGATGTCCTCGCTCGTGCGTGCGCCGGTGTCGGTGAGGTCGAGGGCCGCGAGCAGATTGCCGAGCGGATCGGTCATGTCTTCTCCAGTCGTTGTGTTCTCTCGGCGACATCGGCCGCCGGGCTCCTAGTAGTTTAGAGAGCAGATGAGCCAGACGTTTTCCCTCGTTGATTCCCTCTCCCTCGGTGACCTGCAGGTGTTCCTCGGTCGCGCCGCCAGGGTGGAGGACGGTTCCGTGCGCCTGATCGCCGGCTCCGGAGTGCTCGCCGTCTACGTCGCGGTCCTGCACCCCTCCGGCCTGCTCGACGAGAGCCCCACCGTGCTCGGCCTGCGCACCTTCGCCCTGACCACCCGCGACTCCTTCGATGTGGTCGTCCCCATCCGATCGCTCGTCGAGCGCCTCGTGCGCCTGCAGTCGGAGGTGGTCGATCCCACGGCCGCGGTGACCGTGACCCTGCCGATGCAGGTCAACACGGTGACCTGGACCGCCATTTCGCCGCCGCGCGGCGGATGGACCCGGCTCGAGGAGGTGGACGGCTCTCTGCTCGAGACCGTCGCGGCGGCCGGGATCGCGGAGGTGGCCGAGGCCATCCCCACCGGCACCGGAGAGCAGATCGTGCAGCGGGTGCGGTCGGAGGTCTGGGGCAGGCCGATCGCCGGCCTCGAGTACGTTCCCGCCGGCGCCGCCTTCGCCGCCGTCAGCCTGGGCTTTCTCGGCGGCGGGGATGCGGTGCGTCTCTTCGAGACCGGCCCCTGGACCCGGCTGACCAGCCAGCGGGGACACGTCCTGGTCAAGCGTCGCGCCTGGAGCCTGCGGAGATGACGGCGTGAGCCCGCGGTGCGTCTCCTGTCCGGGATCGGCCCCGTCGTGAGCGTCTCGGTCAGGGAGCTCCGCCGCGAAGACTACCCGGTGACCCCGTGGAAGAACGGTCTCGGCATCACCCGCGAGGTGCTTCGACACCCCGTCGGGACGACGGGCGAGACCTTCGACTGGCGTCTCAGTATGGCGGAGGTCACGGCGGACGCGCCGTTCTCGCCGTTTCCC
>NZ_DASWPB010000080.1:0-53759 GCF_036404185.1 Lacisediminihabitans sp. | reverse complement strand
GAACCTGAACTGGACGATGACCACCGCGAGCGCGACGCCGATCACGACGGCGAGCGCGAAGCCGCCGACGGTCGCCTGAAGCGTGTAGAGCGCGTTCGTCACGAAGAGCTGAGGATCGGCCGCGATCGCGGCTGCGATCCGCGAGGGCGCGGGCAGGAGATATTCCGGCACGGCGAGCAAGTCGGCCGCGGCCTCCCACAGCAGCAGGGAGCCGCACAGCACGGCCGCGGGGAGCAGGAGGTCGCGCAGGCGGGACCAGGACGACGCGCGCGTCATGAGCCGCGCCTCAGCACGCCGAGTTCCTCGAACGTGCGCCGGATCAAGCCGCGATAATCGGCGAACTCCCGCGTCTCCCGCACCGCGAGCGGCCGCGGCCGCGGGAGTTCTACGTCGAGGACGAGCGCCACGCGGCCGGGCCGGCGGTCGAGCACCACGACCTGGTCGCCGAGGAAGATCGCCTCGTCGATGTTGTGGGTGATGAACAGGGTCGTCGCCTGCGTGCGGGCCGAGTTCGCCTGGAGCTCGAGGTTGAGGTCGTCGCGCGTGAAGGCGTCGAGCGCGGCGAACGGCTCGTCCATCAAGAGGATGTCGGGATCGCCGAGCATGGCGCGGCAGATCGAGACCCGCTGCCGCATGCCGCCGGAGAGCTCGCCGGGGAACCGGTCGAGCACCTGCCTCGGCAGCTCCACCTTGCCGACGAGCTCGGCGGCGCGGGCCTCCCAGTCGGCGCGGGCGACGTGACCGTGGGCGCGGAAGATGTCGACGAAGTGGTTGCGGATGCTGCGCACCGGGTTGAGCGCGTTCATCCCGGACTGCAATACCATCGCGAAGCCGCCGTGACGCTGCACCCGCAGCTCTTCACCCTCCACCGTGGCGACGTCGCGGCCGTCGAAGAGAATGGTGCCGCCGCTGATGCGGGCCGGCGGTTTGGACAGCCGGGTGAGGGCGAACCCGAGGGTCGACTTGCCGGAGCCGGATTCGCCCACGAGACCGACGAACTCCCCGCGCTGGAGGGTGAACGACACCCCCTTCACGGCCTCGACGGCCGCGCTTCCCGTCGACTCGTAGACCACGGAGAGGTCGCGGACGTCGAGCAGAGGCTGGATGTCGGTCATCGTCCGGCTCCTTCCCGGAGGCGCGGATTGCTCAATCCGTCGACACCGAAGTTGATGAGGGTGAGCGAGGTGGCCAGCAGCGCGATGCAGAGTCCAGGCGCGAAGAGCAGCACCCACTGACCGGTCAGCAGGGCGTTCGAGTTCTGCGCCCAGAACAGCATCGTCCCCCAGCTGACCGTCGACGAGTCGCCGAGTCCGAGGAACTCCAGTCCCGCCTCGGCCAGGATGGCGGAGGTCGCCGCACCGAAGAAGCTGCCGACGATGAGCGAGGTCATGTTCGGCAGGATCTCGCGGAAGACGATGCGGAACGAGCCCTCGCCGCTGAAGGTGGCCGCCGTGACGAAGTCGCGCGACCGGAGCGACTGGGTCTGGCTGCGCAACACGCGGGCGCCCCACGCCCATCCCGTGATCACGACGACGAGGATGATCATGCCGATACCGCCGTTCTGCAGGTAGGCGGCGATGACGATCATGAGCGGGAGCGCGGGCACGACGAGGAAGAGGTTGACGATGAAGTTGATGACGTCGGAGAGGAAGCCCCGCACATAGCCCCAGCTGAGCCCGATGAGCACCGCGATGACGGTCGAGAACACACCGGCGACGAACCCGACGAGCACGCTCGTCCGCGCCCCGTAGATGAGCTGGCTCAGCACGTCCTCGCCGGCGGCCGTGGTGCCGAACCAGTGCGCGGCGCTTCCGTCTGCGCTACGGGGGAAGCCGTTCTGGCTCGCCCCGTACGGCGCGATGAGGGGAGCGAAGATCGCCGCGAGCACGAAGACCCCGAGGATGACCAGGCCGATGCGCGCCTTCGGGTTGCTCCAGACGGTGCTGACGATGCGCCAGACCACACGCCAGCGCGACGGGGCGGCCGCGACATCCATCCGGCTCTCCTTCCGCTTCTCCGGGACCGGGTTGAGGAGTACTGGAGACGTCATCGTCGTGTCCTTGGGTCGAGTACGCCGTACAGAATGTCGACGAGGAAGTTGGCGACCAGCACGCTGACCGTGATCATGAGGAACAGCGCCTGCATGAGCGGGTAGTCCTGGTTGGTGACCGCCTTGAGCAGGAGATAGCCGATGCCCGGATATCCGAACACCGATTCCACGAGCAGCGACCCGCCGACCACCCCGCCGAGGGCGAGACCGAACGAGGTGAGGTTCGGCAGGATCGCGTTGCGGGCCGCGTAGCGGATGGCGACCGTGTGGCTCTTGAGACCGTTCGCCTCGGCGAAGGTCACGTAGTCGTCGCCGAGGGTGTTGATCATCGTGTTGCGCATCCCCAGGATCCAGCCGCCGAGCGAGGTGATGAGGATCGTGAGCGCCGGCAGGGCCGCGTGATAGAGCACGTCGAGGATGTATGGACCGCTGAACGAGGGCGTCGAGGTGACGCCGTACGCTCCGGAGGTCGGGAACAGGTGGCCGACGTAGCCGAGGAAGAACAGCAGCAGCAGCGCTGTCCAGAAGTACGGGAACGCACTGGCGAAGCTGCCGCCGAGCGTCGGCAGGGTGTCGAGCCAGGTCCCGCGCTTCCAAGCGGCGAGCACACCGAGCAGGGTGCCGCCGATGAAGGCGATGATCGTGACGACCCCGACGAGGACGATCGTGTACGGCAGCGCCTGGGAGACCAGAGACGACACCGACTGCGGGAAGAACGTGTAGCTCACGCCGAAGTCGAGGGTGAGGATCTGGTGCAGGTACGACACGTACTGGTCCCAGAGGTTTCCGTTCGGCACCCCCAGCTGCGCCTCGATGGCCGTTCGCGTCGCCGCGGAGACCGGACCGTTCTGCGACAGCTTGGCGAGCGCCGCGTCGGCGGGGGTGCCGGGCATGAGCCGGGGCAGGATGAAGTTGAGGGTGACCGCTGCCCACAGGGTGAGCACGAACAGCCCGAGCTTCTTGAGGAAGTGACTCATTACTTCTCCCCTCCCGACTTCTTCAGGTGCGTGAAGATCAGCAGCGGGGTCGAGTCGTAGGTCTTCGGGCTCGCGTACGGATCCTTCGCCGACGGCCATCCGGTGAACTTCTGGGTGCTGAAGAGCCCCCACGATCCGCCGTAGTAGAGCGAGATGATCGGCAGCTGGTCGTACATGACCTTCTGCAGCTCGAATCCGATCTGCTTCTGCTTCGCGGCATCCGTCGTCGTCTTGTAGTCGGTGAGCAGACGGTCGACGGTCGGGTCGCTGTAGCGCTCGAAGTTGTTGGACGCCTCCGTGCCGACGGGCTTGAGGAACTCGCTCGAGAGCAGGTTGTTGAAGTCCTGGTACACGGAGCCGGTCCCGCCGTAGCCGCTCATGACGAGATCGAAGTCGCCGTTGCGCAGGGCCAGCTGGTAGGCGGCCGGCTGGGGCTGGCTGACCTCCACCTTGATGCCGACGGCGGAGAGCTCCTTCTCCACCTGCTGCACGCCGCGCAGCCAGTCGGTGTAGCCGTTGGCCGTCACGATCGTGAGGCTCGCCTGCTTTCCGCTGGCGTCGACGAGCTTGCCGCCCTGCTGGGTGTATCCGGCCGCGGCGAAGGAGGCGAGCGCATCCGCGGTGTTCTGCGTGACGAGACCGGAGTCGGGCAGCGCGGGGTTGAGCAGCTTCTGCTGGGCGGGCAGCAGCAGGCCGCTCTGGCCGGCCGGCTGCATGTATCCTTCGGCGGCCGCGTCGCCGATCGCCGTGCGATCGAGCGCCAGGGAGAGGCCCCTGCGGAAGTCGACGTTGGTGAACGGCGCCTTCGTGAGGTTCGGGAAGAGCGCGATCGTCCCTCCCGGCGGGAACCAGTAGGTGTTGTTCTTGTTCGCGGCGACCCAGGTTCCGTCCACGTCGCTGATGAACGAGTACGCCCAGTCGTAGCCCTTGGTCACGACGTCCAGCTGGGTGTTCGAGGCCGGAAGGACGAGGTGCTTGACCGCGACCTTGTCCGCCTGCCAGTACGAGGCGTTCCTGTCGAGCGAGTACTGCTGGGGGAAGAAGTTGCCGAGCGTGTACGGCCCGGTGCCGACCGGGTTCGGATCGCGCCAGGTGTCCGGCTTGGCCACGTCCTTCCAGATGTGCTTGGGGACGATGAGCACCTGGGCGATGATGAGCGCGGCGGGCGAGTCCGGGCCCTTGAGGTGCACGGTCACGACGTCGCCATGGGTCTCGACCGTGTCGATGTACTGCCAGATCCCGGTGATGTCGAGCGTCGGATACTTCTTCAACAGGTCGAAGGTGAACACGACGTCGGCCGGGGTGAACTTCGTGCCGTCGGACCAGGTGACCCCCTTGCGAATGGTGAAGTTCACGGTCTGGGCGTCCGGAAGCGAGTACGAGGTCGCGAGCCACGGATGCGCGGCACCGTCCAGGTTGTTCACGACGACGAGGGGCTCGTACATGTACTTCGCGGCGATCCGGGTGTTCGCGAGGTAGGGATTGAAGTTGCGCTCGAACATGGGCGAGCCGTTGTCGGCGGCGACGAGCATGGTGTCGGCGCCGATCGAGGGATCCGGCTTGCTCTGGATCTGGATGCTGCATCCGGCCGTCGCCGCGGCTACGGTGAGCGCCGTCACGATCGCGGCGATCCTCATCGTCGACGTCGCGGATTTCAGCGCTCTCGCTGGACGCATTGTTCGTGGGCGCATCGTTGCCACCGGTCCCTTCCTTGGGCGTGGTCTCCACTGTAAGCGCATACATTCCAGAGCGCAAGCCGGGATGAAGCCGGTCCAGGCGCACGCGGATTCCGCCCTCGGGGCGTCCGCGATGACTATCCGACCGGGGGACAGCTCTCGCGCAGCACGATCTCGACGGGAAGGACGAACGTCTGCGGCGGCATCAGCGGGTCGGCCAGGCGCGCCGTGATCGCCTGCACCGCGACGCGGCCGAGCTCCGCCATCGGCTGGCGCACGGTGGTCAGCCTGGGCCTCGTGGTTCGGCCGGCGGCGATCCCGTCGAAACCGGTCACCATGGTGCGGTCGGGGACCGCGACGCCGTGCCGCTCCAGCACCTCGAGCACTCCGATCGCGGTCTGGTCGTTGGCGCAGACGATCGCCCTGGGGGGATCTGCGGCCAGCCGCTCCGCCGCGGCACGACCGCCCTCGCGCAGGAAGTCGCCCGGCAGCACCCTCGCCTGCACCCCGGCCTCCGCCAGCGCCCGATCGAAGCCGGCGCGACGCTCCGCGCTGTCCGGCGAGTCGTCCGGGCCCGTCACATAAACGAGATCCCGGATGCCGTGGCCGACCAGCACGTGCCTGGTCAGCGCGTACATCCCGCCGGCGTTGTCCACCCCGACGTGATCGAGCCGGTCGTCGCCACGCGGGCCCGCCAGCATCACCACGGGCATACGACGGGCGAGCTGGGTCAGCAGTTCGTCCGGCACGGTCCTCGAGAGCACCGCGAGCCCGTCGACCAGGCTCGCGACGTTCCCGGCCATGACCTCCCGGCTGGATCCCCTGCCCACCCCGATCATCAGGGCGAAACCGCGGCTCCACGCCTCCACCTCGACCCCGCGCAGCACCTCGTCGAAGTAGAGGTCGCGCGACTCCGCGGGCGACTCGCCGTGGTCGATGACGAAGCGAACGCCGTCCTCCGCGGGCAGGGGCGACGAATCCGTCCTGTCGATGGCGTCGTGTCCCGGCAGGAACAGGCCGATGACGTTCGTGCGCCGCGCGGCGAGACCCCTCGCGCTGCCGCTCGGGAGGTAGCCGAGCTCCCGGACGGCGTCCATCACCCGCACCGAGGTCGACTCCTTGACCACACCGGGCGAGCGGAGGACCCGAGACACCGTGGCGATCGAGACACCGGCCAGCTCGGCGACGTCGTAGACGGTCGGCGCCTTGGCCATCATTCCGTATCCCTCCGCCGATCGGACCCGATCGAGCCCCTGCCCATAGTAGGCATCCCTCCAGTGGTCATCCATCCAGGACGATCCGCATTCTCCGGGCTCGCCTGGCACGGAGGTTAGGCTGGGTGTCACCCATGACCACCATCAGCGCATGACCGCCGCCGACGCGGAGTTCGTCGTCCTCGTCGATGAGGACGGCCATCCGGTGGGCACCGCGGACAAGGCGACCGTGCACGGAGCCGACACCCCGCTCCACCTCGCCTTCTCCTGTCACGTCTACGACGCGGAGGGTCTCGTTCTCGTCACCCGGCGAGCGCTCGGCAAGCGCACCTGGCCCGGAGTGTGGACGAACTCCTTCTGCGGACACCCGGCACCCGGCGAGTCGACGGAGGAGGCGATCGGTCGCCGCGCGCTGGCCGAACTCGGCATCCGTGTCGAGGATCTGGAGATCGTGCTGCCGGAGTTCCGCTATCGCGCCATCGACGCATCCGGCATCGTCGAGAACGAGATCTGCCCGGTCTACCGGGCCACGACCACGGATGCCGTCCAGGCGCGCCCGGACGAGGTCGCGGAGTTCGCCTGGGTGGATCCGCACGCCCTGCGCCTCTCGGTCGAGGCCGCGCCGTTCGCCTTCAGCCCGTGGCTCGGCTGGCAGCTGGAACAGCTCGGACGCGGCTAGCGTCTGTCTCTAGTCGGCGAGCTCCTCGCGCGGGATGTCCGTGCGGTGGAAGTTCTGGAACGACCGCGAGGCGGTCGGCCCGCGCTGCCCCTGGTACCTGGAGCTGTACTCCGCGGAGCCGTATGGCTTCTCCGCCGGAGAGGTCAGCCGCATGAAGCAGAGCTGCCCGATCTTCATGCCGGGCCAGAGCTTGATGGGGAGGGTCGCGACGTTGCTCAGTTCGAGCGTGACGTGACCGGTGAAGCCGGGGTCGACGAATCCGGCGGTCGAGTGGGTGAGCAGGCCGAGCCGGCCGAGCGAGCTCTTGCCCTCGAGCCGGGCCGCGATGTCGTCGGGCAGGCTGACCCGCTCGTAGGTCGAGCCGAGCACGAACTCTCCCGGGTGCAGGATGAACGGCTGTCCGTCCGCGGCCTGGACGAGCCTGGTGAGCTCCGGCTGGTCCTCGGCGGGGTCGATGAACGGATACTTGTGGTTGTCGAAGAGCCGGAAGAAGCGATCGAGGCGCACATCGACGCTCGACGGCTGGATCATCTCGGGGGAATACGGCTCGAGCGCGACCCGTCCGGAGTCGAGTTCCGCCTTGATATCGCGATCCGAGAGCAACATAGACAGAGCCTACCCGGGCGGTGCGTTGATAGGATTGCGCAGAGCCGCATCCCAGGAGCGGCCGCGCGAGTGTAGTTCAATGGCAGAACTCCAGCTTCCCAAGCTGGTAGCGCGGGTTCGATTCCCGTCACTCGCTCTTCGTGTGAGGTCGCGGCCGGAGACGGCAACATGGGGTGACGCATCTCGTCACGACGCGTTCTCGCCTAGGGCTTGCCGAAGCCGTAGGTGTACTCCCCAGTGCTCCAGTTCATGGTCGCGTTGAAGTAATAACCGGTCTGCGTGCCGTCCGCGTTGTCCTTGTTTGAGACAAAGCACTGAAAAACAGTGGTCTGTTCGGTGAGGTCGTCTGTCGATCCTCCCCCGACTGGGGAGCAGCTGACACCGAGAATAGGACCGTCGATCACGCCCGTGCCGACGTCCTTCGTCGCCATGTCTTTCACGCTGTCCTGAATGCCCGGGATCGCGGCCTTTCGCGCGGCTCGTTCCGCATCGTCCTTTTCTTGCTTTACCTCGGCCGCATCCGCCGCCTTCTTCTTCACCGCAGCAGCGTGCGCAGCCGCAGCAACCTGCGCATTGTGGGAGTTGATGTTCGATTTGATCGCCAACCCGCCAACTACCAAGCCCGCAACCACCACAACGCCCGCGACTGCGATGATCAATGCACGACGCCTCTTTCTCGTTTGGGCAAGGGCCGGCCGCGCCATGACATCGCCGTTCCACAGCAAGTTGGTCCAGGCAGAACCGTCCCAATAGCGCTGTTCACCATCCGGAGTGGGATACCAACCGGCCTGCACGGCGATTGTCGGCGACGGCTCTGCTGTCGAATCGGCGTTGGCGGAGGTGTCGGGAGTGATTTCGGGCATGAGGAAACCTTTGCGTTGGATAGCTGAACGCTAGGGCATAACGCGACGGCGACACCATCCCCCGTTCGCGGCGCGAAGGTTCTAGGCATCGTTCCGAGGCTGGCGCTTGCGCGCCTCTTCGTCGGCGAGCCGTGGACGAAGGATGATCCCGGGAAACCGGTGAGCGGCGACTCCCGCCCCTCTTGCCTTCCCAAGGAGTGCAGGATTATGGACACAAGGCACTGGGCCTAGTCGACATACGACAGCGCTGGCGAAGCTCTCAAGAGAATGTCAGAGCCGCGCGATTCGCTCCTTCAAACAACATTTCAGATCACGCCGGTCAAAACCCTCAGCTTGATCTAGAAAGTCTCGCTCTTCGTGCCGGTCCGTGATCTCGAGCGGATGTCGCCCCGTGCGCGGCCGATGCCCCTCCGACATCGAACCGTCGCCGTGTAACCGCGGGCGTGCGGCTGTCGATTGTTCAGGTCATGAGACCTCTACGAACCGCACTGACCGTCCGCGTCATCACCTGGATCGCCATCGGCGCCGCTGGAGTGTTCTCCAGCGGCGCGATACTGAACCAGCACGGCGCTGAATCGACCACGGCGAACCGCCAGCTGGCCGAGAAGACCACCCAACAGCTGCTCGACGAGCAGCTGCTCATCGCTCACATCGACACCGACGCCAAGGCGATCGACACCCTGGTCGCCGCCTCGGCGGGCAAGGTGCTGGATCCGGCCGTGCTCAGCACGGCGTCGGCGGCCGCGGCGAAGGCCTACGCCTCCGAGACGAGGCTCGAGCACGCCATCGACACCGCTCGCACCGCCGTAGCCCGCAGCACGGCCAAGGGGACCCCGCCGCCGAAGCGGTATCAGACGGCGGCGGAGAAGGCCTACAAGCAGGCCGTCGCGGACCGGATCACTCTCAACGCCAACACCACCACGATCACCACCGCGGTCGCCGCGTGGCAGGCGGAGCAGGCCCGCATCGCCGCGGCGAAGGCGGCGGCCGAGGCGGCCGCCCGCGCCGCCGCGGAGCAGGCGGCCCAGCAGGCCGCCGCCCAGGCCGCGGCACGAGCCGCCGCACGGGCCCACGCGCCGAGAGCCGCGTCGCGGACGACGACGAGCGCTCCGGTGAGCGCCCCGGCGGCGAGCGGCGACAAGCTCGCGATCGCCCAGGCGACGTTCGCGCGGTTCGGCTTCTCGAACGTGGTCTACAACTCCGGGCAGTCCCAGGGCCATTACGCGGCGACGGACCTCAACAGGAGGGTCATCTACCTGCAGCTCAGCATCATCCCCGCCGACCGCGTGGCCAGCGTCGCCATCCACGAGTACATGCACATCATCCAGTCACGCACCTACGGCGGATACGCCCAGACCGTCGCCCACTTCGGAAGCGTGCTCGCGATGGAGAAGAACGCGGATGCGATGGCCAGGGCCAACGGGGCGACCTGGACGGCATACTGATCGGCGGCCCACTGACCGGCGATCGAAGCGGGGTCAGTCGGAGGAGGCGCCGAGGTCGGAGCGGATGCGCGCCTCGGCCGAGGCGTCGCTCCGGCTGGCCGCGAGGTTCGCCTCGGCGACCGCCTGCAACACCTCTTCGCGCTGGATCCTGACGCCCCGCGGCGCGTCGATGCCGATGCGCACCCCGTCGCCGCGGACATCGAGGATGGTGACGACGATGTCGTCGCCGATCACGATTCGCTCGCCCACCTTGCGCGTCAACACCAGCATCCGGTCAGCCTATCGACAGCTCGTCGGTCCAGCCCACCTGCAAGCCGAGGTCGTGCACCGTCCTCGGCGTCGCCGTGGACTCGGTGGCGATCAGCGCCACGGCGTCGATCGGCACGACCGCCTGGACGGCGCGCACCCACCTGGCCGTGTCCTCCGGCTTGCGGCCGGCATCCACGACCACCCAGACCTGGTCGGGTTCGAGGTGTCGCAGCGTGAGGACGCCCTCCCCGTCGAGTCCCGACCGCGGGAGCCCGAGGGCCACGAGCAGGCTCTGCTCGCGCCCGACCGCGGCCGCACGCGCGGCGAGCACCCCCCTCCGGTCGGACAGCCGGGGAAGCCCGTGGCCGCCGGCGACCCCCGCGACCGCGACCGAGCGCAGGCCGGATGCCTTCGCCATCGACCTCGTGACGTCCACCGGGTCGTCGCCCAGTCCGACGAGCGCGACCAGATCGCCGGGGCCCAGGAGGGGCGGTCGGGGGGAGACGGTTGGCCGATCCGGGGCCGGGACCGGCACGGCGGTCTGGTAGCTGAGCTCCGCCATGATCGAGTCGAAATCGACGGAACTGGTCGAGAGGATCGGGACGTCGTCCGCGAACGACAGCGCCTCGACCCGGTCGGCGCCGTCGAGCAGGCGGCCGATGCCGCCCCAGATCGGCGGGCCGGGACGCTGCTGCTCGTCCCCGTGGTCGGGGACATCGACCGTCGCCTCGTAGTGGCGTTTGGCGAAGAATCCCCAGAGGCCGCCGGAGGTGACCGGTGTGATCGAGACGATCGTCGCGGTCGGACCGTATTCCGCGATCACCCGGGCCTCGAGCGCCTTCACGGAGAGGCCCTCAAGCAGAAATCGACTCGGCACGCCGGACCACCCCCACCGTCTCGATGTTCGCGTTCGCCGACGTGACCTCCTGGTAGGACAGCACCGGCAGGCCGTCCGGCTGCGAGGAGACGAGGCGGCGGACGGCGGGCCGCAGGGCGGGAGCGCACACCAGCACCGCCGACCGTCCGGACTCCTGGACCGTTGCGACGACATCGCGCACCGAGCCGAGCAGCCCCTCGAGCTCCGTCTGACCCAGCAGGATCTGCGTGCCCTGCTCGGAGGGACGGAGCCCCTCGAGCATCGACTGCTCGAGCAGGGGATCGAACATGATGACCCTGAGCGTGCGGTCGTCGAGGTGGCGCGAGGAGAGCGCGGGGCCGAGGGCGAGACGGGCGGCCTCGATCAGCCCCTCCGGCTCCGGCGAGACCTTGGCCCGCAACGACAGCGCCTCGTAGATGCGGGGAAGGTCGTTGATGGGCACCTTCTCGAGCAGCAGCCCCTGCAGCACCCGCTGCACCTCCGCGAGACCGAGCAGGCCAGGGACCAGCTCCTCCACCGCCGCCGGGCTGACCTCGCGCACCCCCTCGGTGAGCACCCGGACATCCTCTCTGGTGAGCAGCCGCGCCGCGTTGTTCGTGACGATCGACGACAGGTGCGTGACGACGACAGAGACCCGATCGATCACGGTCGCACCGGTCATCTCCGCGCTGTGACGCAGCTCGCTCGGCACCCACTTGCCCGCGAGGCCGAACACCGGCTCGACGGTCTCGACGCCAGGAAGCGAATCGAGACCGTCGCCCAGCGCGAGCACCCGTCCCCGCGGCGCGATGCCCCTGCCCGCCTCCACCCCCGCGATCCTGATCACGTAGGTCGCGGAGGGCAGCTCGACGCTGTCGCGGGTCCGCACGGGAGGGACCACGATGCCGAGATCCATGGCGATCTTGCGGCGCAGCGAGCGCACCCGGGAGAGCAGGTCGTCGGAGGCGTCGGAGACGATGTCCACGAGATCGGACGCGAGCAGGATCTCGAGGGCGTGGACGCGCATCTGGTCCATGAGCTGCTCTGCCGTGACGGACTGCGCCGGATCGCCCCCGGCGACGGTCTCCTGCTCCGCCCGCTGCGCGGCGACGGCGGCCCTCGCCTTGACCCGCTGCGCGAGCACGATGAGGGCGATCCCCACGATCGCGAACGGGATGATGGGCATCCCCGGGATGAAGGCCATGAGCAGGGCCGCGCAGCCGGCGATGATGAGCGCGGTGCGCGACTGGGTGAGCTGCGTGGATGCGGTCGTGCCCATGTCGGACTCCGCGTTGGAGCGGGTCACGATCATGCCGGTGGAGACGGCCATCAGCAGCGCGGGGATCTGCGAGACCAGGCCGTCCCCGATGGTGAGCAGGGTGTACTTGTTCACCGCGTCCCCGATGGACAGCCCGTTCTGGATCATGCCGATGGCGATGCCGCCGACGATGTTGATGAGGATGATCACGATGCCGGCGATCGCGTCGCCCTTGACGAACTTGGATGCGCCGTCCATCGCACCATAGAAGTCCGCCTCGGCCGAGACGCCCACCCGGCGCTCGCGGGCCTGGATGTCGGTGATGAGCCCGGCGTTCAGGTCGGCGTCGATGGCCATCTGCTTGCCCGGCATCGCGTCGAGGGTGAAGCGGGCGCCGACCTCGGCGACCCGCTCGGCGCCCTTCGTGACCACCACGAACTGGATGACGACGAGGATGAGGAAGATGACCGCCCCGATGATGATCGACCCGCCGACCGCGACGTGGCCGAAGGCGCCGATGACGTCGCCCGCGTAGCCCTGGCCGAGCACGAGCCTGGTCGACGCCACGTTCAGCCCGAGCCGGAACAGCGTGGCCACGAGCAGCAGCGACGGGAACACGGAGAAGTCCAGTGGTTTCTTCACGAACATCGTGGTGAGCAGGATCACCAGCGCGAGCAGGATGTTCACGATGATGAGCAGGTCGAGGACGAACGCCGGCACGGGCACCACCAGGAGCAGCACGATGCCCACGACGCCGACGGGAACGGCCAGTTTCGCGAAGTTGCGGTTCTTCATATCAGGTGCCTCCGTATGCCGGTGTGAATGACGTCATGGTGTGGATGCCGGATGCCGCCCCGCGGGCCTTGAGGGCGAGGACGAAGGCGAGCACCTTGGCGACGGCGTTGTAGAGCTCCACGGGGATCTCCTGGCCGAGATCGCACTCGGCATGGAGCGCCCTGGCGAGCGGGATGTCCTTGACGATCGGCACCCGGTCGGCCTCGGCGCGCTCGCGGATCCTGGCCGCGACCGTGCCCGCACCCTTGGCGACGACCCGCGGGGCCGACTTGCCCGGCTCGTACCGGAGCGCGATCGCGAAGTGGGTCGGGTTGACGACGACGACGTCGGCATCGGCGATGGCGGCCATCATCCGGTTGCGGCTCATGGCCAGCTGACGCGATCGGCGGTGCGACTTGACGAGCGGGTCGCCCTCCGAGTTCTTGTTCTCGTCCTTGACCTCCTTCTTCGTCATCCGGGTCTTGCTGCGGTTGCGGCGCATGACCACGAAGACGTCGAGGGCGGCGAGCACCAGCCCGGCCGCGACCGCGGACTCCAGCAGGGAGCCGGCCCCACGGCCGGCGACGGCGATGAGCTCGGAGGCGGGGAGGCCTCCCGCCTCCATCAGCACCGGCATGAGGCCCTGGATGACCGCGAACAGCACGACCCCGACCACGACCGTCTTGAGCAGCGCCTTCGCGCCCTGCCAGAGCGCATCCATGCCGAAGGTGCGTTTGAGCCCCGTGAGCGGATTGAACTGGTCGAATTTCCCGCTCAGCCTCCTGAAGTGGATCCCGCCCTGCAGCGCGGCGGCCCCGAGAACGGCGACGGCCACGGCCACGAGCATCGGCAGCATCGTCGAGCCGATCGAGGACAGGGAGTCTCCGAGCAGGCGCACGGCCGCCTGCGGATCGGGGTCGGTCACGAGGTCGCCGATGCGGAGGAACTGCGCCGTGGCGGCGGCCGTTCCCGCGGAGATCGTCGTGGGGATCATCACGGCCGCGGCGCCGACCCCCACCCACGCCGTCAGGTCCTGCGAGCGGGAGAGCTGTCCCTTCCCGCGCACCTCCTTGAGGCGCTTCTCGGTGGCCTTCTCGGTCTTCTCCCCGGAATCGGCCACCTAGCCCACCCCCAGCAGCTGGGTGATCGAGTTGCCGGTGACCGACTCCACGATCCGGGGCATCACGACGAAGACGATGGAGCCGAGGGTGAGAGTAATGAGGATCTTGAGCGGGAAGCCGAGCGCGAAGGCGTTGAGGGCGGGCGCGACCCTGGTGACCAGACCGAGACCGGCATCCGCCAGGAAGAGCACGACGATGAGCGGGCCGGCGATCTGCAGCGCGGCCACGAGCATCTGGCCGAGCGCGTCGGTGAGGGCGCGGACCGGCTCGGCCAGCCGCAGCGCCCCGCCGAGGGGCAGGGCGGTGAAGGTCCGCGTCAACCCGCCGATCACGAGCTGGTAGCCGTCGGAGGCGAACAACAGGGCGATGGCGGTCATCTGGAACAGCCGGGCGAACTGGGCGCCGTTGACCATGGACTGGGGATCGAAGGCCTGCGCGAGCTGGAAACCGCCGAACAGGTCGATGAGGTTGCCCGCGGACTGGATGGCGGAGAAGACGAGAGAGACGAGGAAGCCGAGCACCGCCCCCGTGACGATCTCCTGGACCAGGGAGACGACGAATCCACCGGTGTCCGGCGAGACGTAGCCCGCGGTCACCTTCGGGGCGACGGCGAGCGCCAGCCCGAGCCCGAGCATGGCCTTGATGCGCAGCGGGAAGGCGTTGTGCGAGAACGGCGGCGCGATCACCAGGAAGGCCACCATGCGCACCGAAGCGAGCATCACCGCCTCGATCGCCGAGAAGTCCAGGGCGAACGACACCTCAGCCACCCCCGAGCAACGAGGGGATCTTGTCGAACAGGGCGTTGGTGAAGGTCACCATCTCGGAGATCATCCATTGCCCGCAGATGAGCAGCGCGAGGCAGACGGCGATCGCCTTGGGAACGAACGACAGCGTCACCTCCTGGATCTGGGTGATCGACTGCAGGAGGGAGATGGCGAAGCCCACCACGAGGGCGGTCACGAGGATCGGCGCCGACAGCTTGGCGGCGATCAGCAGCCCCTGCAGCCCGATGTCGAGAACGGCGCTGGGATCCATCAGCCCCCCCGATAGCTGGTCACGAGGGCGGTGATGATGAGCCCCCAGCCGTCGACGAGGACGAACAGGAGGATCTTGAACGGCAGCGAGATCATGACCGGTGGCAGCATCATCATGCCCATCGACATGAGGGCGGCCGAGACGACGAGGTCGATCACGAGGAAGGGGACGAAGATGACGAACCCGATGATGAAGGCCGCGCGCAGTTCGGAGATCATGAACGCGGGCACCAGGGTGAGCAGCGACACCGAGGACGGGTCCTTGGGGTTGGCCTGACCCGCCGCCCTCGTCATCAGGGCGAGATCCTCCTGGCGGGTGTGGGCGAGCATGAAGTGCCTGAGCGGCTCCGAGCCGGCGTTGACGGCCGCCGTGAAGTCGATGTGCCCGGCGAGATAGGGCTGAAGGGCGTGGACGTTGATGTCGCTGAGCACGGGCGACATGATGAACAGCGAGAGGAAGAGCGCGAGTCCCGCGATGACCTGGTTCGGCGGGATGGACTGCAGGCCGAGCGCGTTCCTCGCCATCGCCAGCACGACGAAGATCTTGGTGAACGAGGTCATCATGAGCAGCAGCGCCGGGGCGACCGACAGCAGGGTGATGCCCACCAGCGCGACGACCGCGGACGACGGGCTGCCGTCCGGGCCGTTGATGTCCACGGAGAAGCCGTCGCTCGGCGTCGCGGGGTCGGTGGGGGTCGGCGTCGGCACACCCGCCGCGTGTGCGACCGAGGCCGGAAGCACCACGAACAGGAGCACGACGCCGAGCACGAGGCCGACGATCGTCGCAGAGCGCCAGAACGATCGCAGCCGGAGGGGCATGAGGTTCGTCATCTCCCCTGACGCAGGGCGGCGGCCGCACGTCTCCAGGTGGCGGGCGACACGATCGAGCCGTCGAGCGGGCCCGTCGGTGCCCGGCGCGTCCTGAGCTCGGCCCGCGAGACGGACAGATGCGCGGGGCCGGTCCTCGTGTCCTCGAGGATCGCACCGAAGGCCGCGGCGCTGTCCTCCCGGACACCGGCGCCTGCGTCGTGTTCCTCGGGAGGATCGGGCGCGAGCCCCACGATGTTCAGCGCGGTCACCGAGTGCTCGGTGACGCCGAGCACGTAGCGCACGCCCTCGACGTCGACGACCACGACGGAGGCCTTCTGGGCGATGCCCTGCCTGGTGACGACGTTCACGAGCTTCGCCGAACGCCCCGCCTTCGTCCCCCTCGTGACCCGCCGCTGCACGATCCAGAGCAGCCCGACGATGACCGCCAGGGAGAGGATGACCCGCAGAACGACGAAGATGGTGTCCACCTAGACGAGGCCCTCCGCGACATCGAGGATCTTGGTGATCCGCACGGCGTAGTCCTGGTCGACCACAACGATCTCGCCGTGGGCGATGATCCGGCCGTTGAGCAGGACATCGGCCGGTGCGCCGGCGGAGCGGTCGAGCTCGATCACCGCCCCCGGTTCCAGCGCGAGGACGTCCCTGACGGCCATCCGCGTCCGCCCGATCTCGACGGTGAGGGTCATCTCGACGTTGTTGATGCGCCCCAGCTTGCCGATCATCGCCTCCTGGCTGATCGGGTGCGCCCCGGCGACCACGCCGTTCCGGCGGAGGCGCGCGCCGAACCATCCGGCCACCCGGCCATCGGTCGACAGCGCGAAGATCGCCGTCTCCTCGTCGTCGAAGAGGGCGGAGGCGTCCTCCACCCGGACCTCGCCGAGCACGCCCGTCCCGAGCTCCGCCGCGGCGGCGTTCAGTGCTGGTCGAAGGACGTCGGCCAGGGAGACCTGAGACGGCTCGCTCCCGGCGGCCGGCAGGATCGTCTCCGTGTCGCCGAGCACGACGGCCAGGTCGACCGAGACCTCGCCGACGAAGGAGGCGACGACGGCGGTCGACAGGCCGGCGGAGACCGTCTCCTCGTCGGGCGGGATGATCCCGTCGGCGGGCCGCTGTCGCGGACCGGCCGTCAGCGACTCCGCGCTCGGCAGCAGGGCGGCGAGCGCGTCCGCAGCGGCCGCCAGCATCTCGGATTCGCGGTTCTCGTTCACTGGTTCTCCTCGGTGGTGACGATGACGCAGGCGAGGCGGGATCCGTTGGATCCGACCGCCGCGCGAGCGAGGGACTGGCCGTCGACGGTGACGTCGAGCGGGCGATGCTGGGGATGGGGGATGCGCAGCAGGTCTCCGACGGCGAGCCCCAGGACCTCCCCCGGGCGCACGGTCGCCGGCGCGAACTGCAGGGCGACGTCGACGGGCACCCTGGCCAGTTGGGCCGTCACGAGACCGGCCGCGTTCGCCGTGCTGCTGGTCGGGTTCCGCTCGCCCAGCTGGCGGAGCAGCACCTCGGCGGGAAGCGCGAGGGTGGCGTTCGTCGAGCTGTCGCCCACCCGGATCGCGAACGACGCGACGATCATGAGATCGGAGGTCGCGGCAGCCTGGGCGAACTGGGAGTTGTACTGGATCGCGTCGACGCTGATCGCATCCACCAGGAGGGAGCCGAGCGAATACCGCAGGTCGTCGAGCGAGTCCTCGAAGAGGCCGCGGACCAGGGCCTGCTCGATCTGGGTGAACTTGCGCTCCGGAGGAAACTGGGCGTGGGTGCTGCCGAGCATGTAGGACACCCAGGTGAGCGCCGCGGACGTGGGGAGCTGGATGACGGCCTTCGCCTCGGAGCCCTCGATCGTGCAGAGCACCATGGCCGTGCTGAGCGGCAGGCTCGCCGCGTATTCGTCGTAGGTCTGCATGACGACCTGCTCGCAGCCGACCTGCGAGACCACGCGCACCTTCGCCGTGAGCTGGGTGCCCCACTGGCGCGCGAAGGTCTCGAACGCGAGCTCGAGCACCCTGGCGTGCTCACGCGCGAGCGTGGTCGGCCGACGGAAGTCGTACCGCTCGATCGTCGCGGCCGTCCTCCCGGGCACGCCGATCACCGTGTGTTCCAGACCTGTCACGAAGTGGACTATCGGCTGGGCGGTCCCTTCGGTAAGACGAAATCCAGGATTTTTTTCTGCGGGACGACGAGCTTCCCGCTGACGACGTCCGGGATGAGCGCGCGCACGGACTCCGGCGCGTTCGACAGCACCACGATGTCGACCCGGCGATTCTGGGCGAGCGCCTCCGGGCTGCTCCCGTCGGTGAGCGGCCTCGACGACCCGTACCCGACCGCGCCGATCTTCCGGTCGCTGACCCCGCCGAACTCGACCATGCGGCGCAGGACCTGCACGGCGCGGCCGGACGACAGCTCCCAGTTGGTGGGATACGGCGCCTGGGACTGCCGATAGTCGGCGTGCCCCTCCACCGAGATGTCGTTCGGGGTCGCGGCGAGGATGGGAGATATGGTGTCGAGCACCCTGGTCGCCATCCCGACCAGGGTGGTGCTGTTCGTCTCGAAGAAGGTCTGGCCGTCGACGAGCCGCACGGTGAGCCCCCGCTCGTCGACCTGATACTGGACGCTCGAGGCGAGCCCCTGGGCCGCGAGCGCGGCGCTCAGCCTCTGCTCCAGATCCTCGAGGGTCTGCACCTCCGCGAGCGCCGCCTCCCCCGGATCGAAGCCCTGCGCATCCTTGTCGACCTGGCTCGGCGGCACGACCGTCCCCTTCGCGGTGTCGATCTTCCCGACGTCCTCGACTCCGAAACCGGTGGCGAGGGAGTTGCGCAGCTGGTCGAACTTATGCGCGTCCACCGTCGACATCGCGAACAGCACGATGAACATGCACATGAGCACGGTGACCATGTCCATGTACGAGGCCATCCAGCGCTCGTCCCGCTCCGGCTCCTCGTCGTCCTCCCTCCGGCGGCGTCGAGGCCCCATCACGCGGCCTTCGACAGCTTCGGCAGCGCGTTCGCGGGCACCATCGCACGCAGCCGCTCGCCGAGCAGCCGCGGTTGGCTGCCCGCCTGCACGGCGAGCACCCCCTCCATGAGCAGGGTCATCCGCTGCGCCTCGAGGTCGGAGAGCCTGCGCAGGCGCGAGCCGATCGGCAGCCAGAGGAAGTTGGCGGAGAGCAGGCCCCACAGGGTCGCAACGAAGGCGGCCGCGATGAGCGGTCCGAGCTTGCCGGGCGTCGACAGGTTCTCGAGCACGTGGGTGAGCGAGACGACGGTGCCGATGATCCCGACGGTCGGGGCGAAGCCGCCCAGGGTCGTGAAGAACTTCCCCGCGACACGATCGGATGCCGTGCGGGTGGCGATCTCGTCCTCGAGCAGGTTGCGCAGCTCCTCGCCGTCCGTTCCGTCCGCGATGTTCTGCAGAGCCTTCTTGAGGAAGGGGTCCGCCTCGTTGTCCGCCTCCTGCTCGAGCGAGAGCAGACCCTCCCGACGCGCCTTCTCCGCGAACGCCACGACCTGGTCGATGGTCTCGTGCGGCTTCGGGGGCTTCCCGACGAAGGCGCGAGGAAGCGCCTTCACCGCGAGCATCAGGTCGCGGATGGTCCCGCTCGCGATGCCGACGGCGATGGTCGCGACGAAGACGAGCAGCATCGGCGCGGGCAGCAGGATCGCCGAGATGGTGGAGCCCTCCATCGCGAGCGTGCCGACGAGCGCGCCGAAGGCGATGGCCATGCCGATCAGGGTCGCGGGATCCATCAGACGTTCCTCTGTCGCGGTGAAGTCGTGTGCGGGGGATCGTCGACCAGGCCGAGGATCCGCGGACCGGGAACCGGGCCGTTCTCCGAGATCTCCCTGGTGAGGGCGATCACGGTCGCCCGATAACGGCTGATCCGATCGATCACCTCGGCCATCGACTCGGTGACGATGTACTTGGCGCCGTCCACCATCACGAGCGTCGTGTCCGGATTGGAGTGGATGCGCTCGATCAGGTCGGGGTTGATCGCGAACTGACTGTCGTTCAGTCGTGTGAGAACGATCATGAGCGCATCCCTGCTGAGCCGAATCGGCCCGTCCTGGACCGCTACGGGGGACTATCGGCAGCCGGGCTCGGCCGGTAAGGCATCTGGGCGCAAGGCCTCGCGGTCGTAGCCCGCCCTTGGCGTGTCTCGGATCGTCAGGACGGGGCGGCGGCATGATGACGGCATGGACGCAAGCACTGTCGCCGACTGGCTCCGAGCACAGCCATCCCTTCTCGGCACACCGCCACGGCTCGACCTTGGGGCACTACCGGACGATCCCGTCGAGTTGTTTCTGACCTGGATCGGTGACGCCGCGCGCGCGCAGGTTCCCGAACCGCAGGCCACCACCCTCGCCACGGTGGACGCCGACGGCCTGCCGGACGCGCGCACCCTCCTCCTCAAAGACGTGAGCGAACGGGGATGGGCTGTCGCGGGTCAACGCTCTTCCCGGAAGGGCGGGCAGCTCGTATCGCATCCTGCCGCCGCGCTGAATTTCTGGTGGCAGCCGCTCGCTCGCGCGGTGCGGGTGCGTGGCCCCGTAGAGGAGGCGTCCCGGGCGGAGAGCGATGCCGATCTGGCAGCTCGTTCACCCGCGGCCCGGGCGACGATAGCGGCGGGAGACTGGGTGCTGTGGCGGATCCAACCGACCCGGATCGAGTTCTGGCAGGGCTCTCCCGACCGCAGGCATACCCGGATCGTCTATGACCTGGACGGCAGCGGGTGGTCGCGAGAGACGACGCGCGGCGAACAGGGCCGTGAGGGCAATCCCTGACAGACATCGGCGTCAGGTGGCCGGCGCCGCCGCCTTCGGGTGTGTCCTCCTCCACGCAAGGCCAAGACCAAAAGCGAGCGCGCTGGTTCCCGCAACGATGACGAAGGCCACGGAGTCAAATTCGAGAAACGACGGGGAGCTGCCCTCCCCGCCGGCGCCGATCGACCCCGGCAGAAGCACGAGATCGAGGACCAGGACGACCACCAGCCCGGAACCGAGCGCCACACCGAGGCTGCGAGAAAGCACCGACCCGCGGCCAAGCCGGCTCATGACGTAGTGGCCCAACGCGGCCCCGCCCGCGGCCACTCCACCAACAAACGCGCCGAGGAGTCCCGCAAACACCTCCGCGCCGAGCGCGAAGAAGCTCACGAGCGTGTGGCTCTGTTGCCCGGAGAACAGGATCAGATAGAGAACGCCGCACAGAAAGCCGAGGCCCAGTGCGATCGCGGCCAGGACGGCAGGCATGAGCCCGTATTCCCCGCGGTGCGCGCTCACCAGACTCATCCCCACACCGCAATCATAGGAATGACGTTGGTCGGTCGGCTTTTCCGGGTCAGCGCTTGAGGTTCGTCAGCTCCTCCAGCATCTCGTCCGAGGTGGTGATGATGCGGGCGTTCGCCTGGAAGCCGCGCTGCGCGACGATGAGGTTGGTGAACTCCTGGGAGAGATCGACGTTGGACATCTCGAGCGACCCGCTGGTGAGCTTGCCGAGGCTTCCCGATCCCGGCGCACCGATCTGCACATCACCGGAGTTGAAGGTCGCGACGTAGGACGACGAGCCCGCCTTCTCCAGCCCACCGGGGTTGGGGAAGGTCGCGAGGACGACCCGACCGAGCGCCTGGGAGGTGCCGTTGCTGAACGAGCCGACGAGGGTGCCGTCGGCGGACAGCGCGTAGGACTGCAGGGTCCCGGCGGCGCGGCCGTTCTGGTCGGAGACGGCGACCGTGGTCAGATCCGAGTAGCCCGTGAGCTTGCTGAGGTCCACCGCGATGCCGCCGACCGTCAACGTCCCGCCGGTGGTGAGGGCCCCGTCGGTGAATGCGAGGGCCGTGGTGCCCGTCGGACCCGCCGGATCGGCGCCCGCGACGTCCCAGCCGGTGGCGGTGCGGGTGAAGGTGAGAGTGACGGTGCGGGATGTTCCGGTGGAGTCGTACGCCGGGACGTCCCGGACGAGCGCGGTGCCGACCGCGGCCTCCTGGGGCAGATTGCCGGTGAAGGTCGCGGAGGTGGTGGTGACGGCCGGAGCGATGACCCCGCGCGGCAGCACGATGTTGCTGAGCGGGCCGCTCTCGTTGATCACGCCGTCCGTCGCGGACCAGCCCTGCACGATCGAGCCGTCCGGAGCGACCAGGTTGCCGGCGCCGTCGAAGTCGAACGTGCCCGCCCTGGTGTACTGGGTCTGGTCGCCGGATCGGGTGACGAAGAAGCCGTCGCCCGAGATCATCAGGTCGGATGCCCGGCCGGTCGACTGCGCGGAGCCCTGGGCGAAGTTGGTGGAGATGCCGGCGACCCTGACCCCGAGGCCGACCTGGGCCGGGTTGGTGCCGCCGACCCCGTCCTGGGCGCCGCCGGAACCCGAAAACAGCTGCGAGAGGGTGTCCTGGAATTGCACGGCGGACGCCTTGAACGCCGTGGTGTTCACGTTGGCGATGTTGTTGCCGGTGACGTCGAGCATGGTCTGGTGCGAGCGAAGCCCGGAGATGCCGGAGTAGAGCGAGCGGAGCATGGGAGCTGCCTTTCTTTGTGTGACGAGTGAGCGGTGCTGGTGAGGCCGACTATGCGGTGATGCCGGAGATGAGATCGAGGGCGACGTCCACGCCGCCGACGGTGACCTGAGGGACGGCGCCGGCGAACGAGACGCTGCTGGCGGTGCCGGTGACGGACTTCCCGTCCTTGTCCAGATAGCTCACCTGCTTGCCGACGATGCCGGCCGCGGCGATGCGCATCTGCAGGGAGAAGTCCTCCGTGCTCGTCGCCGAGAGCTCCGTCATCGCCTCCATCATCGACAGCTGGGTGGTCTGCGAGATCATCTGGTTGGTGTCCATGGGCGAGCTGGGGTCCTGGTTGCGCAGCTGGGTGACGAGGAGCTGCATGAAGACCTCGGAGTCCATGGTCTGCTTGGGAGTGCGCGTCGTCGTGGTCGTGTAGAGGCCGGTCGACGAGGCGGATGAGATGGGGTCGGTCATACTCGTTTCCTTTACTTTCAGACGATCACGTCGAGGGCGGAGTCGTCGCCCGCCGGCATCCGGCCGGCGACCGGGTCCGCCGGGGTGATTCCCCCGAGGATCGGGGCGTGCGGCTCCGCTCGCTCCGGCTGGATGCGTTCCCGCGCCGCGCCGTCGCCGCCGCGGTCGGATGGCTGGTTCTGCGAGGACAGGTCGAGGGTCGCCGGCAATCCCTGGTCGGCGAGGTCGCGTCTGAGGTCGGGGAGGATCGAGCGGAGGCTCTCCCGTCCGAGGTCGCTCGGGGCGAACAGCTCGACCCGCAGACCGTCCGGCCCGATGTGCGCCCGCACGGTCACGGGGCCGAGGTTCTCCGGGACGACCTTCACCGTGAGCGTGTGCTCTCCGCCGGCCGCGCTCGACAGCGTGAAGATCGGCTTGGCCAGCTGGGCCACCAGCGGCGGGTTCTCCGCGACCGTCGTCGGGCGCTCCGTCCGTCCGGGCGGCGCGGTGACCGTCGTGGAGCCGACCGCCATCGTGGCGGGGATCGAGGGGGCCGTCTCGTCGCCGTGAGCCCTCGGTGGCCTCACCACCGCCGACGCCGCCGAGGACACCTCGGCAGACTGCGCGGGCTGCCCGATCGTCGGCTGCTGCACCACGGGCTGCTGAGCCGCCGTTTGCTGGATCGTCGTCTGCTGGGCCGGCGCCCGCTGAGCCGGGGTGGGGAGAGGGCCGGCCGCCGGAATGGCGGCCGCGGGAGGAGCCCAGGGAGGCGGGACGGGCGCGGACCCCGCGCCCGTCGTCGACGGGATGGTCGGCGAGGTGGTCGACGGCGTTCCCGGCACGAGATCGCCGCCCGTCGGATCGGCGCCCGCGATCGGGCCAGCGGGCGGGAGGGTCGCGGCGGCCGCCGTCGGAGACGCCGAGAACAAAGGATCGACGGATGCGCCGGTCGGCGGTGGAGCGACCGGCGGCTGGGGTGCCGCGGGAACCGGCGTCATCAGGAGGAGCGCGGCGAGCGCCGACGCATCCGGATCGGCCGGATCGGCGGAATCCTCGGGCGAGACGTCGGTCGATGTCGCCCCCTGGGTCGTCGCCGGCGCGGGCGCCCCGGTCGAGTCGATGCCCTGACCGTCCGCGGGCAGCGCCGCGCCGGCCTCCGCGAAGGCCTCGACCTGGGCGGCGGCCACGGCGAAGAGCTGGGTCTCCGGAGGCAGCGCGGCGGCGAGGGCGGCGCCGAAGCCAGCGGCGGTCCCGCGCCCCGTCGATGCCGCTCCGAAGGAGGGCGGGGTCGCCCGTCCGCCGAGCAGGCCGATGAGCGTCATCGTGCGCCCTCCCCCGTCCGCCTCTGCCACCCGGTCGATGCGACCTCGTCGAGCGCGGCCTGCTCGGCGAGGAGTTCCCCGCTCGCGACCGTCTCGATGTGACGCTGCTCGAGCTTCTCCAGCCCGATGGATCTCGATCTCGCGGCCGCGAACTCCGCGGCGGTCTTCTCCCGGCGCTCGAGCTGGACACCGTCGAGCGCGGTCAGCTCCGCGAGCGTGCTTCGCGCGGCGGCCCGCGAGGCCGCGACCGCGATGAGGGTGCTCGTGTCCACCACCTCGGCCGAGGTCGCCCCGAGGGCGGTGCGCGCCTGCCGCTCCCGCGCCGTGGTCTCCCGGTATCGGGCGTCGGCGACCGCGAAGTCGCTCGCGGCCTGATCCCGCTGGATCTGCCGCAGCCGCAGCAGCGCCGCGAGGGGGAATGGCCTGGCCATCACACACCCCCCAGGGCGGTGGCGAGACCGGCCAGGCGTTCCCAGGACTCCGTGGCAGGCGTCTGGTCGTCCATACGCTGCTGGAGGAAGGCGTTGATGGCCTCTTCGTGCTCGACGGCCGCGTCGACAAGAGGATTGGCGCCGGACTGATAGGCGCCGACATCCAGCAGGTCCTGCGCCGCGCGGCGGGCGGCGAGGGTTCTGCGCAGCACCGCGGCGAGACGCATCCGCTCCGGTCCGTTCACCCGGGAGGCGACCCTGGAGATGGATCCGAGCACGTCGATCGCCGGGAAGTGGCCGGCCACCGCGAGCTTCCGGTCGAGGACGACGTGCCCGTCGAGGAAGGATCGCGCCGCGTCGGCGATCGGCTCGTTGTGGTCGTCGCCGTCGACGAGAACCGTGTAGATGCCCGTCACGGAGCCCACCTCGGCGGTTCCCGCGCGCTCCAGCAGCCGGGCGAGCAGCGAGAAGGTCGACGGCGGGTATCCCCGGGTCGCCGGGGGCTCGCCGGCGGACAGCCCGATCTCGCGCTGGGCCATGGCGACCCTGGTCAGCGAGTCCATCATGAGGATCACGTCAGCACCGTCGTCGCGGAACGACTCGGCGATCCTGGTGGCGAGGGATGCCGCGCGCAGGCGCATCATGGCCGGCTCGTCGGAGGTCGAGACGACGACGACCGATCGCGCGAGTCCCTCCTGGCCCAGGTCGTCCTCGAGGAACTCCCTGACCTCGCGACCGCGTTCCCCGACGAGCGCGATGACCGACACCTGGGCGTCGGTGCCCCTGGCCACCATGGACAGGAGCGACGACTTGCCGACGCCCGAGCCGGCGAACAGGCCGAGCCGCTGCCCCCTGCCGAGGGTGGCCAGGGTGTCGAGCACCCGCACGCCGGTCTCCAGCGGCGTGTCGATCCTGGCGCGGTTCATGGCCGACGGACTCTCCCCCTCGAGCTCGACCATGGCGGCGGCATGCAGCGGCCCCTTGCCGTCGATGGGCCTCCCGAGACCGTCGACGACCCGCCCGAACAGGGCGGGGCCGGTCGGCACGAGCGCCGGAGTCCGCTTCCGCCTGGCCGGCGCCCCGGCCCGGATGCCGGTGGTCCGCCCGAGCGGCATGCAGCGGATGCCCGCCGAGGTCGCCGCGATCACCACGGCATCCACCGTCGTCGTGTCGCCGACCGTGACGAGCTCCCCGATCGCGAGGTCGAGGCCGGCGACCTCGAGCCCCAGTCCGACGATGGACGAGACGACACCGACCCGTTCCGGCCGGGCGGTCGCCAGCGCCGTCGGGAACCGGGGTCCGAGGAGGAGGGTCACGATGCCTCTCCCCCGATCGCGGCGCGCGCGCGAGCGAGCGCAGAGGAGACGCGGGCGTCCAGGTAGCCCACCTCGAGCTCGCTGATGGCGTCGCCGCGGGCGAGCTCCGGATCGCCGGTGAAGACCACCCCTGCGGCGGCGACCCACGCGGCGTCCAGTGTCTCGAGATCGTCCGGGTTGAGCCGCACGGTCTGCACGAGGGCCGGGTCGACGGTGCCGAGGGCTCGCCTCACGGCCGCCGCGGCGGATCTCGGCGCATCGGAGAGCTCGACGCCGACGATCGCCTCGGCGAGCTCGAGGGCGGAGTCGGCGAGGACATCCTGTGCCTGGGCGATCACGGGGACGACACTCGCCGCCACGGCACGCGCGGAGGCGGCGAGCACCTCCACCGCCCGATCGAGCCTGGCCAGCGCCCGCCCGCTGGCCTCCTGGTAGTCCGCCTCCAGCCGCGCCGCGCGCTCGGTCAGTTCCGTCTCGGCGCGCCGCAGGCCGGCCGCGTAACCGGCGGCGTGTCCGGATGCCCGCGCCTCGGCCTCCCTGGCCGCATCGTGCGTGCTGTGCAGCATCGGGAAGTGCATCTCCGAGAAGGTGGCCTCAACTGACATATTCGTCGTCGTCCCCCCGCTGGACCGTGATGACACCCTCGGCCTCGAGATCCCTGACGGCGCGGACGATCTCCGCCCTCGCCTCCTCGATCTGCCGCATCCGCACGGGACCGAGCACGTCGATCTCCTCCTCGAGGATCTCGCGGTTGCGCTCGGAGATGTTCGCACGGATGACCTCGATCACCGCATCCGGAGACCCCTTCATGGCCATGGCGAGCACGCTCGCGTCGATCCCCCTGAGCACCAGCTGGACGTCGCGGCGGTCGAGCTTGACCAGGTCGGCGAAGGTGAGCATCCGCGAACGGACGTCCTCCGCCAGCTGGGGGTCGCGGCTGTCCAGACCGTCGAGCACCGCGTGCTCGGTCGAGACGTCGGCGCGGTTGATGATCTCGACGAGCGGCTGCACACCGCCGACGACCGCGTCGGCGTCGCGCGAGGTGACGACGGCTCCCGCGCGCACCTTGAGGGTGTCGGCGACCATCCTGACCGCCTCCGGCGTCGCCGTCCCCATGGTCCCGATGCACTGCGCCACGTCGGTGCGCAGCGAGTCGTCGAGCCCGGCGAGCACCGGCGAGGCGTGCTCCGGCCTCAGATGGGCGAGGACCAGGGCGATGGTCTGCGGCAGCTCGCCATCGAGCAGCGCCATGAGCTGTCCTGGCTCCGCGGTGTCGAGGAACTCGAAGGCCTTGCCCGCCATCGAGGAGGCCACCCGGTTCATCACGCTGGCCGCCCGTTCGGAGCCGAACGACGCCTCCAGGAGACCCGCGGCGAACTCCTTGCCCCCGTGGGAGTTGCGTCCGCCCGCCGTGACGAGCTCGTGGAACTCGCGGATGGCGCCGTCGGAGACGACCCGGTCGACCCGACGCAGGCGGATGATCTCCGCCGCGATCTCCTCCGCCTCCGCGTCGGTGAACTGTTTCATGACGTCCGCCGCGCGGGCCTGGTCCATGTTCATCAGGACGACGGCCACCTTCTGGGTGCCGGTGAGCGTCACCGCGTCGTTCATACCGACTGTCTCTCGTCCATGAGGCCGCGCAGGAACTCGGCGGTGCGCTTCGGATCCTTCGTCGCGAGGGCGTCGATCTCCGCCCGCTGTCGATCGGCGTCGCCGTTCTCGGGAACGAGCTGGGTGTAGACCATGGGCTGGGGTGCCGGCGGCTCGGGCAGCGCCATCGGCACCGTCTGACCGTTGAGCATGGCCCGCAGCTCGGCGAGCTCGGTGGACTCGGTGTCCTCGAGGGTCTCCTCCGTGCCACGACGCGCACGCCGGGCGAAGACGATCAGCGGCACCAGCAGCAGGATGAGCGTCGCCAGTACGAAGATGCCGGTCCGCACGATCGAGGCGATCCTGTCTGCGTTGGCGGCGGACTGCGCCGCGGCGAGCTCCTTGGCCGCGTTCAGCGCTCCGGCCCGGTTGAACGGCACCACCTGCACGCTGAGCTGGTCCCCGCGCGTGGTGTCGATGCCCGCGGCGGCGCCCACGAGACGCTCGATGTTCGTGACGTTGAGATCGCCGGCGACCGCGGAGTTGAGCGCCACGGACACCGTCTGCCGGTTGATCTCGCCCGCCGGGATGGTCGTCGACTGCGTGGTCTTGTTGACCGCGTTGTTCTTCACGACCTCCTGCGAGGTCGAGGCGCCGTCGGTGGCCGCGTCGCTGGGCACCGCGATGTTGTCGGGGCCGAGAACGCCGGTCGACGAATCCGCCCCGCCGGTACCGGAGACCTCGCTCTTGAGCGATTCGTTGATCGCCGGCGCATCGGTCGGCGTCGAGTAGGTCTCCTCCGTCTTCTGACCGGACTCCCCGCTCAGATCGGCGGCCACCACGACCGTCGCATTGCCGGGACCGGCGACCTTGTCGAGCATCGACTGCACGGCCGTGCGCACCCGCGTCTCGTACTCGGAGGACTGCTTGTCCGCACCGCCGGACGGGTCCGCTCCCGCCGCGGAGAGCACGATGCCCTTCGAGTCGATGACGGCGACGTCCTCCGCCTTCATCCCGTCGACCGACGCGGAGGTGAGGTGGACGATGGCCTGGACCTGATCGTCGTCGAGGGTGACGCCGTTCTGGGCGTCGACGAACACGGATGCCGTCGGGTCGGTCTTCGTCTCCACGAAGACCGTGTCCTTGGGGATCGCCAGCTGCACGGCGGCCGTCTTGACCCCCTTCATCGCCTCGATGGTGGAGGCCAGCTCGCCCTCGATGGCCCGCTTGTAGGTGACCGACTGCTGGAACTCGGAGGCGGTGACCCCCATCTTGTCGAGCAGCGAGTAGCCGCCCGTGCTGGAGGAGGGAAGTCCGGCCGCGGCCGACTTGAGCCTCTCGTCGTAGACGTCCTTCTCCGGAACCAGGATCGTGGCCCCGCCGTCGCCGAGCTGATAGGGGACGCCGTCGGTCCGCAGCTGTTCGACGATGCTGTTGGCATCGGCGGCGCTCACCCCCGAGAACAGCGGGGAGTACGACGGCCTGGCCATCCAGCTGACGAGCGCGACGGTCCCGAGCACCAGCACGGCCAGGCCGATGATCGCCACCGTGCGCTGAGCGACGGTGAACTCACGGATGCCCGCCCCGAGCCTGCGCAGGATCGAGCCGATCTGCCGAGGCATCAGGCCTGCATCCGCATGATCTCGTTGAAGGCGTCGACGCCCTTGTCGCGGATGGCCGCGACGAGCTCGAGAGTCACCTGGGCGCGGGTCGCCGCGATGGTCGCGTCATGGATGTCGTCCAGGCTCCCGGTGACCGCCTTGATGGCCAGGTCGTTCGAGGTCGACTGCAGCTGCTGCAGGTCGTCGACGGCGCCGCCGAGTTGGGCGGCGAAACCCGCGTCCCCCGTGGAGGCGGTGGCGCTCGGAGCCGCCACCGTGTTCATGGCCGCTTGCACGGCCGAGATCGGCGAGATGGTCATCAGGAGCGTCCGATCTGCAGGGCGGCCTGGTAGCTCTCCTTGGCACGGTCGACGACCGCCGCGTTGGCCTGATAGCTGCGCTGCGCCATGATCAGCTGTCCCATCTGCGAGGCGAGGTCGATGTCGGGATAGCGCACGTAGCCGTCCGCGTCGGCGAGCGGATGATCGGGCTCGTAGACGACCCGTCCCTCCGCGCTTCCGTAGGCGGTCCCGGCGACGTAGACACCGGAATTGCCCTCTCCCTCCTTGGCGACGACGTACCGCGCGCGGAACGCCTCGCCGTCGGTGGACTTCACGGTGTTGATGTTGGCGATGTTGTCGGAGACCGCGTCGAGCCACTTGCGGTCGACGGTCAGGCCGGTGCCGGCGATGCCGATGGCGTCGAAGGTCATCAGTTGCTCCTGATCGCTGCCCGGACGGCGGCGAACTCGTTGCCCGCCGCCTGGCTGGCGAACTGGTATCGCAGCACCGTGTCGACGTTGGAGAGGGTCTCGGTGTCGAGATTGACGTTGTTGCCATTGAGCTGGGTCGGCTCGAGCGACCGGGCGATCTGGCCCGTGACGTGCCCGTCGCCGCCCGCCACCGACTTCGCCAGGGCGTCTTCGAAGACGACCCTCTTGGCGTGGTATCCGGGGGTGTTGACGTTGGCGATGTTGTCGGCGATGGTGCGCTGTCGCAGCGACAGGGCATCCAGAGCGCTTCCCAATGCCGCAGATGTGACCGAATCGAGCACGGTAATCCGTTCGTCGAGAACTAATGGCCGATCCATGGCCCTTGGGCGAGCGATCCGTGCTCACCATTAGCTATCGGTCGCCGGCGCGCAGGCGTTAGGCGTCGGACGGAATTAATTCAACTCATCGTGTCGAGATAGCTCGGTCTGCCTCCGTCGCCGGCCAGGGGAATGCTGCGCAGGGCCACCAGATGCCGCCCGATCTGTCTGCGACGATCCTCGATCAGTGCGATCGTGGCGGCCTGCGCCCGCACGATCGCCCGCGCCCGCTCGGCGAGTTCCACGGGCAGCGGGCCGATGGAGTCGGGCGGCGTCCAGACCGGCTCCGCGGCGAATCCGTCCGGCCGGGGCTCGGCCTCCGCCGCGACGAGGCAGGCCTCCATCTCCGCGAGCAGCGCGGGCCATCCGCCCTCGGGCGACTCAGGCAACGCCGAGCTCCCTGGAGAGGCCGGTGACCGGCGGGACAGCGGCAGAGAGCTGCCCGGCCGCCTCGTGCCAGGCCTGCCTGATCGGTTCGAGCAGTTCGATGCACTCGTCGATGCCGGCGAGCTCACGACGGACGTTGGCCCCGACCATCAGGCTCTGGCAGTAGTGGTAGAGCGCCAGGAGGGAGCTCGCCCCGTCCCAGGACTCCACCTGGAGGGAGGCGGCCAGCTCGGCGACGATCGCCTGCGCATGCAAGAGGTTCTCGGACACGACCGGCCAGTCCTGCCTCGGCTGGGCGATCCTCGCCCGGTCGAGATCGAGCAGCAGCCGGTCGTAGAGCATGGTGAGGAGCCGGACGGGAGAGGCGGACAGCACGGCGTCCGTCGTGTACTGGGAGCGCTGCGCGCCGAGATCGGAGATGGTCATGAGCTTTCCGTCGAGGTGGTGAGGGCTGCGAGCTGGGAGGTGAGGTTCGCCTGCTGGGCCTTGAGGTTGCTCAGGGTGACCTCCATGGAGGAGTAGGTCTTCTCCAGGGTCGCCTTGCGGCTGGCGAGGCGGATGTCCCAGTCAGCCACCTGCTGATTGAGCCGGGTCACCTGCGACTGATCCCCGGTGATCTTGCCGGTCAGGGTGCCGACGTACTTGTCGGATGCGGTGGTGGCGACGTCCGCCACCCGCGAGGCGATCGTCTGCAGAGCGGCGTTCACGGTCGCGGGATCCGCGGCGAGGGCGGCGGCGAACTTGTCGGCGTCGAAGGTCAGCGTTCCGCTGCTGGTGATGCTGATGCCGTACTCGGACGGCGAATGGCCGTCGATCGGCGCCGAGGCGGCGTTGATGACCTTGTCGTTGATGTCGCGAACGGTGGTGTCGCCGGAGAAGACCCCCGCCGTCACGCTCGTGGTGCCGTCCGCGGCCGTCGTCGTCGCGACGGCCGATTGACTCGTGATCGTCGAGAAGACCTGATTCAACGCGTCCACGAGCTTGCTCGCGACCGCGCTCACCTGCTGGACGTCCCGGCCGACGGCGACGGTGATCGGATCCGTCGAGGTGGCGGTCACGCTCACCGAGACCCCGGGCAGCAGGTCGGTGAAGGTGTTGCTCGAGGAGGTGATCTCCTGCTCCGCGGAGCTTCCCGCCCAGAGCGTGAGCTTCGCGTCCTGGGCCGTCTTGATGATGGCGCTTCCCGGCGCCGCCAGCACGTCGACGGCGGTGCCCGCCGCGACGTCGGCGGCCGATCCCTGGTACACGGTGAACGAGGAGGCCGCGCCCGTCGTCGTGCTCGACAGCTGAAGCCGGTAGAGCTTGGTGCCGGATGCGTCGGTGCCCGAGGCGACCTTGGTCGCGGTGACACCGGCGCCGGCGGCGTTGATCGCGGAGACGACGTCGTCGAGCGAGGAGGATGCGGGAGAGATCTCCACCGGCGTGCCGTCGTGGCCGACGATCGTCAGCGTCGACGGGGACGGCCAGGTCGCCATCGCGGCGGAGACACCGACCTGTCTCTGGGCGAGAGCGCTCACGACGACCTGGAGCTCGCCGGCGGATGCGCCGGCCGCCGCCGTCGCGGTCAGGGCCGTCGAGCTGCTGGTGGCGGCATACAGGTCGAGCGCGCCCTTCTTGGCGGTGGAGGTGGCCAGATCGGCGAGGGAGGCGAGCTTCGTGTTCAGGCCCTGCAGGGCGGCGATCTCCGCCGTGGTCGAGGTGACCTGGGCCTTGAGCAGCGTCTGCGGCTGCGCCTCCGCCTGCATGAGCGTGGTGATGAGGGCCGTGGTGTCCAGCCCGCTGGACAGACCGTCGAGGGAGATTGCCATGCCTGTTCCTTAGATTCCGTCTCTGGGCAGCCGGGGTGATCGTGCAGGTGGGGTTGACGCCCGGCAGCCATCGTCTCGAGAGGTCTGGTTCTCGTCGCGGTGGCCACCGGGCGCCGGTCGTGACCGCTTAGCGCAGCAGCGTGAGAACGCCCTGGTTGGCCTGGTTGGCCTGTGCGAGCATCGCGGTGCCCGCCTGGGACAGGATGTTCGAGCGGGTGTACTTGACCATCTCGGCCGCCATGTCGGTGTCCGTGATGCGTGACTTCGCCGCCGTCAGGTTCTCCGTGGAGACGCTGAGGTTGCGGATGACGCTCTCGAACCGGTTCTGCTGAGCACCGAGGCTCGCCCGGGCCGTCGACACGGCGGTGATCTGCGTGTCGATGGTGTTGATCGAGGCGAGGGCATCGGTCGCGCTGGCGAACGAGAGGCCGCCGACCGCGGTGGCGATGGCGCCGACATCGGTCGTCGAGACGGCGATCTGGTCGTCGGCAGCGACGCCGCCGGCACCGACCTGGAACGTCAGCGAGACCGCGCCGTCGAGGAGCTTGGTGCCGTTGAAGTTCGACGACGTCCCGATCCGCGTGAGCTCGCTGGTGAGCGCCGTGACCTCGGTCTGGATCGCGTTGCGCGAATCGGAGTTGTTCGAGTCGTTGCCCGACTGAACGGCGAGATCGCGAACACGCTGCAGGATGGTCTGGACCTCGGAGAGCGAACCTTCAGCCGTCTGGATGACGCTGATGCCGTCCTGCGCGTTCCGGCTGGCGACCGTGAGGCCGCCGACCTGGGACTGCAGGCCCTGGGAGATGGCGAGACCGGCCGCGTCGTCCGCAGCGTGGTTGATGCGCAGACCGCTCGAGAGCTTCTCGAGCGACTTCGCCAGATCGTTCTGCGTGTTGGTGAGGTTCCGGTACGAGTTGAGTGCCGAAATGTTGGTGTTGACCTGCATACCCATGGTGTTTTCCTCCGTGATTGGGTCGTTTCGCGTCGGCCCATCCGTGGTCCGACACCACTAGCTATCGGCACGCCCCACCCTCGGCGTTAGGCGGCGGCGGAAGCTTTTTGCGAAACCGCGATCAGGAGGCGGCGGAGTCTTCCCTCGACGCCCGTGCCACATGCGACATCGTGCTCATGGCCACGTTGGCCACGTTCATGAGGTAGGCGCTCCGCGCGGCCGTGGAGACCCGCGACTGAGGGATGTGTTTGATGGAGGAGTCCGAGTAATGGGTCTCGAGGCCGTCGCGGAGCAGTCGGATGGCCTCCGCGCGCTGCTGGGAGACCGCGGAATGGGTGATGCCGAGATCCTCGGCGATCTCCTTGACAGAACGATCCTCGAAGTAAATCTGCCTGACGATGGAGCGCATCCGCTCGGGAAGGGCCTCGACCGCCGCGTTGAGGTAGCCGAGCCGCTCGACGGCGAGAAGGGAGTCCTCGGGGAGGGCGGTATCGGCGACGAGGATGTCGGTGACCGCGTCGTCCAGGGGCACAACGCTCCTGGCGGCATCGGCCAGGCCCGCCTGCGCCTCCGCCCGGTCGACGCCGAGGGCCGAGGCGATCTCGTCGATGCTCGGGGTGCGCCCGAGGGCGGCGACGAGCGTCTCCTGCACCGCCATCGTCTCCTTGATCCGACGCCGCGCGCCGCGGCCGGCCCAGTCGCTCGATCGCATCTCGTCGGCGAAGGCGCCGAGTATGCGCTTCCTGGCGAAGGCGCCGAACGGGATGCCGAGCTCGCCGTTGTAGGCATCGGCCGAGGTGATCAGGGCGAGGGCTCCTGCCGACGCGAGGTCGTCCCTCGACAGGTGCGTCGCCCTGGCCCAGAGTTCGGAAACGAGATACCCGACAAGCGGGAGGTTGTCCACGACCAGCTTGTTGCGCTGTGCTCTGTCCACGTCTCTTGCTCCGTCTACCCATCACGTTGTATGTGGCTGCCCGAAGGCAGGTCATCGAAATCAAAACGGTTCAATTATTTGAAAAACGTTTTCACTTTTCGGGAGACGGTGAAGCGTTTGCGATCGGGACGACGGGTTGGGACGACTCGATCTGGTGCCACTCTATCGGGGGGCAACACCCCCGCAACCAGCGTTTCTGATGAATATCTCTGATCTTCTACCCCCAGTTCACGGTACATATCCGTTTTTGTGTCCGCCTTTGTGCGGACACGTCCATTACTCTCGATCTCGACGAATTCCTTACTCGCGAGATATCGTTGCCGATAGTCCTCTCCGAACGGAGGTGGGGCGATGCGGTCGGCCGAACGATCCAATGGAACGTCCGTTTTGACCGACGACCGATCCGGAGCTGATATGAGCGCGAACGAGCTGTCGAGCTGTCTCTGGCGAGAGCGTGAGCTGCTCGACCTGCTCGCCTTCAAGCTCGAAGAGGAGCAGTTCCTCCTGGCCTCTGGCAGGTCGCGCTGGCTTCAGTACGCCACCCGCGAGGTCGAACAGGTCATGGACCGGCTGAAGGAGACCGAGCTGGCCCGCACCATCGAGTCCGCGGTCGTCGCGAAGGAGTGGGGCGCCCCGGAGGACGCGACTCTGCGCGAGCTCGTCTCCCATGCCCCTGAGGGGCCATGGTCCGACATCTTCGACTCCCACCTCGCCGCGCTCACGGAGCTGACGAACCACATCCGCGAGCTGCGCGACCTCAACGTGCACTACCTGCGCACCGCCATCCGCTTCGTCCAGGAGAACCAGGCCGACGGCGAGAAGGCCCACGGCACCTACGATTCCACCGGCGGCACCGCGACGGCGAGCGGTGCCCAGATGTTCGACTTCACCCTGTGACGGAGGCAGCATGAGCACATTCAGCGGGCTGAACGCCGCCGCGTCCGGCCTCAATGCGGCGCGCCAGGGGCTCGACGTCGTCGGCCAGAACATGACCAACGCCACCACAAACGGCTACACCCGTCAGCGCGTCACCACGAGCGCCATCGGTTCCCTCGCCAGGGTCGGCCTGTTCTCCGGCGGCTCGGTCGGGGTCGGCCAGGGGGTGTCGATCGACGGCATCGCCCGGCTGGGTGACCAGTACCTCGACGCGCAGGTGCGCAGCACTGCGGCGACCTCCGGCAACCTCGCCGTTCGCTCGAACGCTCTCACCGCCGTTCAGGCCGCCCTGAACGAGCCGGGGGACGACGGCCTGTCCACCCAGTTGCAGGGCTTCTGGGGGGCATGGGGGGACGTGTCGAACCGCCCGGGCGACGTCGCCGCCGGAGGCGTGCTTCTGCAGAAGGCGACGGCGCTCACCGATCAGATCGCGGCGGGATACAGCGCCGTGAACGATCAGTGGGGCCAGGTGCGCACCAAGCTCGACGGGATGGTGCAGGAGCTCAACGATGCCGGGTCCCAGGTCGCCGATCTGAACGCGCAGATCAGGTCGACGCTGGCGGCGGGCGGGTCGGCCAACGAGCTCCTCGACAAGCGGAGCGTCCTGCTCGGATCGATCTCGGCGCTCACCGGTGCGAGCGTGCAGACCAACCAGGACGGGACCGTCGACGTGCTCGTCGGCGGCAACCAGCTGGTCAGCGGCGACCGTTCCTACGCCGTGGCGGTGAGCGGCAGCTCGACCATGACGGGAACCCCGCCGGTCACCCTCGAATGGGCGACGAGACCGGGACTGCCCGTCGCGGTCGAGTCCGGCGAGATCGCCGGCTCCCTGGCGATGCTCGCCCCGGCCAACGCGACGGGAACCGGCGGGGAGATCGCGGAGGCGGCGGCCGGCTTCAACTCCTTCGCCACCTACCTGGCGAACCAGGTCAACGCCGTCCATCGCACCGGCGCGACGAGCACCGGAGCCACCGACCTCGACTTCTTCGCCATCTCGTCCACGGGTCCCGCGGCTCTCGGACTGACCGTCGTGCCCACCGACACCACGGGCATCGCGGTCGCGGGCAGCGGCGAGGGGGCGCTCGGCAACACCACGGCCGATGCGATCGCCCAGCTCGGGACGGCTGCCGACTCCCCGGACTCGATGTGGTCCTCCTTCGTCGTCAAGATCGGCGTCTCGGCGAAGAGCGCCCTCCAGCGCGCATCGCTCGCCGACTCCGCCGCATCGGCCGCGAGCGACGCCCAGGTCGCGAACGCGTCCGTCGACATCGACGAGGAGAACATCAGCATGGTCACCTTCCAGACCGCCTACCAGGGCGCCGCCCGACTGATGACGGCCGTCGACGAGATGCTCGATGTGCTCATCAACCACACCGGACTGGTCGGAAGGTGACGACATGATCAATCGTGTGACCAGCCAGACCCGCGTCCTCAACGCGCAGCGCAACCTGCAGGCGAGCGCCGCGGCGCTGGCGAAGATGCAGGACACGGCGACGAGCCTCAAGAAGATCGGTGTCCCCTCCGACGACCCGACCGGGACCGCCGATTCGCTGCGCATCCGCGCGGCCCAGAGCGCGACGACCCAGTACGGCCGCAACATCGACGACGGCACCGGATGGCTCGCGACCATCGACGGCGCGTTGACCAACGCCACCGACATCCTCCGCAAGGTGCGGGACCTGACCGTCCAGGGAGCCAACGACGGCTCGCTGAACCCCGCCGCCAAGGAGGCGATAGCCATGGAGCTCGACGACCTGCGCGATGACCTGTTGAGCACCGCGAACACCACCTATCTTGGTCGTACCGTCTTCGCCGGCGACTCGGATGCCGGTGCCGCCTTCACCGCGGACCTCGACTACACCGGGTCCACGAGTCCCGTGCTCCGACGCATCGACAGCAACCAGACCGTGCGGGTGGATTCCGACGGGTCCGCCGTCTTCGGGACGGGAACCAGTTCGGTCTTCGCACTGATCGACAGCATCTCGGCTGACCTGCGCGCCGGGGTCAACGTCGGGTCGCGCCTGACGGCGATCGACACCGCTATGACCGCCATCCAGGGCGAGCAGAGCGCCGTCGGGGCCCGCCAGGCCCAGGTCGAGAAGACGAAGGACACGAACCTGCAGACGACGAACACCCTCGAGTCGCAGCGCTCCAGCGTCGAGGACGTCGATCTCTCGCAGATCGTGATCCAGCTCAAGCAGCAGGAGGTCAGCTATCAGGCCGCGCTCGCGGTCACCTCGCGCACCCTGCAGCCGACGCTCATGGACTACCTCCGATGAGCAGGCGGCTCCGCTTCCTCGCCGCTCCCCCCGGGCTCGATCCGTTTGTCGACTTCTCGCTCGACGGGGTGGACGGGGCGGACGGCCTCTACTCCCTCCGATCCCTCGACGACGAGAGCCTGCGGCTCTTCCTGCTCGACGCATCCCTGCATCTGGCCGACTACTCCCCTCGCCTCTCCGATGGGCAGCGCCTCGCGCTCGATCTGGAGACGGCGGATCGGCCGCTTGTCCTAGTTGTGGCCACCCCCAGAGAGAGCGGAACGACGATGAACCTCATGGCGCCGATCGTCATCAACGCGACCACCGGAACGGCCGCCCAGGTCATCCTCGACGATCAAGACTGGCCGATCAGGGCCGAACTCGCGGTCCGGCGCGCCTGAGACCCGATCCGGGGCGCCCGCGCTCGATCTCCGCGCGCAGGCGGGCATTCTCCGACTCCAGCCGCATCACCATCGCCGCTCCGGCGAGGTTCAGCCCGAGCTCGAGCAGGCCGGTCACCCGGCGCAGGACGGCGAGATCCGACTCCGAGTAGCGCCGGGTTCCCCCGGCCGTCCGCGCGGGGGTGAGCAGGCCCCGGCTCTCGTAGAGCCGCAGTGTCTGCTCACCGAGACCCACGAGCTCGGCGGCGGCGGTGATGCCGTACAGGCCGCTGACGAGCTCATCGTCGGCGCTCGCTGTCATCACCTCTCCCCCAATCTCAATCTTCAGATTCGCTGAAAACGGCTTGCACCCGATTCGAATCGGAGTTATAAAAATCTATATCAGCCGACACAGATCGGCAACAACCTGAGACCGATTGGAGGAGTTAACAATGTTGATTCGTAATGACCCGTTCCGCGAGCTCGACCGCTTCGCCCAGCAGGTTTTCGGGACGGCCACCCGGCCGAGCTCCATGCCGATGGACGCGTGGAGAGAGGGTGATGAATTCGTCGTCCAGCTCGATCTTCCCGGCGTCGACCAGGACAAGATCGACATCGACGTCGAGCGCAACGTGCTCACCGTCAAGGCGGAGAGGTTCGCCAACCTCCCCGATGCGTCCGAGGCGGTCACCGCGGAACGTCCGTGGGGCGTCTTCAGCCGTCAGCTCGTTCTGGGCGACACTCTCGACACCGAGAACGTCAAGGCCCACTACGACGCGGGTGTGCTGACGTTGCGTGTTCCCATCGCAGCCAACGCCAAGCCGCGCAAGATCGAGATCAGCAGCGGCACGCGGCACGCGGGTAAGGAGCAGCAGAAGATCGACGCGTGACGCCCGTTCCGGCGCGCTGCCGAGTTCGGGGGGAATCCCTCCCACGACTGAAGGACGGTGATTGAGATGAAGGTCTGCACTTCGACGATCGAAGAGCCGGTCGATGAGCGATTCGCCGACATCGTGTACTCCGACGACCATCTGGTCGACCTCGAATTCCAGGAGATCGTTCGGCGCCTCTGGCCGCCAGTAGTGAAAACCGGCATCGCAACCTCGTGATCCCCGTTCACAGGAGGGGCGTGGTCGATCGACCACGCCCCTCCTCGACGTTATCGTTGAGGCGGAAGCGATTCCTCGGGCGGTGACGAGAGGCGGCGGAGCATGACGGAGCTGGTTCCCATCCCGTCACCGGGAGTGCCGCTGTACTACGGGCGACCGGGAGATCCGCTGATCGTGCTCGTTCACGACTGGTACGGACGCCTGCCCTGGCTCGAGAACTACGCGAAGGGCCTCGAACATCAAGGCTACCGAGTGGTCGTCCCCGACCTCTACGACGGTGTGGCGACCATCGACGAGGCCACCGCGAGCGAGCTGATGAATCGGCTGGACGTGGCGACGGCCCTGGCGATCCTCGACGAGATCGTCGAGACCGCGCGTGCCCAGGGCTCGCAGAGGATAGGCGTCGTCGGTTTCTCGCTCGGCGGCTGGCTCGCCCTGCTTCACGCCCAGGGGGGTGCGACGGATGCGGTGGTCGCCTACTACGCCACCCTCGGGGCCGATCAGCACGGTGTCATCCCGTGCCCCGTGCTGCTCCAGTTCGCCGAGACGGACGAGTGGGGCGACGGCGACGACCCGGAGTCCTTCCTCGACCGGCTCAAGGACCACGGCACCCCGGTGAGGGATTTTGTGTATCCGGGGACCGTGCACTCCTTCGCCAACGCGACCGTCACGCGCACCACCGATGTCCCCGCGGCGGAGCTGGCCTTCGTGCGCACGGCGTCCTTCCTCGAGGAGCACCTGGTCGACTAACCCCGGACGTCCCACAGGTGGTGGATCGGATCGTGGACCAGATATCTCCCCAGGGTCGCCACCGTGAAGCTCGCCCCGTCGCCTCGACGACCGGGCCGCGGCCACGAATCGTCCGGAACGGAGCCGAAGGCGGCGGCGAGCCTCTCCGCCGACTCCAGCAGCTCCGCGGAGACCACCGCCGGATCCTGCTCGTTGTAGCGCTCCGCGACGGCGGTCTCGTCCTGGTCCCAATTCGGGAAGAGCGGATCGTCCTGGTCGAGCATGAGGCCAAGGCGGGCATGGAAGACGCGAAAGACGTCCCGCACATGCGCCGCGTACTCCAGCGGGGACCAGGTGGTCTCGTCCGGCCGCACCGCGACATCCGTCCGCCGGAGCACGACGGGCCAGGCGGCGGCGTTCGCCCGGAGGATCGAGGGCACATCGGTGCCCGAGATACCGGAGGCATCGAAGCCGCACTCGGGGCACGGTCTTTCGAGGACCCAGGTCCAGTCTTTTGTATCGGGGATGATCGGCATGATCCCATGGTGCCGCCGACGGATGACCGGCTACCGTAGATTTTGTGCCAACATCCCCCAATCGCCTGCTGGCGACCATCGTCGGCGCCGTCTATCTCGCCGTCGGTCTGCTCGGGCTGCTCGTCGCCTCGCACGGCCTCCTGTTCGGCGTTCTCGAGGTGAACCTCGCCCAGGATCTCCTCCATCTCGTCGTGGGCGTTGCGCTCCTGGTCGCCGGGCTCACCGGGCGCGGAGCGCGCACGGCGAACACGACCGCCGGGACCTTCTTTCTCGTCCTCGGGATCTTCGGCCTCTTCGTCGCCGGAACGGCCGCGAACGTGCTGGCGCTCGGGCCGGTCGACCATGTCCTGCACTTCGGCAGCGCGGTGTTCCTGCTCTGCGTCGGCCTCGGCACCGAGACGACGGACCGGCCGGCGCTCGCCCGCGAGGGGTCTCGCTAGGCGCAGGGGACGCTCAGGCGTCGATCCCTGGCACGGCAACGGCCCCGCTCATGAAGCGCTGCACATCCGGATCCACCCGGATGTCCGACGGGCGAAGCGGCCTGCTCAGGTAGAGGCCCTCGAGTTCCGTGAGCCGGCTGAGCGCGACGTAGGTCTGGCCGGCGCTGAAGGTGCCGGAACCGAGGTCCACGATGGCCCTGTCGTAGGTCTTGCCCTGCGACTTGTGAATGGTGACCGCCCAGGCCAGCCGCAGGGGGAACTGCTGGAACTCCGCCACGATGTCCTTGCGGAGCTGCTTGGTCGTCGGCGAGTAGGTGTATTTGAACTTCTCCCAGATCGCCGGCTGAACCTCGTGCACCTCGCCGTCGACCTCGACGAAGACCGTCGAGGCGATCTTGGTCACCGTGCCGACCGTGCCGTTCACCCAGCGCTGACCGCCGTCCGTGCCGCTGTCGTTGCGGAGGAACATCACCCGTGCCCCCACCTTGAGCTCGAGCGACTCGTCGGCCGGATAGGCCCGTCCGCCGAACTCCCCGGTGATCTCGGCCTTCGCGGTGAGCACCCTGCCCGGCAGCCGGGCCAGTGCCGCGGCGTTGATCCGGTTGACCGTGTCATTGCGTGTCGCCAGCGTGATGGTTCCGTCCGTCGGCGCGGGACGCGCCCCGGTCTCATTGAGGCGGGCGGCGATCTCCGCGGTGACCTGACCGTGCCGCACGGCGTTGAGCATGAACTTGAACTCCGCCTCGTGCTGACGATGGATGGTCGTCAACTCGAAGATGCGCAGCTCCGTCTCCTGCCAGACCTTCGCGTCGAAGAACCACATGGACCGGTACTGGTCGGCGAAGTAGGCCCGCTCATCGACGTCGCCGGGAACGGGGGCGAGCTGGTACGGGTCGCCGAACAGGACGACCTGCACACCCCCGAAGGCCTCGAGCGGCCGCTGCCTCGCCTGTCGCAGACTGCGATCGATGGCGTCGACGAGATCGGCGTTGACCATCGAGACCTCGTCGACCACGAGCGTGTCGATGGTGTTGAGCAGCTTCTTGAGCTCTGCGCTCTGCTCGATCTCGTGGTCGGCGATGACCCCGATGGGCAGGCGGAACAGCGAATGGATGGTCTGACCGCCGACGTTGAGGGCCGCCACCCCGGTCGGCGCGCAGATGACCACCTGTTTGTCGGTGTTCCAGGAGAGATGGTTGAGCAGTGTCGACTTGCCGGTGCCCGCACGACCGGTGACGAAGATGTTCTCCCTCGTGTTCTCGATCGTGTCGAAGACCGCGGCCTGCTCGGCGGAGAGTTGGAAACCGCCCACGAGAAACCCCTCCTGATGTCGCCGAACGCCTCGTCCCAATCTACCCGGGCCGCGCATCCGTCGCGGCCCGCGCGGGCGCCGTGGGGAAAGGACGGGAGCCTAGGATGTGGGAATGGAGCGCAGAGTACTCGTCAGGTGGCTTGTGCTCCTGGTCATCCTCGTGGCCGCCTTCGTCACCACGGTCCTGACCCTCAATCTCACCCTCTACAGCGCGAAGGGCTTCGTCGGCTCCTATCTGCACACCCTCTCCAGGGGCGACACGGACGGGGTGCTCGCGACGAACGGCGTGCTCCGCTCCGACCAGGCGACCGATGAGCTGACCGCCCCCGCCGCCCTCGAGCACTTCGATGACATCCATCTGGTCAGCGACACGGGCAACCGCGACGGAACGCACACGGTCGTCTACGGCTATGCCTTCGGCTCCGAGAAGGGCACCACGTCCTTCCACGTGGAGCGTTCCGGCTCGCTGCTCGGCCTCTTCTCCTCCTGGCGCTTCGTCACGAGCCCGGTCAGCATCCTGCAGGTGACCCCGCAGCACGACGCGGCGTTCACGGCGAACGGTCTCGACCTCGTCTCCCCCGCCGGCACGGGAGGACCGGACAAGCTGCTCGTCTTCGTCCCGTCCAGAGTTGCCCTCGGCCACTCGTCGACCTACCTCACGGCGACCACCAAGACCGTGCTCGTCGATCGGGTCGGCGTCTCGGTGGCCGCCGATGTCGACGTGCGCGCGAACCGGGCCTTCGTGCGCGAGGTGCAGAAGGAGCTGCACACGTATCTCGCCGACTGCGTGACCCAGAAGGTGCTGCTGCCGACCGGATGCCCGATGGGCAAACAGATCGCCGACCGGATCCAGGACGATCCCACCTGGTCGATGGTGACCTACCCGACCGTGACGATCATCCCTGGCGACCAGCCGGGGAGCTGGCTCGTCCCGGACACACCGGCCACTGCCCACCTCGTGGTGACGGTCAAGTCGATCTTCGACGGCACCGTCTCGAAACTGGACGAGGACGTCCCGTTCACCGTGCGCTACCTCATCACCTTCCAAGCTGACGGCACCCCGCTCATCACCGCGCAGTACGACTAACCCCCGCGGGACGGTCGTCCTGGCCTGGCTGCGGCGGGAGATGATGCGTCACGGCGGGAGAGGCCGCCCGTCGCGGCGGGAAAAGTGGGTCACGGCGGGAGGCGCGTCTCCCGCCGTGACCCACTTTCTCCCGCCATCACCATCGTGGCCATGGTGGGGGCGGGCGTCGCAGCCGCACTGCCGCCGGTGTGGGTCGGCGCGTCGATCGCCCGGCGCGATTCTCGCGCCGTCCGGCGGGATCAGCGATCCCCGCCGGACCTCCCGCTCGGAAGTGCGATGGCGGGGATGACCGCGACGACCGCGATGCCGATCGCCCACCAGAACGCGCCGTGGAAGGCACCGATCGCGCCCTGTCCGAGGAGCGACTGGAGGACGACGGCGACGATCGCGGTGCCGAACGAGGCCCCCACCTGCTGGGTGATGCGGGTGTTCATGGTGGCATGCGGGATGTCCGCAGGCGGAATGTCCTGGTAGGCGACGGACATCGCCGGGATCAGCGCCGCGCCGATCCCGAGGCCCCTGACCAGCAGCACGACCGAAAGCCACCAGAGACTGGTATGGGGTCCGGCGAGCGCGAACGGGACGGTCGCGGCGGCGGTGAGGAGGAAGCTCACGATCGTCACGGCGCGTGAGCCGAACCGCTCCACCAGCGCGCCGACCACGAAGCGCGAGGCGAGCGCGCCGATCCCCTGCGGAATGAGCAGCAGGCCGGCATCCAGCACGCTGTCGCCCCGGAGCTGCTGGAAGTAGAGCGGCAGCAGGAACATCGCGGCATACATCGTGGCCCCGGCGGTGAACAGGACCGTGGATGCGCTGCCGAGCGATCGGAGGCGCAGCAGCCGGATGTCGACGATGGGCTGTCGGGCGCCGGAGCGGGACGCCCAGAGGACGAACGCCACCAGCAGGACGATCCCGGCCACCAGCGGCACCAGCACGGCCGGATGGCCGATGCCGCCGACCTCGGACAGCTGCGACAGGCCGAGAAGGATGCCGGCCAGTGCCGGCGCGAGCAGCGCGAGGCCGACCCAGTCCAGGCTCTGGCGCCCGTCGGAGGACTCGGGGCGGTCCTTCGGCAGGAACCGCCAGGCGAGCAGCAGCCCGACCGCGATCACGGGCACGTTGACGAGAAACAGCCAGCGCCAGCTCAACCAGTTGAGGATGACCCCGCCGATCACCGGACCGAGGATGGGGCCGAGCGCGATCGGCAGGCTGACGGTCGCCATCAGCCTGCTGCTGACCCGCCCGCCCGCCGCCCTCACCGCGAGCGTCTGCATCAGCGGGAAGATCAGCCCGGCACCGAGGCCCTGCAGCACCCGGAAGCCGATGAGGCTGGCATCGTTCCACGACGTCGCGCACAGCACAGAGGCGACCACGAACAGCAGCAGCGCGGCCATCCAGACCCGCTTGCCGCCCCAGCGACGCTCCGCCCACCCCGTGACCGGGATCGCGACGGCCATCGCCAGCAGGAAGCCGGTGGTCACCCACTGGATCGTGTCGGCGCTGGAGTGCAGATCGACCGCCAGCGTGTGGATCGCCAGCGTCACCATCGTCGAGTCGAGGATCGCCGCGATCCCGCCGACGATCAACGCCACCACCGCCATCCGCAGCTGTGGCGACAATCTGGTCTCGGCTTCCGCACGCGTCTCGGTCATGGGCTTGATCGCTTTCATTAAGAGTGGAATGGCTCTCTTATGAGACTAGGCGTCCTTGATAAGGAACACAAGTCTCTCTAATATGGGGATGTGACCACACCCGTTGCGGAGCCGGCCCGCCGTCGGCGCGGCGAGCAGCTCCACTCCGCGCTGCTCGATGCCGCGTGGGACGAACTCGTCGAGGTCGGGTACACCAGCCTGACGATGGAGTCCATCGCCGCGCGGGCGCACACCGGGATCGCGGTGCTCTACCGGCGCTGGGCGAACAAGGACGAGCTGGTGCTCGCCGCCCTGGAGCACTACCGGAACAGCCATCCGGTGGAGCTCCCCGACACCGGCAGCCTGCGTGGGGATCTGCTCGCCTCGCTGATCGGCATGGGCGAGATCCGCACGGCCTTCTTCACCGTCGCCGCGACCGCCGCCTTCTCCGGGCTCGCAGCCGGCAACGGCCTGACCCTCGCGCAGGGACGCGATCGGATCCTGGGCGATCAGGCGCGCTCGCGCGCCGAGATCATCTACCAGCGGGCTCACGATCGCGCCGAGATCGACCTGGGCCGGATCCCTCCCGCGGTGCTCACCATGCCGTTCGACCTGGTGCGCCACGACCTACTCATGACCCTCGAACCGGTGGGCCGGGCCCGCATCGAGTCCATCCTCGACGAGCTGTTCCTGCCCCTCGTCCGGAGCGCGCGGGACGGCGCGGGGCCGGCTGGAGCAGAGTGACGACCTCGGCCGTCGGGGGCTAGTCGCGCCTGGCCCGCTCGGCGAGCATCCGGTTGTAGGCGATCAGGTCGGCATCGCCGTCGCGGTCGGCCTTGCGGTCGAGACGCTTGGCGTCCTTCGCATCGCTGCGGCTCCACATGATGGCCACCACGATCGCGAGAATGACGGTCGGGATCTCGCCGACGCTCCAGGCGATGCCGCCTCCCGTCTGCTGGTCGGCGATCGCACTCGGACCCCAGGTGCGGCCCATCGCCCCGTACCAGTCGGCGAGCAGCAGGCCGGTTCCGGTCATCAGGGACAGGCCGAAGAAGGCGTGGAAGGCCATGGTCGCCAGGAGGATGAGCAGCCGGAGCGGATAGGGAGCACGCCGCGGAACGGGGTCGACGCCGATCATGGACTGGATGAAGAGGTAGCCGGCGATCAGGAAGTGCACGATCATCCAGGTGTGACCGATGTGGTCGGTGGTCGCCCAGCTGAACAGCGGCGTGTAATAGAAGGCCCAGAGCGATCCGGCGAAGACCACCGCAGCCACGACGGGATTGGTGAGCACGCCGGCCACGCGCGAGTGGGTGGCCAGCATGATCCATTCGCGCGGTCCCCGGCTGCCGTCCGTCCGCTTCGCGATCGTCCGCAGGGCGAGGGTGACCGGGGCGGCCGGCACGAGCAGCAGCGGAATCATCATGCCGAGGATCATGTGGCCGAGCATGTGGGCGCTGAAGAGGTACTTCTCGTAGAGGTTGACCCCGCCGCAGGTCACGTAGAAGAGCAGCGCGAGACCGGCGAGCCACAGCACCGTTCGATACCACGGCCAGCTGTCGCCGCGCCGACGCAGTCGCCAGACCCCGGCGAGATAGAAGAAGGCGAGGAAGCCCACGACGAGGATCCAGAGCAGGTCGAAGTTCCACTCGGTGAAGTACCTGGCGAAGGTGAGCTCTGGCGGCAGCGGTGCCTGGGTGAGGATCCACGCCGGGGTCGTCGGCGTGCTGCTGGTGCCGACGGGCGTCTGCGTCTTCGCCAGCGCGGCGGCGACCCCGGAGGCGATGCCCATGAACGCGAGCTCCGCGGCGACGAGACCCCAGAAGAAGCGGCTGCCTCCGTTCCCCGACTTCTGCATCCTGGCCACGAGGAATCTCCGCTGAATGAGCCCGAAGATGCCGAGCGCCCCGAGCGCGAAGACCTTGACGAGCACGAGGATGCCGTACGGCGTGAGCAGCTGGCCGAAGGTCCCGACCCTGAGGGCGGCATTCACGTATCCGGATGCCGCGACGACGATGAAGCAGACGATCGCCAGGCTCGAATAGCGCGAGAGAACCGGACCGATTCGTCCGGACTCGAGGGAGCTGCGGAGGAGGACGATGGTGAGCAGGCCGCCCAGCCAGACCGCCGCGAAGGCGAGGTGGAGGCCGAGCGAGGTCACGGCGGCGTCGTGGCCGGCAGAGTCGGCGGAATGGCCCTGAAGGGCCATGGGCACGAGACCGACGCCCGAGAACAACGTCACGAACAGGAGCAGGGTGCGATTGCGCACGGCGAAGCACAGCACCGTCACCGCCGCGGCGACGAGGGTGATGATCAGCCAGGCCTGGCCGATCTGCTCCCCCGTGATGAACTGGCCGAGCACCGCGCCGAAGGTCGAGTCGAGGGTGATCGGCTTCGTGTAGTAGTTCATGAAGGTGAGAAAGCCGGTCGCCGCCGAGGCGATGGTCCAGAAGGCCGCTGCGGCTGCGGCGATGTCGAGCGCGCGGACGAACTCCTTCTCCCTGTCGCTCAGGGCGAAGCAGACCAGGACGAGCGAACCGATGGTGACGGCCACCCCGAGGTTGACGAGCATCGTGGCCACCGGGAGCCCGTAGCGGACGACGGCACCCGGATCGAACACGAGCGGGGCATCCGCGGCACCGCCGAAGCGCAGGGCGGCGAGAAGGGAAACGAGACCGACGACCAGCAGCAGCGCGGCTGGCCCGGCGATCCTCACGAGCCTCGGCACGGCATCCAGCCTAAACGAGCCCGGCCGGGGCGGAACGACCGGCGCTTAACGGCGGGAGGGGATGCCTGCCTCTGGCCGACATCCCCTCCCGAACGATGTGAGTTACTTCGCGGCGGCCTTGAGCTTGCTGCCGGCGCTGACCTTCACGCCGTAACCGGCCTTGATCTCGATCGCCTCACCGGTGGACGGGTTCCGACCGGCACGAGCGGCACGGTGGGTGCGCTCGACCGCGAGCCAGCCCGGGATCGTGACCTTGGTGCCCTCGCCGACCGAGGTCGCCAGGGTGGAGAACAGGGCGTCGAGGACGCCGTTCACTGCGGCCTGGCTCAGGCCAGACTCCGCGGCAACTGCCGCGACGAGCTCGGTACGGTTTAGTGACTTGTCAGCCATTGAAGTCCTCCTCGGACGTTGTGCTTTGCAGAACAAACATTCCTGCTCGTGAGAACAGTTCTGTTGCGGGGTCGGTATTCGGCTGTCAGCGCTCGCGCCCTGCTAGCCGCCTGTAATTTACCAGCTCGACTTGGTAATACCGGGCAATTCGCCCCGGTGCGCCATATCGCGGAAACGAACGCGGGAAACGCCGAACTGGCTGAGGAAACCGCGCGGGCGTCCGTCGATGGCGTCGCGACCGCGAACGCGGACGGGAGAGGCGTTCCGCGGCAGCTTCTGGATGCCGAGACGAGCGGCTTCGCGCTCGGCGTCGGTGGAGGTGGGGTCGACGAGAGCCTTCTTCAGCTCGAGCCGCTTGGCCGCATACCGGGCGACCACGATCTTGCGCCGCTCGTTGGCGGCGATCTTGCTCTTCTTGGCCATGTGTTAGCGCTCCTCGCGGAATTCGACGTGCTGACGCACGATGGGGTCGTACTTCTTCAGCACCAGGCGGTCTGGGTCGTTACGACGGTTCTTCTTGGTCACGTAGGTGTATCCGGTGCCCGCGGTGGAGCGGAGCTTGATGATCGGACGAACGTCCTGCTGCTTCGCCATTAGAGCTTCACCCCTCGTCCGAGAATGTCCTTGACAACGGATTCGATGCCCCGGGCGTCGATGACCTTGATGCCCTTGGCGCTCAGGGTCAGGGTGACCGTGCGCTTGAGCGACGGCACGTAGTACGTCTTCTTCTGCACGTTCGGATCGAAGCGGCGCTTCGTTCGGCGGTGCGAGTGCGAAATGGTGTGTCCGAAGCCGGGAACGGCGCCGGTCACCTGGCAAACTGCGGCCATGGTCTTTCCTCCATCATTACCGTAGAGAGGTGCTCCGCATCGAGGATGCGGCTCTCTACCCAAGGTCTCTTGTCGGCGCACACGATCCCCGGACGAAACAAAAGGGGATCTGTGCACAGGCGAGCGTAGATGACGCCCAGCAGCGTCCAATACTACGGAAGGCGGAGAGCCGACGCAAGCGCGCTCAGTCCGGGCAGACCGCGCCGACCGCCGTGAAGTCGCTCTCCACGGCGTCGAGGGTCGCCTGGAGCGTCACCGTGTCCGCCTTCGCCGGATCGGCCAGCATCGAGGTGAACTGGGCCACCATCGCCGTGAGGGCCGCATCCGCGGTGGCCCCCACCTTCTTCACCTCCGGGTTGGTGATCGCGCCGAGGCCCTTGTCGAAGGAGGTCGCGACCGCCTCGATCCTCGTGACGGCCTTCGCCGGGTCGGAGGTGGTGTCCGTCATGCTCGCGCTCAGCTCGCTCGTGGCCGCGCTCACCGACCGCTGCAACGCGTCGCACGCGGCGGCCTTGGACTGGTCCTGGGCCGAGGCGCCGCAGCCGGTGACGGCGAACAGCAGCGCCACGGATGCGACGACCACCGTCGCCCTGCGCGGAAGCCCGGACATCCGGTCAGGACCGCGCGAACGCGGCCTGCGCGGTGCAGTCCGCGCACAGCCCGAACACGTCCACGACGTGGTTGGCCTCGGTGAAGCCGTGCTCGGCGGCGACTGTCTGCGCCCAGCGCTCCACGGCATCCGCCTCGATCTCCACCGTGAGCCCGCAATTGCGGCAGATGAGGTGGTGGTGGTGCTGGCCGGGCGTGCAGGCGCGGTAGAGGCTCTCGCCCTCCGGAGACTGCAGCGAGTCGGCCTCGCCCTCCACGGAGAGGTCCGCGAGCGCGCGATAAACCGTCGCGAGTCCGATGGGGGAGCCGGCCTCCCGGAGACTGGAATGCAGGCTCTGCGCGCTGACGAAGCCCTCGTTGGTGCCGAGCGCCTCGCGAACCGCCTCGCGCTGCCAGGTGTTGCGCTTCACGTGTACCGCGACCTTTCGTCGGCATCAAGGCTAGGTGGCCGCCCCGCAAAAAACCAGCCGGTTCGCCGGCAGCGTGACGGACGATCAGCGGACGGATACATGCGCCCACCGCGTCCGGACGGCGAACCAGCCGCGGCCGATCCCGTAGAGCAGCGCGCTGGCCGCCGTGACGAAGAACCCGACCGGCCAGTCGGACAGATAGGCCGCGGCGATCGCCGCCCATACCGTCACCAGCGCGAAGGCGACGGAGAGGGCGATCGACCTGCCCGGGTTCGAGGTGAAGGACCGGGCGGCGGCAGGCGGCCCGACGAGAAGACTGAACATGAGCAGTGCGCCGACCACGGGCACGCTCATCGCCGTCGCCAGCGCGACGACGAGCGAGAAGTAGACGGCGACCGCCTGGTTGCCGATGCCCTTCGCCGCCGCCATGTCGGGGAGCACGGAGGAGAGCATGAGCGGCCGGAAACCGATCGCGATGGCCAGCACGCAGGCGATGCCGAGGACGAGGATCGGGAGCAGCTGGGTGGAGCTGACTCCGAGGATCTGACCGAAGAGCAGCGCATAGACCTCCGCCGAATACTGGCTGCCCAGGCTGAGGAAGAGGGCTCCGAGTCCCAGCATGGCGACCAGGGCGAGGGCGGTGACGACGTCGTTCCTGCCACGCCGCCCGAGCGTCGTCACCGTCAGAGCGCCGGCCACGGCGAAGATCCCCATGCCGAGCACCGGGTTGACTCCGATGAGCGTCGCCCCCGCGGCGCCGGCGAACGCGCCGTGCGGCAAGGCGTGCGCGAGGAACGAGGAACCGCGCAGGACGACGAAGAATCCGACGATCCCGGCGATGAGCGCGACGATGGTCGCGCTGATCCAGGTGTTCATCATGAAGCTAGCGAACACGGGCGACGACCCCCTTGCGTCCCCGCGGAAGCCCGGCGGCCAGGTACACCAGGAAGACGACGGCCACGATGCAGAAGCTCACCGGCCAGCTCCGATCGGCATGGAACCAGTGATAGCTGTCGTAGGAGACGACGATGCCGAGCCAGGCGCAGAACACGCCGATGACGGGAGCCAGGATCGCGGCCATCCCGACCCGCTTCGTCAGCCGGAACGCCGTCGCCGCCGGCCCGATGAGCAGGGCCGTGGAGAGGATGGCGCCGATCGTCAGCGCGGACAGCTCGACGGCGAGGGCGAGGGCGACAAGGAACAGGATGCCCGTCAGCCGCACGGGGACGTGCCTGACGGCCGCCAGGTCCTGGCTGATCGAATCGATCAGCAGCCAGCGGTAGATCAGGACGATGATCGCGCAGGCGATGAGGCTGAGCACGAGCACGAGCGGGATCACCGCCGGGTTGAGGACGAACAGAGAGCCGAAGAGCACGGAGACCGCGGCGTTGCTGCTTCCGGCGAGGGTGGTGTCCCAGTAGAGGAACAGGGCGGTGAGGCCGAGGCCGAACCCGAAGATGATGCCGGTCGCCACATCCCGCCCCTGGGCGCGCTTGATGCCGACAAGCTCCATGAGCCCCGCCGCGAGGATGCCCGCGCCGACGAAGCCCCAGAGCTGGCTGATCCCAAGCAGGTAGGCGGCCGATCCGCCGACCGCGCCGAGGTCGGCCAGGGCGTGCCCGGCGAAGGATTGCCTCCGCATGACGGTGAAGACCCCGACCAGTCCAGACACGATGGCCACGAGGGCGCCGACGATGATCGCCGACCTGACCGGCTCGCTCTCGAACAGGCCTGGCGCGAAGACATAGGGGAGGATGTCGTTCACGGGCGGCCGCCACCGGGGGCGTCGTAGCCCTCCGTGCCGGCGATCACCAGCACGCGTCCGTCGATCCGCAGCACGTCGACCTTGCTGCCGTAGAGCTCGGAGAGCACCTCTGACCGCACGACCTCCTCGGTCGTCCCGCTGAGGGCCCTGCCACCGGCGACGTAGACGATGCGATCGATGACGGGCAGGAGGGGATTCATGTCGTGGGCCGACAGCAGAACGGCGATGCCCCTTTCCCTCGACAGCTTCGCGAGGAGCTCGACCACCTCCTGCGCGCTGCGGATGTCGAGATTCGCGAGCGGCTCGTCGAGCAGTAGCAGTCGCGGCCTGCCGATCAGCGCGTGAGCCAGCAGCACCCGCTGCTGCTGGCCGCCGGAGAGGAGACCGACCCGGGAGTCGGCGAAGGCGGTGGCGTCGACCGCCTCGAGCATCTCCTCGACCAGCTCGCGGCGCGCACGGGACGGGAGCGGTATACCCAGCTTCTGCCCGTCGAGGCCCAGTGCGACGACATCGCGGGCACGAAGGGGCAGGTCGGGGTCGAGGCTCACCTTCTGGGGAAGGTAGCCGATGGCCTCTCCTCCCCTGCCGGGTCGGCGGCCGCCGACGGTGACCGTCCCCGCCGAGGGGCGCTGCAGCCCGAGAATCACCCGGAGGAGGGTGGTCTTGCCCGCGCCGTTCGATCCGATCAGCCCGATGAACTCGCCGGCCTTCACCGTGAAATCGACGTCCCGGAGGATCGGCCGGCCGGAGAGCCAGACGTCGAGACCCCCGACGACCAGAAGGTCGTCGGGGGCTTCGGTGTTCTGGCCCTGCTCGCTGGAATCGTTGTGCATGAGGCCTATCGTCTTACAGTTTTGCGGTCGAGGTGCCGTCGACGACCGCCTTCTGCAGCGCGTCGAGCTCGGCTTCCATCCACGTCTGGTAGGTAAAGCCGTCGGTAGGCATCGTCTCATACACACCGACGACGGGAATCCCGTTGTCCTTCGCCATGGTCAGGTAGGTGGTGGTGATGTCGTCGGTGACCTGCTGGTTGTACAGGAAGGCCTTCACCTTCTTGTCGGTGAACAGGCTCGCCTGGGTCGCAACGTCCTGCGGTGCGGGGTCGGTGTCGTTCATGATCGACGCCTGGAACGTCCACGGGGTGAGGTTGTTTGCCCCCACGCTGTCCAGGAGGTAGTCCGCGACCGGTTCCGTCGTCGCCACCGGCACGTCCGGATGCGCCGACTTGAAGGCCGCGATCGCGTCCGTCCAAGTGCCGAGCGAACGGGTGAAGGTCTTCAGGTTGGCGGCGAAATAGGAGGCGTGCGCCGGCTGGATCTTCGACAGCCCCTTGGCGATCGCCTTGCCGACGGCGGGCATGGTGGCCGGGTCGTACCAGAGGTGTGGATTCTCGGTGTCGTCGGGCAGGCCGAGGACCTTCTGCGCGTTCACCACGACCCGGTCGGAGTTCGGCGATGCCGACTCGATCTTCGTCATGAAGTCGTCGTAGCCGAGGCCGTTCTGCACGACGAGCTTCGCCGCGCTCACGGTCGCGGCGATCTTGGCGCTGGCCTCGAAGGTATGCGGATCGGTGTTGGGGTTGCTCATGATCGAACTCGCCTCGACGTACTTCCCTCCGATCTGGGAGATGACGCTGGTGTATTCGTTCTCCGCCCCGACGGCGACGATCTTGCCGCCGGCGGATGCCGGCGACGACGAGCATCCCGCCGTCGCGAGAAGGAGGCCGATGGCGAGGGTTCCGCCGACGATTACTGTTTGTGCGCGCACTGCTACACGATCCAATCCAAGGGTGTATCAGGAGACCTGACGGTGATAATCATTATCACTTAGCGGCAATGCTACCCGATGGAGAGACCGAGGACGAAACCGCTGGTCAGGGCGATGGCAGTCTCAAGCGAGACCGGCACGTCACACGAGCCCCTCTCCGTCGCGACGGCGGGAGACACGACGTCGCGGCGGGAGTAATCGCCTCTCGCGGCGGCTGAACTCCACCGCGGCGGGAGACACGACCCCCGCCGCGACATGGTTTCTCCCGCCACGAGCGTCGTCCCGCGTCAGCCAATCCACGACCGGCAACGGCGTCGCGACGGACCGAGGACGAAACCGCCGGTCAGTCCAGCAGCAGCGCGGGCTCCTCGATGACGCTCGCGACGTCCGCCAGGAATCGGCTCGCCACGTCGCCGTCGACGATCCGGTGGTCGAAGCTCGCGCCGAGGGTGGTGACGAAGCGCGGTCGCACCTCGCCGTCGACCACCCAGGGCTTCTGCTTGATCGTCCCGAGGGCGACGATGGCCACCTCGCCGGGGTTGAGGATCGGCGTCCCGGTGTCCATGCCGAAGACGCCGATGTTCGTCACGGTGATCGTGCCGCCGGACTGCTCCGACGGCTGGGTCTTGCCGTCCCTTGCCGTGATGGTCAGCTGCTCGATCGCCGAGGCCAGTGCGCGCAGGGGGAGCGCCTGCGCCTCCTTGATGTTCGGCACGATGAGGCCGCGCGGGGTGGCCGCGGCGATGCCGAGGTTCACGTAGTGCTTGACGATGATCTCCGAGTCCGTCCACTGGGCGTTCACCGTGGGGTTGCGGCGCACGGCCCAGATCATCGCC
>NZ_DASWPB010000079.1:0-1926 GCF_036404185.1 Lacisediminihabitans sp. | reverse complement strand
GAAGGCATAGAAGCGCCGCATCCCCGGGAAGTTGTCGTCCCACGTCACCTCGACCCCGTTCTCCTCCAGCCGTGCGGCGACAGAGTCAAGATCGCTCATCAGGATGCCCGGATGTGCTTTGGCGGCAGGGCGGAACTCTTGCTCGACACCGAGGTGGACCTCAAGTCCACCTCCGCGAAACCAGCACCCTCCGCGCGCAGCCAGGACAGGCGGCTTCTCCAGTTCATCGAAGCCGAGGATGTTTCCCCAGAACTCTTGGCAACGGTCCTCAGCGCCCGCTGGAATCGCCAGTTGGATGTGGTGCAGTCCAAGGAAAGCCCTCGCCGGTGCGTAGTCCACGTGTTTGACCTCTCGTCCCAAGTCTTGGTCTTGAATGTATCGCTGACCCCGGCCTTTACTGAGGGCGGCGACGGCGTCGCTTTGTGAGGTGAGTCGGTGACGGTCCTCGGGTACGACGCTGGGCCGGCTGGCGCTGCCAGACTGTGGTTCTCCGGGTGGTGAGGGTTGTGGGCGGATGGTGCTCAGGCGGCACGACCCCGAACGCCAGCAGCACCCCGAGAGCGTGTCAAGTTTTCTGTGTGAGGAATCGGCCTCTTCTCTCGATTTCTAGGGTTAGAGGTGGGGGTTGATGCGGTCGGGGTAGGCGATGGCGAGTTGGGCCAGGGCCTGCTTCCAGTTCGTTACGACGAGCCCTTCGACCAGGCGTGGGGCGGCCTTGCGCTCGGCGGCGGGACGTCCCTTCTCCTTGGCCCGTTCACGGGCTCGCTTGTCCTCGATGTTGCAGATCGCCAGCCACAGCAGCTTGATGACCGAGTCGTCGTTGGGGAAGTGGCCGCGGTTCTTGGTGACCTTCCTGAGTTGGTAGTTCAGCGACTCGATGCTGTTGGTCGTGTAGATCACCCGACGCAGCTCGGGCGGGAAGGCCAGGAACGGGATGAACCGCTCCCACGCCGCACGCCAGGTCGCGACCGCGTGGGGGTACTTGGCGCCCCACGCTCCGGCGGCGAAGGCGTCGAGCGCCTCCTCGGCCGTCTGCGCCGATACGGCCGTGTAGACCGGCTTCAACGCGGCGGCGACGGCCTTCCTGTCCTGGTAGGAGACGAAACGCATCGAGGCTCGGATCAGGTGCACGGTGCAGGTCTGCACGGTCGCGGCCGGCCAGGTCGCCTCGATCGCGTCCGGGAGGCCGGTGAGGCCGTCGCAGCACACGATGAGGACGTCACGGATCCCGCGGTTGGCCAGGTCCGCGCACACCCCGGCCCAGAACTTCGCGCCCTCGGTGTGCTGGAGCCAGATCCCGAGCACGTGCTTGATGCCGTCCATGTCGACGCCGACGGCGATGTGGGCGGCCTTGTTCCGCACGTGCGCGCCGTCGCGGACCTTCACGATGATGGCGTCGAGGTAGATCACCGGGTACAGCGCATCGAGCGGGCGGGCCTGCCAGGTGAGGATCTCCTCGCAGACCGCGTCGGTGATGTTGCTGATCGTCTCGTGGGACAGCTCGGTGCCGAGCGTGGCTTCGAGGTGGTCGGCGATGTCACGCACGGTCATCCCGCCCGCGTAGAGGCTGATGATCATGTCGTCGAGCCCGCCGAGCCGCCGCAGGCCTTTGGGGACCAGCCGCGGGGTGAAGGTGCCGTCACGATCCCGCGGGACCGCGAGGTCGACGTCACCGGCCGCGGTGGCCAGCGTCTTCGGGGTCGTGCCGTTGCGGGCGTTCGGGAACGCCGCAGCGTCGGGAGCGCCCTTCTCATAGCCCAGGTGGTCACTCAACTCCACTTGCAGGCCCCGCTCGAGGCTGGCCTTGATCAGCTCGTTGACGAACCCGCCGTCGCCTGTCAGGTCGAGCTCGCCGCCGTCGATCTTGGCGAACAGCCCGTCCAGCGCGCCCGAGGCGGCCAGCTCGCCGACCGCCGCCCGGGCCGG
>NZ_DASWPB010000078.1:0-3623 GCF_036404185.1 Lacisediminihabitans sp. | reverse complement strand
CCGGCGCGTCCTACGCTCGGAGGCGCTGGATGGCCGCCCGCACGGCACCATCGACGTCGCGCGCCGCGGCCAGGTCGTCGAGGATGCCGCGAGCGAGCTCGGCGGTGCCGAGCGGGGCATCCGGACCCAGCCCGATCAGGTCCGCCGCGTGCAGCGCCTCGATGGCCAGCACCTCCGCGGTGAGAAGCACCGACCGCTCGGTGAGTCGGAGGGCGAGCGGGGCGAGCGAGGCGTGGTCCTCCACCTCGCCGGAGAGACTCGTCGAGCCGAGGGTGACCGGGTTCGCGAGGTGCTTGAGCTCGGCGACCGCGGCCGAGGCGGAGTACCAGCTGAGCCCGGGCAGGAGGGTACGGCCGGATGCCCGGAACGGAGCGAGCAGGGACGACAGCACGGCGATGCGCCGCTCGCTCAGCGCCGCGACCTGGGCGAGCGCCAGCCGCGCGGACTCCAGTGTCAGCGCGAGCGAGGCCGCCTGGAAGTTGCCGCCCGGGATCATCCGTCCGGAGTCGACGTCCACGAGCGGGTTGTCGCTGCGGGAGTCGAGCTCGAGCTCGAGGACGGCCCGGAGCGCGGAGACGACATCGTGCAGCGTCCCGTTGACCTGCGGCGCGGTCCGCACCGAGAGCCGGTCCTGCACGGAGGCGACCCGACCGGGCTCCTCGAGGAAGCTCCCGGAGAGCTGCGAGCGGATGGCCGCGGCCGAGCGCGCCTGCCCCGCCAGCGGATGCGCCGACTGGATCGCCGGGTCGAACGGCCCGAGCGCCCCGCTCGGCGAGTGCAGCCCGGCCGCCTCCAGGGTGAGCGCGGCGGAGCGATCCGCGGCATCCGCCGTCCTCGACAGGTCATCGAGCAGCAGCGCGCCCGTCCCGATCGAGAAGGAGTTGGCGGAGAGCACCGCGAGCCCCTCGTGCGGCGCCAGCTCGATCGGCCCGCGGTCACCGGGAACCACGAGCCCGTCGACGACGATCCGTCCGCCGCCGGTGACCACGTCGGCGATGGCGGCCAGCTGGGTCAGGTCGGCGGCTCCGACGGAGCCCCGCGACGGCACCACCGGATAGACGCCGTCGTTGAGCAGGGACGCGTAGGCGACCGCCAGCTCGGGTCGCACGCCGGAGCCTCCCCTGGTGAAGCCGACGAGCCGGGCGAAGACGGTCGCCCGCACCGCGCGCTCCGACAGCCGCTCGCCGATGCCGCCGAGATGGTTGGTGATGGTCCGTCTCTGGAATTCCGCCTGATCGCCCGGCTCGACCGGAACGTCCCGCGCGGCGCCGAGCCTGCGCGTGAGTCCGTACACGGCGTCCCCGCGCGAGGCGGCCCGCTCGACGACCGCCCGCGACCGCTCCAGCAGGCCGACGGCCTCCGGCGCCAGCGCGACCGGCTCCCCGTCCGCCACGGCGACCACCTGCTCGACCGTCACGGGTGCGAGCCCCAGCAGCACGACCATCCGGGCTCCTAGAAGTCCCGGAGGTTGCCGCGCAGCCCGCCGTCGCCGAGCTCGGTGCGCAGCAGTCCCCGGCGGCGAAGCGCGGGAACCAACGGGTCGAGGGTGCGATGGACGTGGGAAGGATGCACCTGGCCGGTGAACAGGAAGCCGTCGCCTCCGACCGCGGCGCCGAGCTCGCCGAGATGCTCGGCCACCTCGTCGGCGGTGCCGACGATCGCGAGCCCGTCCTTGTCCGCCCTGGCCTGGAGGATCTGCCGCAGGGTCGAGCCGGCGGGCGCGGACTTCACGAAGTTGTCGAGCGTTCCCTGGTTGCTGTTGGTGCTCAGCTCGGGCAGCGGCTCGTCCAGGTCGAAGGCCTTGAAATCGACGCCGGACAGGTAGGAGACCCCCTGCAGCTGTTCGTCGATGGCCGCCTGGGTGAGCTCGGAACGACGGGCGCGCACCTCGGCGGACTCCTCCGCGTTGGCGGTGATCACCGGGTTCACGACGAAGAGCACCCTGAGGTCGTCCGGATTCCTGCCATGGGCGGCGGCCACGGCGCGGATGTCGTCGCGGTGGGCCTTCATCCGTTCCGGGGTCGAGGCCAGCGCGAGCACGACGTCCGAGTTCTTGCCGGCGAAGTCCCGGCCGCGACCGGAGGCCCCCGCCTGAACCATGACCGGCTCCTCGGGCAGCGGGACGGTGTTGAGGGGTCCGCGAACCTGGAAGAACCTGCCGCGGTGGTCGATCGTGTGCACCTTGCGGAAGTCGGCGAAGACGCCGCTCGCGGTGTCCTCGAGCACGGCATCCGGCTCCCAGCTGCGCCAGAGCTTGCGCACCACCTCGACCCACTCGTCCGCACGGTCGTAGCGGAGATCGTGGTCGATCTGCTTGTCGAGGCCGTAGTTCTGGGCGGCGATGTCGCTGCCGCTGGTCACCACGTTGAAACCGAGTCGGCCGTTCGCGAAGTGCTGCAGCGTCGCCAGCAGCCGGGCCGCGGTGAACGGCTCGTAGAAGCTCGCCGAGAGGGTGGGCACGATGCCGAGGCGCGAGGTCGCCGCGAGCAGATACGGCACGAGCGGGAGCGGGTCGTGTTTGGGCACGAAGCGGGCGGCCGAGAGGTTCACCTCGGCGGTCCCGCCGTAGGTGTCGGGCACGGTGACCCCGTCCTCGATGATCAGCAGATCGAGGCCGCTCGCCTCGAACAGCCGCGCCGCATCCTGATAGACGGATGGCTGCTTCCAGTCGTATCCGATCCCGTAGCCGGGGTCGCCCCAGCCCTGGACGCCGAATCCGGCACCGAGGAACCAGCCGAAGTGCAACAGCGCCATCAGTCGGACGATCCGTGGGCGAAGCCGTCGGCGTTCACGCCGGCGGAGGTGAGCCAGGCGTCGTTGAAGGCCTTGGTCAGGTAGTTGCCTCCGCCGTCCGGGGCGATGACGACGACGACCGATCCGGGGTTCGCCTCCGCGGCGACCTCGACGGCGGCGGCGATGGCGAGCCCGGAGGACGGCCCGAGCAGCAGCGCCTCCTCCGCGGCGAGGCGCCGCACGGTGTCGTAGACCCGGCGATCGTCGATCACCCGGATGTCGTCCACCACGGCCGCGTCGAAGGTCTCCGGCCAGTTGGCCACCGGCCAGCGCGTTCCGACGCCGTCGACGACGATGGTGCCGGCCGGCCGGCCGCTATAGGTGGAGCCGACCGGGTCGGCGCCGATCACGCGCACCCGACCGTCGCTGGCCTCGGCGAGGAACCGACCGGCGCCGCTGATGGTGCCGCCCGTGCCGATCCCGGCCACGAAATGGCTGACGGCGCCCGCGGTCTGGGCCCAGATCTCCGGTCCGGTGGTCCGGTAGTGCGCATCCGGATTCGCGGCGTTCACGTACTGCGCGGAGCGCCAGGCCCCCGGCGTCTCCGCCGCGATACGATCGGCGAGGGCGCGGGCGTTGTTCGGGTCGTCCGGTCCGGCCTCCCAGTCCGCCTCGACGAGCCGCGCACCGTAGGCGAGCAGCACCGCCTTCTTCTCCGCGGAGATGAACCCGCTGTGGATGATGATCACGGGATGCCCGGTCAGCCGGCCGACAAGCGCAAGGCCGATGCCGGTGTTTCCGGAGCTGGATTCGACGATCGTCGCCCCGGGACGGAGCTGCCCGCTCGCCTCGGCCACCCTGACCATGTTGAGCGCGATCCGGTCCTTCGA
>NZ_DASWPB010000077.1:0-13130 GCF_036404185.1 Lacisediminihabitans sp. | reverse complement strand
CGCCGACCTCGACGAGGTCGTCCGCATCGGCGAGAAGGTGAACTCGGTCACCCGCACCATGGGGCTCGCGCTCACCGCCTGCATCCCGCCGGCGAAGGGGTCGCCGCTGTTCGAGCTCGGCGACGACGAGATCGAGATCGGTGTCGGCATCCACGGCGAGCCGGGACGGCGGCGCGCGAAGATGGCGCCGGCGAACGACCTGGTCGACGAGCTGCTGAACCCGGTGGTGGCCGATCTGCCGTTCCAGAGCGGAGACAGGGTCGCGCTCATGGTCAACGGCCTCGGTGGCACGCCGATCAGCGAGCTCTATCTCCTCTACGGGATCGCCCACGAGAAGCTCGCCGCCCAGGGCATCACCGTTGGCCGCAGCTACGTCGGCGAGTACTGCACCTCGCTCGACATGGCCGGCGCATCCATCACCCTGGTCAGACTCGACGACGAGATCGAACGGCTGCTCGCCGCCCCCGCCGAGATCGGCAACCGCATCTTCTAACGGAGCGCTGCTCGTGTCGCCGCATGCCCAGTTTCGTGATCGACACTGGCGCCGCCGTGGTCGAAGGCGACGTGGTCTCCCTCTACGAGTCCGTCGGATGGACGGCATATACCCGCGACGCCGCTCTGCTCATGAGGGCGATCTCCCGCTCGTCCTTCGTCGCCACGGCTCGGGAAGAGGATGGGAGGCTTCTCGGCCTCGTCCGCGCCGTTTCAGATGACACGACCATCTGTTACGTCCAGGACCTGCTGGTGCGACCGGATGTCCAGCGCACCGGCATCGGGCGCGCGCTGGTGGCCGAGGTCCTCACTCGATTCGGCACGCTGCGGCAGATCGTTCTCATGACCGACGACGAGGCCAGGCAGCGAGCCTTCTATCAGTCCCTGGGATTCGTTGAGGGCGCCGACCTGCCGGGCGGGCCGCTGAGGGCATTTCTGCGGATCGGCTGAACCGGGAGCCCGCAATCCGGTCCGCTGCAGAGTGGTCGCTACAGGCCGCTCAGAAGCCCTGAACAGACAGCCAGAGCAAACCGGCCGCGACGACGGCGACGGTCCAACTCACCAGGCTGCCTACGAGGAAGTACTCCGCCTTCGACCCCGACAGTCCATCGCGCGAGATCTCCGGGAACCGGACGATCCCCTTTGCCGCAATGATGGCGGCGACGATGGCATAGGCGCCGGAAAGCGTCAGCGCAACGATCAGCAGTCGTTCGAGCGGACCGATGAGACGGCCGCCCCGGAGATCGGCGCTCGAAAGATCCGTCGTGCTCGTCGCCACAGGACGCGCTTTCTCGGATCCCACCGTTCGTTGTCGCCACCGCATCCGCATCCGCGGTCGTCCGATGTCGTCGGCCTGAAAACCAGGTGCCTGCACGGGTTCGACGCGAGGGTGCAATGCTGCTCGGACGATCACATTGCTGCTCTCGGTGAGAAAGACAAATGTCGCCAGAGCGAGCGCCAGCGTGGGCAACTGCGTCGCACGCAGGAGCCCTATCGGCGCATCGGCATGCCAATCGACCACAAAACCGGATGTCGAGATGCCGGTGTGGTCGAACGCGAGGAGAAGAACAAGGGACCCGGCCAACCCGGCGACCGGCCACAGACCCGCCGGTCGCCTGACGTGCTCACGCGAGGTGGTGGTGGCCAGCCATCCGGCGGCCATCACGACCGGAATGATCGTCGCCCAGAGCGGCACTCCACAGCCAAACCAGCCGATAAACGTCACAGCCATCCAGATGATGGCGATGCCGATCCCCGCGGTGACGGCGGCACGGCGCTGACGCACGATGTCGGCGGAACCGATGAGAAGAAGAAGCAGTGCGGACAGCATCAGAGGGCGCCTCTTTTGAGGGTGTCGAGCGACGACAGCAGCGACGAACCTCCCGATTTTCGCATCGTCTGAGAGATGGCCGATTGGGAGACATTCTCATCGGACGCAAGCTCCCTCTGCGACCGACCGAGCGCGATTCCGAGTGTGACACGCCGCGCTCGATCATTCATCGCGCTGATGATGTGATCGCGGGTCAGCAGGTATGCGTTCACCAGCGATTCTTCCCAGAGCACGGTGCGACCGCCGGATGCTGCGTTCTCGTCCGATTGCGCTCGAAACCAACTTCGCAGCGTCGGGTTTCGCCCGTTCTCACGGGAATGGGCTTCGTCGATGGCCTCGCGAGCGAGCCACCATCCCGGCCCGTCCTGGAGGTGGCCGCTCATGCCCTCCCCCACCGTCTCGATCGCGCCCCGACCGATACCGAACCGGCAGTCGATTGAGGTCGGCAACGCAAGACGAGCGAGCATCGTCGCCTCGAGGGCCGCTGCCACTGTTCCAAAAACGCCCTGCAATTCGTCGCCGATCGTAGGCCGGATGGGCTGACTGGCTGGAACGCGCTCGTTCACAAAACGAAATGTCTCTTCAATCTGCACCTGCATGGCCGACCTCGCCACGATCCGTCGTGAATGCACCAGATCGACAATGACCGGCACGGGGGACGCTGAAGGGAGCATGGAATAAGGCTACAACTTATAGCGCCACAATATGAGCCATGGGCTTATTTGTAACAGTTATAAGTGCATAGCTTATGGAGCTATGCTGATCGAACGGCAGCAGCAAGAGTGAGCGGCGTTGCCACCGATGTCTAGGCTGGGAGCATGGCAACGGTCATCCTCGTGCGGCACGGACGTACCATCGCGAACGCCGACGGCCTGCTGGCCGGACGCAGTGCCGGGGTCAGGCTCGACGACGTCGGCCGCGGACAGGCGGCCCGGGTGGCCGAGCGTCTGTCCGTCGTGCCACTGGTCGGGGTCGTCTCCAGCCCGCTGGAGCGCTGCAGGCAGACGGCGCGGATGATCCTCGAGCAGCAGGCCGGCGCGCTGGCACGGCCCATCGAGAAGGACATCACCGAATGCGACTACGGACAGTGGCAGGGCCGCACCCTCAGCGAGCTGGCCACCGAGGATCTGTGGTCCGTCGTCCAGACACAGCCGTCTGCCGCGGTCTTCCCCGGTGGCGAGTCCCTGGCGGCGATGCAGGCCAGGTCCGTCGCCGCGATCCGCCGCCACGACGCGAGGTTCGAGGCGGAGCACGGCCCGGGTGCCGTCTGGGCGGCGGTGAGCCACGGCGACATCATCAAGTCCATCCTGGCCGATGCGCTCGGGATGCATCTCGACCTGTTCCAGCGCATCAGCGTCGGCCCCGCGTCGGTCTCGATCGTGCGCTATGGCGCCAGTCGCCCCGAGATGCTCGCCACCAACAGCGGATCGGGCGACCTCTCCTGGCTCCGCGCGGCACCGGCCGCGACCGATGATGCACCGGTGGGCGGCGGGGCGGGACCCGGACCGTCTGAGGCGTCCGGCTCCTAAAATATCCCTATGCCCACAATCGTCCACGAGTTCGCCTGGCCCGACCGAGTCGTCGTCGGCACCGTCGGGCGGCCGGGATCCCGCACCTTCTACCTGCAGGTGCGCGCGGGAGACCGGCTCGTCAGCGTCGCCCTCGAGAAGGAGCAATCCGCTCTGCTCGGCGAGAAGGTCGATGAGATCCTCGACGAGCTGATGGCGAGCGAAGACAATCCGGTCACCATCCCGACCGAGACCCCCGTCGAGCTCGTCGACAACGATCCGCTGGAACTGCCGGTCGAGGAGCGCTTCCGAACGGGCGCGATGACCCTCGGCTGGGACCCCACGACGGCACAGGTCGTGATCGAGGTCTACCCGCTCGTGGACGAGGTCGAGGAATTCGAACCGCTCGAGTCGGAGCCGGACGAGGTCCTCCTGGTCCGGATCCCGGTGGGCACGGCTCGCGCGTTCGCCAAGCGCACCCTCGAGATCGTCGGGGCCGGACGGCGGATCTGCCCACTCTGCGGCCAGCCCATGGATCCGGACGGCCACGACTGTGCGGGGTTGGACAGCTTCTGATGGTCGCCGGGGCCGACCTCGACAGCGCGGAACTGGAGCTCACGGCTCGGATCACCACGGCCTCGAACGCGACCTTCCTCGGCAGGATCGACGAGGTCCCCGTCGTCTACAAACCGGCGGCCGGCGAACGCCCGCTCTGGGACTTCCCCGATGGCGACCTCGCCGATCGGGAGGTCGCCGCCTACCTGGTCTCGGAATCGTTCGGCTGGAACATTGTTCCGCGAACCTGGCTGCGGGACGGCCCGTTGGGCCCGGGAATGGTGCAACTGTGGCGGGAGCCGGACCCCGACCAGGACGCCGTCGACCTCGTCCCGGCCGACGCGGTGCCGGAGAACGGCTGGTGCCGGGTCTTCGACGGCAGTGACGAGCTCGACCGGCCGGTGACGCTCATCCACGAGGACTCCCTCGCGCTGCGAAGGATGGCCGTGTTCGACGTCGTCGTGAACAATGCCGACCGCAAGGGCGCCCACATCCTGGAGATGACGGACGGTCACCGCCACGGGGTCGACCACGGGCTCACCTTTCATGTGGAGCACAAGCTGCGGACGGTGTTGTGGGGCTGGCTGGGCGAGGAGCTCAACGCCGACGAGCTCGACGGCCTCGAACGGTTCGGTGCCCGCCTCGCCGGCGACCTCGGCCGGAGGCTGGCGGCCCTGCTCAGCGGCCCAGAGATCGAGGCCCTGGCCGAACGCTGCGAGCGGCTGCGGTCGGAGGGCCGGTTCCCCGCCCCGCGCGGTCCGATGCCCGCGGTGCCCTGGCCGCTGTTCTGACTCAGAAGCCCCAGCCGCGGCCGAACATGCCGTCGAAGTCTCCGCCCGTCGGGCCCGCACCGCCGCCTCGCCGTGCGCCGAGATAGGAACTCACGACGGCCGCGCCCAGGTCGTCCGCCTCCGGCGACACCACGGTCCCGCCCACTCGCCTGGCCATGGTCTCGATGAATCGGGCAAGACCCGGGTCCTCCCCGAGGCGGAAGAAGGTCGTGTGTGCCCCCAGACGCATCGATGCGTCGAGCTCGCGGACGGCGTGTGCCACGGTCAGCGAGTCGGGCGGATAGCTGAAGTAGACCTCGCCGTCCGGCTCCAGGTGGGAGGTGGGCTCACCGTCGGTGACGATGAGCAGCACCGGCTGCGCGTTCGGATGCTTGCGGAAGTGGCGGTTGGCCAACAGCAGCGCGTGGTGCAGGTTGGTCCCCTTGTCCCAGATGGCGTCGAGGCCGACGAGCTCATCGATCTCCATGACCGACGCCGTACGACCGAAACCGATGAGCTGCAGGTCGTCGCCGCGGAAGCGACTGGTGATCAGGGTGTGCAGGGCCAGCGCCGTCCGCTTCATCGGCACCCAGCGTCCGTCCATGGCCATCGAGAACGACGTGTCAACGAGCAATGCGACGCACGCCTGGGTGCGCGCCTCCGTCTCCTGCACCTCGACGTCCCCGATCTCGATCCGGACCCCGTCGCCCGTCGGCCCGCCCTCGCCGGCCGTGCGGGTGATGGCGTTGGTGATGGTGCGGGTCACGTCCCACGGTTCGGTGTCGCCGAAGGCCCACTCGCGGCTCGCGCCCGATCGCTCGCCCGCGGCACCCGCCTGGCGGAGGTCGCGGTCACCCTGCCTGCCCGACATCGTCTCGGCGATGTCGCGCAGCAGAGTCTTGCCCAGCTGACGCATGGCCTTCGGGGTGAGTCTGAGCAGCCCGTCCGATCCGCGCTTCATCGTCCCGGAGTCGCGCAGCGCCCTCTCCAGTTGCTGAAGAGCACGGGCGTCGACCGCAGCGGCATCGCCGAGCTGGCGGGTGAGCTTGTCGAGGTCGAGATCGTCCAGCCGGGAGCCGTTGTGTGATTGCGCGAGCTGCTCTGCCAGTTCGTCGAGATCGGCGAGGTCCTGAAACACCCCGGTGCCGTCCCCGAGACCGAGGCCCTCCTCGCCGTCCATCCGCTCCGCGCCGCCCCAGTTCTCGCCGGGACGCAGCGAGCGAAGGGTGCCGTCCAGGCGGGCGAGCGAGCTCATCAGGTCCGGCGTGCCGAACGCCTGCTGGGCAAGCGCGTCGAGCTCGTCGCGCTGCTCCTGGGTCATCGAGTTGCGCATCCGCTGGGCGGCCGCGGCACGCGACGCCAGCGTGTCGAGGAGCTCGTCGATCGTCCGGGGATTCTCGGGAAAGAAGTCACCGTGCTTCGCCATGAAGTCGTCGAACTGCTCCTGGGTGTCCTCCCCGCGTCGATGGGCATCGAGCAGCTCGTTGAGGTCGTCCAGCATGGTGTTGACCGCGGCTCGGTCGGCATCCGTGGCATTCTCGAGGGCCTGCTTCATGCCGGCGAAGCGCTGCTCCAGCATCTCGGCCCCGAGAAGATCCTTGATCTTCGCGAAGTCCTCACGGGCCTTCGGGCTCTGCCAGCGATAGTCGCTCAACTCGCTGACCGCCGCGGCAACCGACGAGGGCAGGCTGTCGAGCTGGAGCTCGGCCAGGGCCCGATCGCCGTCGTCCATCTCGGTGTCCCTGGCGAGCTGTTTGCGCTCCTCGAGCACGGCGCTATCGAGCAGCTCCCGGATCTGCTGGAGAGTGCCGTCGAGATTGTGTTTCCTGGACAGCTCGCGCCGACGTTCGGCGACCCGGCGCGCCAGGTCGTCCAGGCCGGGGCGATCGCGACCTCCCCGGCGGAGGAACTCGCGCAGGGCGTGCTGGGGAGAGGAGCCGCCCATCACGTCCTCGCCAATGGTCTCCAGGGCCTCCCGCAGGTCGATCGGAGGGGCGAGCGGATCCGGGCCTCCCGCGTACTTCGTGTAGCGCGAGTCGCGGGTGAGGCGCCGATTGGTCCTAGCCATAGATGGCCTCTCCCCCGCCGCTCTCCTTGCTGACCCTCCTGGCCAGGTACAGGCCCTCGAGGGCCAGCTCGATCGCTCCGGCCCGTTCGCCGATGCTCGTTGCATCCAGCCGCTCGCAGATGTCGTCGTACAGCGGTGACTCGCCGAGGGACGGCAGGCCGGCCAGGAAGTCGCGAGCGGCGATCTGCTCGCCGGTCGTCACCATGATCCCGCTCTCGAGCGCGTCGACGAGGACGGTGAAGTCCAGCCCCCGGAAGTGAGCCCTGGCCGTCTCGGCGGTGGCGGTGCGGAGCAGGTGGTCGAGGATCTCGTCTTCGCGACCCTCCTCGCCGGACTCGAACTCGATCTTGCCGCCGAGCACGTCGACCGCCGTCTCCAGGTCGATCGGCCGGGCCACGGCCTCCTCCTCGCCCTGGCGCGCCGCCCGGTGCAACGCGGCGGCCGCGATGGTCTCTGCACCGGCGATCGCGAAGCGCGCGCTCACACCGCTGCGCTGGTCGACGGCGCTGGACTCCCGCAGGCCCCGGGTGAAGCGGGCCAGAATCTCGACGAGATGGTCGGGCACCTCGGCGACCAGCTCGGCCTCCTGACGGATCACGGCGACCTCGTCGGACAGCTCCGTCGGGTAGTGGGTGCGGATCTCGGCACCGAAACGGTCCTTCAGCGGGGTGATGATCCTGCCGCGATTGGTGTAGTCCTCCGGGTTGGCGCTGGCCACGACGAGCACGTCCAGCGGAAGCCGAAGCACGTAGCCGCGAATCTGGATGTCGCGCTCCTCCATGACGTTGAGCATCGCCACCTGGATGCGCTCGGCGAGGTCGGGAAGCTCGTTGATCGCGACGATGCCGCGATGACTGCGCGGGATGAGACCAAAGTGGATCGTCTCCGGATCCCCGAGACTGCGACTCTCCGCGACCTTCATGGGATCGACGTCGCCGATCAGGTCGGCGACGCTCGTATCGGGGGTGGCGAGCTTCTCGAAGTATCTCTCGTCGCGGTGTCGCCAGAGGATCGGCAGGTCGTCTCCCAGCTGCTCCGCGCGCCGCCTGCTCGCCGCGGTGATGGGCTCAAAAGGATGCTCGCCGAGCTCGGACCCCTCGATGACCGGGGACCACTCGTCCAGCAGACCGGCCAGGGTGCGCAGCAGCCTGGTCTTGCCCTGTCCACGCTCGCCGAGCAGGACGATGTCGTGCCCGGCGATGAGGGCGCGTTCCAGCTGCGGGATGACGGTGAACTCGAAGCCGTGCAGACCCGGCCAGGGGTCGCGGCCCGCGCGGAGGGCGGACAGGAGGTTGTCACGGATCTCGGTGCGCAAGGTCTTCTGGATGTGCCCCGATGACCGGAGCTCGCCGACCGTTGCCATGGTTGGACGATTCACCACAGCAACGCTACCCCCGGCGTCGGCCGGCAGGTACGGTCCGACCAACCCCACGGCGTTTTCACAACCGGGTAGCGTGTGACCATCGATGTCCCTCGATCGGGAAGGCGCCATGCCGAACTTCACCATGAGACTCGAGCTGGTGCCGCTGCCGGTGTCGGATGTCGATCGGAGCATCGCGTTCTACCGGGATCTGGCCGGGTTCCACCTCGACCACGACGTACGACCCGGGGGCGGCATGAGGGTCGTCCAGCTCACTCCGCCCGGCTCGGCGTGCTCGATAGTGTTCGGGGTGGGCATCACCGATCCCGACAGCGGGCCTGGATCCGTCAGGGGTCTTCATCTTGTGGTCGACGACGTCGACGAGGTCAGGCGGTCGCTGGTGCAGGCAGGGCTCGCCGTGAGCGAGATCGCCAATCTCGGCGGGGTGAAATACGCCCACTTCGCCGATCCGGACGGCAACTCGTGGGCCTTGCAGGAGATACCGGCGGCCGTCGGATCCTCAGACGCCTAAGGCGGGCCCCGCTCGAGCCGATGGGGCGCCCGATCGACCGGCGCTAGAGCCAGACCGTCGCGAGCCAGATCAGGACGGCGGCCGCGACGAGCAGGACAACGTTCATCTCGATGATTCTCGTCTCGCCCCGGCGCAGGTGCACGACGATCGCCCCGATCTGCACCAGCAGCAGCCCGATCGCCGCAGCGAGGGCGAGGGGCGGCAGGATTCCGATCAGCGGCGGGAGGATCAGGCCGATCGCCCCAAGCACCTCCAGGATTCCCACCGTCCGCACGAAGCCCATCGGCATGGTCTCGACCCAGGCCATCATGGGCTGCAGTGCCGCTTTCGAGCGCACGACCTTCATCCCGCCGGAGTACAGGTAGAACACGGCGAGCAGCCCGGCGAGGATCCAATAGGCGATGACCATGTGGTGATCCTATCGGCGCCGGGCGGCCGGGGTGAGCTCGTGTTGACCGTAGCTGTTGTCGGCCGGGTTGATGGTCACACCGGGTGCCACGAGCTCGTCGATGCGATCGAGGATGTCGGCGGACAGGGTGACCTCCGCGGCGGGAAGGTAGGACTCGAGCTGCTCCATGGTGCGCGGACCGACGATCGCCGAGGTGACACCGGGATGGCCGATGACAAAAGCGATCGCCAGCTCGATGAGGCTCATCCCCGACTGCTCGGCGAGCTGCGCGAGCTCCTCGACCACGTCGAGCTTGCGCTGGTTCGCCGGGCTGGTCATGTCGAACCGCGCGCCCGGCCGGGCACTCGAGGCGGGGGCGGACGCGGCATCCCTTCGCCACCGGCCGGAGAGCCAGCCGCCGGCGAGCGGGCTGTAGGTGAGGGTCCCCATCCCGAACCGCCGCGTCGTCGGGAGCACGTCCTCTTCGATGCCGCGCACCAGGATCGAATACGGCGGCTGCTCGGTGACGAACCGTTCCAGACGGCGCTCGCGCGACGCCCACTGCGCCTCGACGATCTGCGACCCCGAATAGGAGGACGAGCCGATGTAGCGGACCTTGCCCTGCCTGACCAGATCGGTGAGCGCACCGAGCGTCTCCTCGACATCCGTGTCCGGGCTGGGACGGTGGACCTGGTAGAGGTCGATGTGGTCGGTGCGCAGCCGGCGCAGCGAGTTCTCCACCTCCCGCATGATCCAGCGACGTGAGCCGCCCCGGTGATTCGGGTCGTCGTCCATCGGCATGAAGAACTTCGTGGCGAGGAAGACGTCGTCCCTGCGCCCCTCGAGCGCCTCGCCGACGATCTCCTCCGAGACACCGCCGGAGTAGACGTCGGCCGTGTCGACGAAGTTGATGCCGGCGTCGATGGCGCGATGGATGACGCGGATCGAGTCCGACCTGTCGTCGTTGCCCCACGGGCCGAACATCATCGCGCCGAGGCACAGCGGGCTGACCTGGACGCCGGTGCGTCCGAGATATCGATAGTCCATCGTTGGTTCCTTGTCTGGGATCGTGAGCGAGTGCGGGGGCCGCGGCGTTCAGGCCTCGGGAATCTCCCGGGAGAAGAAGTCGCGCGGGACATCCGGATCCGGGCCGTTGCGGACACCGGTGTCGAGGCCGTCGATGCGGACGAGCTCGTCGGCGCCGAGCTCGAAGTCGAACACGTCGAAGTTCTCGGCGATGCGCTGCGGGTTCGTCGACTTGGGGATCGCCGAGCGCCCCTCCTGAAGGTGCCAGCGCAGCATGATCTGCGCCGCCGTCTTGCCGTGGTCCTCGGCGATCGATCGAAGGGTCGGATCGTCCATGACACTCCTGCGCTCGTCGCCGAACCCGGGATAGAAGGTGATGCCGCCGATCGGCGACCAGGCCTGAGTCAGGATGCCGTGCTCGGCATCCGCCGCCTGCACCGCCGGCTGGGTGAAGTAGGGGTGCAGCTCGACCTGATTGACGGCCGGCACCACGGTGGTCCGCTCGAGCAGCTCGGCCAGGTGGTGGGGCATGAAGTTGCTGACGCCGATGGAGCGCACCCTCCCGTCCGCGAGCAGGGTCTCGAGCGCCGTGTACGCGGCGATGGTCTTCTCGAACCGATCCGGCGCCGGCTGATGCAGGATGAGCAGGTCGAGCTGGTCGACGCCGAGCTTGCCCACCGCCTTCTCGAAGGCGTGCAGGGTCTCGTCGTAGCCGTAGTCGCTCACCCAGACCTTCGTCTCCAGGAACACCTCGGCGCGGTCGATGCCGGCGCGACGCAGGCCCTCGCCGACCTCGCGCTCGTTGAAGTAGGCGGCGGCCGTGTCGATGTGCCGATAACCGGTCGTGAGTGCGGCCTCGACCGCCGCGGTGGTCTCCTCGGGAGCGCTCTGGAAGACACCGAAGCCGAGCGCCGGCATCGTGATGCCGTTGTTCAGGGTGATGGTGATGGTCATGACTCTCCTCGAGTTGAATTGTTGGATCGATCGACCGGGCTCAGGCGCAGCGTGAGCGCGTGCGCCCTCTCGCCGACGACGGAGCCGACGATGCGCTCCCCGTACCGGTCGTATTTGCTGTGGTAGGCCGCGTCGATGGCGTCCTGGTCGGCGGCTCCGACCTCCGAGAAGACGACATCGCGCTCGACACCGCCGGCCTGGATGCGCCCGGTCCCCGCGCGCTTGGCTCGCACGAACCAGGGGTTCTCCGGACCGTAGGCGGAACGGACGAAGACGTCGTCTCCGGCACGGACCGCCCAGATGATGACGTAGGGGCGGAGAGTGCCGTCCGCACGGCGGGAGGCGATGCGCAGCTCGTCGGCCGCGCCGATGCGTTCGAGCTCGGATTCGGTCCAGTCGGTCATGGCCGCACCATGACCTTCAGCGCGGTCCGCTCGTCCATCGCGCGATAGCCGTCCGGAACCTCCTCGAGACCGAGCTCGCGATCGAAGACCCTGCCCGGTTGCACGGAGCCGTCGAGCACAGCGGGCAAGAGCCGCTCGATGTAGGCGCGCACGGGGGCGGGGCCGCCCGTCAGCGTGGCGTTCTTGCCGAACAGCGACCACCCGATCGGTCCCTCCCGGTACTGCGGCACGCCGACCCGCGAGATCACACCGCCCGGACGCACGATGCCGACCGCCTGCTCGTAGGCGGGCAGATGGCCGACGGCCTCGAGCACCCTGGGCGCGCCGCGTCCGCCGGTGAGCTCGAGCACCGCGGAGATGCCCTCCTCACCGCGCTCGGCGACGACATCGGTCGCCCCGAACTCGCGCCCGAGGTCGGTCCGCACCGGGTGGCGCCCCATGAGGATGATCCGCTCGGCGCCCAGCTGCTTGGCCGAGAGCACGGCGAGCAGGCCGACGGCGCCGTCGCCGATCACCACGACGGTGTCACCGGCGGTCACCCCGGCGCACACGGCGGCATGCCAACCCGTGCCGTAGACATCCGACAGCGTCAGCAGGCCGGGATAGAGGGCCTCGTCGACGGAGCCGGGGACCACGACGAGCGTGCCATCCGCGAAGGGCACCCGGACCGCCTCCGCCTGTCCACCGGCCGTGCCAAGGGCGGTGTCGTTCCAGAATCCGCCGTGTTCGCAGGCGGTCTGCAGGCCTTCCCGGCAGAACTCGCAGGTGCCGTCGGAGACCGCGAACGGCGCGATGACGAAGTCGCCCTTCGTGACCGTCGTCACCTCGCTCCCGACCTCCTCGACCACGCCGATGAACTCGTGGCCGATGGTCTTGCCCGTCGGCCTCGCGGGCAGGGTGCGGTAGGGGTGGAGGTCGGAGCCGCAGATGCAGGAGCGGGTGACCCGCACGATCGCATCGGTCGGATGCCGGAGCGTCGGGTCCGGCGCATCCTGGACGCGGACGTCGCCGGCTCCGTAGATGAAGGTGGCCCTCATGGTGTCCTTTCGTCGCTGTGCAGATGAACCGCCCGGTTTCCCGGACGGCCACGTCTCCATTCAACCGGGTCGGCGACCCTCCTGGCAGTGACGGATGTTCCGGGTAACGCCAGTGCCTCCCTGCGGGCGCGCCGCTGGCGTAGCGTCGGAGGATGACCCAGACCGAGGATGTCCGCGAGTTCCTCACCTCGCGCCGCTCACGCCTGACGCCCGAGCAGGCGGGGCTCCCCGCCTACGGTGGCAACCGCCGGGTGAAGGGGCTGCGGCGCGAGGAGGTCGCCATGCTCGCGGGTATCAGCGTCGACTACTACGTCCGCATGGAGCGCGGCAGCCTCGCCGGAGCGTCGGACACCGTTCTCGAGGCGCTCAGCCGGGCGCTCCAGTTGGACGAGGCGGAGCACGACCATCTGTTCGACCTCGCCCGCAAGGCGAGCGACTCCCCCGCGCATCCGCGTCGACCCTCCGCCCTGCGGGTTCGCCCGTCCGTGCAGCAGATCCTCGACGCGATCACCGACGCCCCCGCGTGGGTCCGCAACGACCGCCACGACATGCTCGGAAGCAATCGGATGGCCCGCGCCCTCTACGCCCCCATGCTCGCCGATCCCCGCAGGCCGGCCAACAACGCGCGCTTCACCTACCTCGACCCCGCGTCGAGGGAGTTCTTCTCCGACTGGGAGCAGGCCGCGGATGACATCGCCGCCATGCT
>NZ_DASWPB010000076.1:0-48708 GCF_036404185.1 Lacisediminihabitans sp. | reverse complement strand
AACCTGCGCGTCGATCTTCGTGAGGAAGTCGCGTCCCTCATCGCGAAGCCGATCGGTGGGGAAGATGAGGCCCGTCGCCGCGCCGATGACCTCGAGGCCCTTGACGGCGGCATCCGGATATTCGGTGTCCGCGAGGTAGTGCGGCACCAGCAGCACAAAGCCGACGACCGGGTGGTCGAGCTCCTGGAGCCGGTACTCGACGAGATGCAGGGCGTTCGCGGGGGCCTGGGTGGTCGGCTTCCAGATCGACATCGAGTCGATGAGCTCCACGCGGTTGCCGCTCACGGTGACGCCGAGCGGCCTGGTGTGCGGAATGGGCATCGGGATGGCGTGGACCCAGGTGGTGGTCTTGACGCGGAACCTCGAGATGAGCTGCAGCACCGCGGTCGTGAAGCGGTCCCACTGGAAGTCCGGCTCGAAGCCGGTCAACAGCAGGAACTGCTGGCCGACCTCGTCGGTCGACAGGTACAGCGCGAGACGGGATGGCCGGTAGTCGCTCAGGTGGTCCTGATCGAAGGTGATCAGGGGCCGGCGCGCCCGGTAGTCGAGGAGCTCGTCGGCGTCGAAGGTGGCGATGAGCTCGGTGCCTGGGGCATCGACGAAGTACTCGCTCAACTGGCTCACGGCCGATCCGGCGTCGGCGAAACCGGTCAGTCCCGCGACGAGGGGGAGTCCTTCCGGAACGTCGGAGACGTCCGGGTTCAACTCGTAGAGGCCTTCTGGATCGCGCATGGTTTTACTCTAACTGCGGCGTTCGCGACCACTCCCGGATGACGGCGCTTTCGCTTCATGCCGTGAGCGAACAGCCAGTGCCGCCCGCGCGACGAGCGGGAAACCGCGGCCGATACGATGGCGGCATGACAGTCCCCGCCCTGCGCATCAGCGCAGACCTCCCCCAATCCGTGTCCGCCGACGTCCTCGTGCTGGGGGTCGGCACAACGGATCTCGGCCCGCGGCTGCTGAGCGACGACCCCGCCTTCGACGGCATCCGCGCGGGTCTCGCCGCGATCGGTGCCACCGGTGCCAGGGACGAACTGCTGCGCCTGCCTGGCGACGGTGTCGCCGCGGGAGGCATCGCGCTCGTCGGGCTCGGCGTGGCGGAGGCCACGGCGGATTCCCTGCGCTACGCGGCGGGAACGGCCGCCCGTGGCCTCGGCGGTCTCAGCGTCGTGGCCATGGCCCTGCCCGCGGCGACGGAGGAGGACCTGGCGGCCATCCTCGAGGGCGCGGCGCTGGGCGCCTACGTTTACACCGTCTACCGCTCGGCCTCGCTCGAGGCCACCAAGCTCCCGGCGAGCACCGTCGTCGTCGTCTCCTCCGTCGAGACCGACCAGCACACCGACGACCAGCTGATCGCCCGGGCATCCACCATCGCCACCGCCGTTCACAGCGTCAGGGACCTCGTGAACGCGCCGCCGTCGGATCTCTACCCGGAGACCTTCGCCGCCGCGATCGCGGAGCTGGCCTCCGACCTGCCCGTCGACCTGGAGATCCTCGACGAGGAGGCCCTCCGCTCCGGCGGCTTCGGCGGCATCCTCGGGATGGGCGCGGGCTCGACCCGCGGACCTCGCCTGGTCAGGATCGACTACTCCCCCGCCTCGGCGACGAGGCATCTCGCCCTCGTCGGCAAGGGCATCACCTTCGACAGCGGCGGACTGTCCCTCAAGCAGCCGGCGAGCATGGTCGGGATGAAGGAGGACATGGCCGGAGCGGCGACCGTCGCGGCCGTCGTGATCGCCGCCGCGCGACTCGGGCTCGACGTGCGCTTGACCGGATGGCTGTGCATCGCCGAGAACATGCCGAGCGGCTCGGCGATCAGGCCGAACGACGTGGTGCGCATCCGCGGCGGCAAGACCGTGGAGGTGCTCAACACGGATGCGGAGGGCAGGGTCGTCATGGCGGACGGACTGGCAGCGGCGAGCGAGGACTTCCCCGATGCCATCGTCGACATCGCCACGCTCACCGGCGCCCAGCGGGTCGCCCTCGGCGACAGGTATTCCGGCGCCATGGGCGATGAGGCCTTCGTGGCCCAGGTCGTCGACGCCGCCGAGCGGGTCGGCGAACTGCTCTGGCCCATGCCGCTTCCCGGGGAACTGCGCGCGCTCCTGAACTCGGATGTCGCGGACATCGCCAACGCCAAGATCGGCAACACGGCCGCCGGAATGCTGCTCGCCGGCGTTTTCCTGCGGGAGTTTGTCGGCTCTCAGCGAAACCCCGGACTCGGTCGCATCCCGTGGGCGCACCTGGACATCGCCGGGCCGGCGAGCAACTCAGGCGGCGGATACGGTTTCACCGGCAAGGGCGCCACCGGCGTGCTCGTCAGAACCCTGATAGCGCTGGCCGAACAGGTATCCCTCGCGTAGTAAGGTCGTTGTGGTCCGCATAAAAACGGGCCGCATCGCGAAGAGCACCATTCGATCATTCTGGCCTGCCGCTACGTTTCGTCGGCGGTGCCACGCATCGATCCTTATTTCAAGGGAGCCGCTAGGTTGTCTGAGCAGAACTTTGACATCGTCGTCCTCGGAGCAGGAAGCGGCGGGTACGCCGCGGCACTGCGCGCGAGCCAACTGGGGTTCTCCGTGGCCCTCGTCGAGAAGGGCAAGCTGGGGGGAACCTGCCTCCATGTCGGCTGCATTCCGACCAAGGCGCTCCTGCACTCCGCGGAGGTCGCCGACGTGACCCGTGATTCCGCGAAGTACGGTGTCTCGGCCTCGTTCGGCGGCATCGACATCGCCGCCGTCACGAGCTACCGCGAGGGCATCGTCTCGAGCAAGTACCGGGGCCTGCAGGGGCTCATCAAGGCCCGCGGCATCACGGTCGTCGAGGGAGAGGGACGTCTCGTCTCCCCCACCGCCGTCCAGGTGGGAGACACCACCCTCATCGGGAAGAACGTCATCCTCGCGACCGGTTCCTATTCGAGGTCGCTTCCCGGCCTCGAGATCGGCGGACGGGTGATCACCTCCGAGCAGGCGCTCGAGCTCGACTTCGTGCCGAAGAAGGTCGCCGTCCTCGGCGGCGGAGTGATCGGCGTCGAGTTCTCGAGCGTCTGGAAGTCCTGGGGCGCCGACGTGCAGATCATCGAGGCGCTGCCCCATCTCGTTCCCAACGAGGACGAGGCGATCAGCAAGCAGTTCGAGCGTGCCTTCCGCAAGCGCGGGATCAACTTCAGCCTCGGCGTGCGTTTCCAGAGCGTCACGCAGAACGACGAGGGCGTTGTCGTCACGCTGGAGGACGGACAGGTCTTCGAGGCGGAGCTTCTGCTCGTCGCCGTCGGCCGCGGGCCGGCCACCGCGAACCTCGGATACGAGGAGGTCGGCATCACCATGGACCGCGGTTTCGTCCTCACCAACGAACGCCTCGCCACCAATGTGCCAGGGGTGTACGCCGTCGGCGACATCGTGCCAGGCCTGCAGCTCGCCCACCGTGGATTCCAGCAGGGCATCTTCGTCGCCGAGGAGATCGCGGGGCTCAACCCCATCGTGATCGACGACGCCAACATCCCCAAGGTCACCTACTCCGACCCGGAGGTCGCCTCCGTCGGCCTCTCCGAGGCGAAGGCCCAGGCCAAGTACGGCGCCGACAAGGTCACGAGCTACGACTACAACCTCGCGGGCAACGGCAAGAGCCACATCATCGGCACCTCGGGCTCCGTCAAGGTCGTCCGGGTGAACGACGGCCCGGTCGTCGGGGTGCACATGATCGGCGCGCGCGTCGGCGAGCTGATCGGCGAGGCTCAGCTGGCCGTAAACTGGGAGGCCTACCCCGAGGACATCGCGCCACTCATCCACGCTCACCCGACCCAGGACGAGGCACTCGGCGAGGCCTTCCTCGCGCTTGCGGGGAAGCCTCTGCACGCCATGTGAGTTTCATACCACCGAACTAAGCTAGAAATACAGAACTGGTCTAAAGGAGCATCACTGATGAGCGAATCCGTCAACCTCCCAGCACTCGGCGAGAGTGTCACAGAGGGCACGGTGACCCGCTGGTTGAAGAACGTGGGTGACCACGTCGAGGTCGACGAGCCGCTGCTCGAGGTATCGACCGACAAGGTCGACACCGAGATACCGTCGCCCATCGCCGGCGTCGTCGAGGCGATTCTCGTGGCGGAGGACGAGACCGTCGAGGTCGGAACCCCGCTCGTCACCATCGGTGACGGCTCGGGCGCCGGTCAGCCCACGGATGCCCCAGCCGCCGAGACCGCCTCGGCGCCCGCTGCCGAGGAGCCCGTCGCCGAGGTTCCCTCCGTCGACGCGCCCGCTCCGGAGGAGCAGACGCCGGCGGCACCGTCCGCCCCGGCCCCTGCCCCTGTCGAGCCAGCCCCGGCCGTCGCCGCGGAGGTCGCGCCATCGACGCCGTCCTTCGCACCGGCCCCCGCCTTCGCACCGGCTCCTGCAGCGGTCGCTCCCGCGCCGACCCCCGCTCCCGCTGCTGCCGCTCCCGCCCCGGCGGCCGCTCCCGCCCCGGCGGCCGTACCCGCGCCAGCGGCGGCTCCCGCCCCGGCGGCACCGACTCCCGCCGCACCCGCTGCCGCCCCTTCGGATGTGTCCAGCGCCGGTTACGTCACTCCCCTCGTGCGCAAACTCGCTCACGAAAAGGGTATCGACCTGACCACCCTCTCCGGTTCGGGAGTCGGTGGACGCATCCGCAAACAGGATGTCCTGAGTGCGGCGGAAGCGCCGGCGCAGGGTGCACCGACCGCGGCTCCCGCCGCCGTCGAGACCTCGCCTCTGCGTGGGACGACCGTCCCGATGTCGCGGCTGCGCAAGGTCGTCGCCGAGCGCGCCGTTATCTCCATGCAGACCTCGGCGCAGCTCACGTCGGTCATCGAGGTCGATGTGACGGCGGTCGCGAAGCTTCGCGACCGCTTCAAGGGCGAGTTCCAGACCAAGACCGGCCAGAAGCTCTCCTTCCTGCCCTTCTTCGCCCTGGCCGCCGCCGAGGCGCTCAAGACCTACCCGATCATCAACGCGACGATCGACGGTGACACCATCGTCTATCCCGCACACGAGAACATCTCCATCGCGGTCGACACCGAGCGTGGGCTGCTGACACCCGTCGTTCGGGACGCCAGCTCGCTCGACATCGCGGGCCTCGCCGCCCAAATCGCCGACCTCGCCGCCCGCACCAGGGACAACAAGCTGAAGCCGGACGAGCTGGCGGGCGGAACCTTCACGCTGACCAACACGGGCTCGCGTGGTGCGCTCTTCGACACGCCGATCGTGTTCCTTCCGCAGTCGGCGATCTTGGGCACCGGAATCGTCGCCAAGAAGCCGGTTGTGGTCTCCAGCAACGGCAGCGACGCCATCGCCATCCGTTCCATGGTCTACCTGGCTCTCTCGTACGATCACCGCATCGTCGACGGTGCGGACGCGGCCCGATTCCTCGTCGCGGTGAAGAACCGGCTCGAGGAGGGCAACTTCGAGGCCAACCTGGGCATCTGAGTTCAGCCGAGAATCACGTCTCTGATCCGCCATCCGGCCTCGCCCCTCACCACGAGGAGCGAGGCCGGACCGCGTGATGCGTCGGTTTCCGCCTCGGCCCCGCTCTCTGGCGGTCCGCCGGCAGGTCCCCCTTCGACCGAAGCGCCTCCGACGGGCGTGAGCTCGAGGATTGCGGAGTCGCCGAGACGCTGAACCAGTCGCGGTTCCAGGCCGTCAAGCGCCTGTCCGCCCCGGGGAGCTCCGGACCTGGCCCGTCCGATCGCGGCGCTGTCGGCGTCCATGCTCGCCGAGCCCTTCTGGTCCGCCCTCTCGAGGCACGGAACCGACAGCGCCGCGATGCAGCCGGCCCTGATCGCGAGAAGCGCCGTGGCCGCCGCGACCGGATCGTCGGAACGGACCGCGGGCTCCGCCGCCGCGGCCGGAGCCGCGCTCCCGCGGACGGAGGAGGACGGCGCGGGAACCGAAATCGGGGGCTCATTCCGTGCCGAGGGGATGATCCCGAAGCCGACGACGAGCGCGACGACTCCTGCACCACCGGCGATCCACACGGGTCGGCGCACCGACCCGACGGCTCGCCGGACCCGACCACCGATGGCGGAACGCGGATCCGACCTGGCGAGGTGGCCGGCCAGACGCTCCGCCCAGCCCGGTGAACCGCGTGGCCTCCGCGGCCTCCGCAGCACGTCGGGCGGAGCGGGAACGGGTTCCCGGAGGGGAATCAGGCGTTGACGGGTCGCCGACCCTCGAAATCCGCCTACGGCGACGTCCTCGTCGGAATCGACGGGCAACGGCCCGACCGGCAGCGGCAGCGCCGGAGCCAGATCGAACAACCGCTCCACGAGCTCGTCGATGAACCCATACGGAGCGGCCCCTGGGTCCACCACCTCGAGCCAGTCGAGCAGAACCACGACGGCTGGCTCCCGGGGAACGTGCTCGAGCAGCGCGCCGGTCATGTGGACCAGATCGCGGAGGTCACCGAGCAGTCTCTCGTTCTCGGCCGCCCTGGCCGGAGTGAGGCTCGCCGCTCGATCGTCGGCCGGAAGATCTCCCACGACGCCGGCCCGCCCGAAGCCCGCGAGGACCGGACGGCCACCCGGCCCCAGCAACACGGAGGGCAGCTGGATGCGCCCGTGCACCACCCCGACCCGATGCAACTCCCCGACGGCGCCGACGATGGGAGCGAGGGCGGTGACCGCCTCCCCCGCCCGCAGCGACGGGCGCAGAGCGACGAGGCGCCCGAGCCCCGCCGGCTGCAATCTCGGCAGGATGAGCGCCGGCCTACCATCGTGGCCGGTGGCGAGATCGACCAGTTCAAGCACATGCTCCGAGGACACCCGCGCCAGGGCCTCGATCTCGTCGTCGATGCTGCCGAGCGAGGTCTCGGAACGGAAGACCTTGACCGCCGCGGTGCGCGACAGACCGGGCGACTCGGCCGAGCCGGAATGCCCGAGCCAGACCCGCGCTCGCACCCCCTCGCCGAGCTCCCGCACCAGCCGATAGCCGCCGATCGTCTCCATCCCCCCACTGTGCGGGCCAGCGGCCCAGACTCGCCTCCTTCGCCCCGCTTTCGGGGACAACGGACACGGGAACGAGCGTGTCGAGGAGGAGACGGCGGCGACCCGGACGGTGTGCTGCCGGTCCTCCCCAGGCCGTATCCTTGAGACATGGCACGCACCCAGAACTCGGCCGCCAAGCCCGCAAAAGAGCCAGGCCGCCTGAAGCAGATGTACCAGGTCTTCCAGATGACCCGTCGGCAGGATTCGACGGCGATCTGGTGGATGGCCCTCGCATTCTTCGCCCCGATCCTCGTCGGCATCGTCGTCGGCTACCTCCTCTCCGGCGGGACGGCGCTCGGGTTCGCGCTCTGGATCGTCGCGGGCGTGCTCGGCGGCGTGCTGCTGTTCCTGATCGTGCTCGGCCGCCGTGCCGAGAAGGCCGCGTATGCGCAGATCGAGGGCCAGCCGGGCGCGGTCGGCGCCGTTCTGAAGAGCTCGCTGCGCCGCGGCTGGACGGCGAGCGAGATGCCCGTCGCCGTGAGCCCCAAGACGCAGGACGCCATCTACCGCGCCGTCGGCAACGGTGGAGTGGTCCTCATCGGGGAGGGCCCGAGGTCACGCACCCAGAAGATGCTCGACGAGGAGCGCCGCAGGGTCAACCGCATCCTTCCCAATGTGGCGGTCAACTTCCTCCAGGTCGGGCCGGATGAGGATTCCGTGCCTCTGCACAAACTCGCTGGCAGGATGGCCAGGTTCAAGCGATCCCTCAACAAGGCAGAGGTCTACGCGGTGAGCAACAGGCTCAGCTCGCTCGGCAAGAATCAGCTGCCGATCCCGAAGGGCATCGACCCCATGAACGCGAGAGCGCCCCGCCCCCGCTGACCCGGCCCTGCAGCGATGCGATGTCGACGCTGAACCGACGCGCGTGAATCCGCCGGGAAGTCGGCTCAGCGCCTGACGAGCACCGTCCCGGCCACCTTGTCGTGCAGGCCGCGCTGGTCTCGGTCCCAGATCAGGGCGGGGATGGCCAGACACAGCAACACCGTCCGGACGACGGGACGCCAGAGCCCGATCCACCCCGGTCGAAGGGGAACGACGCGCAGACCGACCACGAGGTGACCGACGCTTCCGCTCGCGAGCGCAAGGAAGACGACCTGAAGCACGGCGAAGATCAGGAGGGTCGCGAGCCCGTCGTACCGGAAGAAGGCGACCGAGAGCAGCACCGCGAGGGCCCAGTCGACGGCGATGGCCGCGAGACGACGCCCTAAACGGCCGACCGACCGGCTGCCGTTCTCCGGCAGGCCGAGGCGGCGCCCTGGCCAGCCGTCCGCCGGCGAGGCACCCGTGGAGGAGGCACGGCGGATGCCGTCGGCGGCGGGGCGAGCTGCCCCCGGCTCGGGCGATCGAGGGCTGGGCATCCACCAATCCTATGGCCGGCATCGGCGCGTAACATGCCGGAAACAATAGCGACACCGTCGCGAAACTCCGTGCGTCTAGCCTGCCACTGGCTGCGCTTGCCGCCGTACCAGTACCAAGCTCATTGGAGTCCGTCACATGTTCAGTGATTCTTCAGAGGTGCTCAAGTTCATCAAGGATGAAGACGTCAAATTCCTTGATATTCGTTTCACCGATCTTCCCGGTGTACAACAGCACTTCAACATCCCTGCCTCAACCGTCGATGAAGAATTCTTCTCGGTCGGGCAGCTCTTCGACGGGTCGTCTATCCGCGGTTTCGCGTCGATTCACGAGTCGGACATGCAGCTGATCCCCGATGTCACCACCGCATACGTGGATCCCTTCCGCGCCGAGAAGACGCTGATCATGGTCTTCGACATCTACAACCCCCGCAACGGCGAGATCTACGGCCGCGACCCGCGCCAGATCGCCAAGAAGGCGGAGAAGTACCTCGCGTCCACCGGCATCGCCGACACCGCCTTCTTCGCCCCCGAGGCGGAGTTCTACATCTTCGACGACGTGCGCTACGAGGTCCGCCAGAACACCAGCTCCTACTTCGTGGACTCCGAAGAGGGCGCCTGGAACTCCGGCCGTGTCGAAGAGGGCGGCAACCTCGCCAACAAGACCCCGTACAAGGGCGGCTACTTCCCGGTCAGCCCCGTCGACAAGCAGGGCGACCTGCGCGACGACATCAGCCTCAAGCTCATCGCCGCGGGCCTCGTGCTCGAGCGGGCGCACCACGAGGTCGGCTCCGGCGGACAGGCCGAGATCAACTACCGTTTCGACACGATGGTGCACGCGGCGGACGACATCCTCAAGTTCAAGTACATCGTCAAGAACACCGCCCTCGAGTGGGGCAAGGTCGCGACCTTCATGCCCAAGCCGCTCTTCGGCGACAACGGTTCTGGCATGCACACCCACCAGTCGCTCTGGAGCGACGGCTCTCCCCTCTTCTATGACGAGAAGGGATACGGCGGGCTGAGCGACATCGCCCGGTGGTACATCGGCGGCCTGCTCAAGCACGCCCCCGCCGTGCTGGCCTTCACCAACCCGACGCTCAACTCCTACCGTCGGCTGGTCCCCGGCTTCGAGGCCCCGGTCAACCTGGTCTACTCCGCCGGCAACCGCTCCGCCTCGATCCGCATCCCCATCACCGGAACGAACCCGAAGGCCAAGCGCATCGAGTTCCGTGCTCCGGATGCCTCCGGCAACCCGTATCTCGCCTTCGCCGCGCAGCTCATGGCCGGTCTCGACGGGATCAAGAACCGCATCGAGCCGCACGAGCCGGTCGACAAGGACCTCTACGAGCTGCCGCCCGAGGAAGCGAAGAACATCCCCCAGGTTCCCGGCTCCCTCGAGGAGGCTCTGCTCGCCCTGGAGGCCGACAACGAGTTCCTCACCGCCGGCAACGTCTTCACGCCTGACCTGATCCAGACCTGGATCTCGTACAAGCGCTCGTCGGAGATCATCCCGGCGGCACAGCGTCCGACCCCGTTCGAGTACGAGCTGTACTTCGGCGTCTGATCCCCCGCCTGCGACAGACGAGAAGGCCGTTTCCCCTCGGGAAACGGCCTTCTCGTCTGTGTCCCCTCCGAACGAGGCCTCAGGCCCCGACCAGGACGGGCCGTGTAGCCGCCCGCGGGGCGATCGGAGCCGGTGTCGCCGGGGAGGTGCCGAGGCCGGTGAACGTCCAGCCGGCATCCCTCCAGGCGGTGGCATCGATGCAGTTGCGCGCGTCGATGATGACCGGAGAGGCCACGAGGTCGCGCATCTCGACCGGATCGGTCGACGCGAACTCCTTCCATTCCGTGAGCACCAGGAGGACATCGGAGCCGGCCACCGCCTCGCGGAGGGAGTCGGCGTAGACGAGAGTCGGGAACATCCGCCTCGCGGTGTCCTTGGCCTCCGGGTCGTACACGACCACCTGCGCGCCACGAAGGTGCAGGGCCGCCGCGACGTTCAGCGCCGGGGAGTCGCGCACGTCGTCGGTGAGCGGTTTGAACGCCGCTCCCAGCACCCCGATCCGCCGGTTCAGCACGGAGCCCCCGCAGGCGTCGATGGCCAGATCGATCACCCGCTGACGCTGGGACATGTTGATCTCGTCCACCTGCTGCAGCAGCGAGGCGGCCTTGTTCGCACCGAGCTCGCTCGACCGGTGGATGAGGGCCCGGATGTCCTTCGGAAGACAGCCTCCGCCGAATCCCAGGCCGGCATTCAGGAACTGCCGGCCGATCCGCACGTCGTGCCCGAGGGCATCCGCGAGCACCGTGACGTCCGCCCCCGCGGCCTCGCAGACCTCCGCGATCGCGTTGATGAACGAGATCTTGGTGGCGAGGAACGCGTTCGCGCTGACCTTGACGAGCTCCGCGGTGGGGAGGTCGCAGACGATCACCGGGGTCCCGGTCGAGATCGGGCCGGCGTAGACCTCGCGCAGCAGCGACTCCGAGCGTGGACCGGTGCCGCCGAAGACGATCCGATCCGGCGTGAGCGTGTCCGCGACGGCCTTGCCCTCGCGGAGGAACTCCGGGTTCCAGACGAGCTCGACGTCGATCCCCAGGGGGGCGCTGTCGGCGACCAGCTCCCGCAGCCGCGCGCCCGTTCCCACCGGCACCGTCGACTTGCCCACGATCAGTCCGTCATGCGTCAGGTTGCGTGCCACCTGCCTCGTCGCCTCCTCGACGTAATCGAGGTTCGCCGCATTGCTCCCGCGCTGCTGGGGCGTGCCGACGCAGATGAAGTGCACGTCGGAGAATGCGGTGGTCTCGGCGACGTCCGTCGTGAAGCGCAGCCGCCCGCTCCCGACGTGCATGCGAATGAGCTCCGGCAGGCCGGGCTCGAAGAACGGCACCTGCCCCTCGCTGAGCGCCCTGGCCTTCGCCGGATCAGTGTCGACGCCGATGACCTCGAAGCCCATCTCCGCCATGGCGGCCGCGTGCGTCGCCCCCAGATAGCCGGTGCCGACCACGCTGATGCGCGGCGGAGCGGGCGGACGCTCGCCGGTGCCGACCTCGGGGAGTTGTTCGCTCTTCTTCATGTGTCCTCCTGATGATGCGATGGATGGCTGATGCTGCAGTGGACGATCGCGACCGGCTCAGTCGGGGATGAGCCGGAATCGGCTGCCGGGCATGGTCAGCCCCGCCACGAACGCCGCGAGGCTGTCCGGCCGCGACTCGATGCGCCAGTCGTTGGTGGCGAGCTCCCCCTCCGTGTAGGTGGTCACGGCCAGGTTGAACCAGGAGAAGCCGATGATGTCGCTGTTCTCCGGCCGGGTCAGGGCGGTCAGAACGCTGGAGATCCAGGCCGGTTTGTGACCGCCGGTCTCCGAGGCTCCGATCTCCGCGAGCAGGATCGGTTTGGCGGTGATCCGTCGCAGTTGTGCGAGGCTCGTCCCGAAGGTGTAGTCGAAGCTGAACGTGTTGTCCGCCTTGTACGGCGGGCGCAGGTAGCCGGACAGCCCCACGATGTCCACGTACTGGTCGCCGGGATAGAGGCCGTCGAGGTAGGCGCTCGTCTTGTGTGTGGCCGGGAGGTTGTTCACGATGTTCGGCGCCCAGATCCAGGCCACCAGGTCGTTCGCCCCCTCCTCCTGGAAGATGTCGTGAACGTGCTGCCACATCTTCACGTAGTCGCCGACCCGATTGCCGTTGATCGAATTGCCGCTCCCGTCCGTCTCCGACCAGGGGTACCAGATCCCGTTCATCTCGTGATCGAGCCGGATGCCCAGGGGCAGCCCGGTCGCGACGATGTCCTTCGCGTACTGATGCAGATAGGCGTCGTACCTGCCGGGGACACCGGCCGCCGGGTCCCCGATGATCTGGGGAAGCGTGTAGTCGGAGGCATCCACCTCTCCGTTTCCCGCGTCGATCGGGCGCGACTCCCAGGTGAGGATGGGCAGCGCACCCCGCTTCCAGGCCGCGGTGACGGCGGACCCGTTGTAGTTCTGGTCCCACCCGCCGAAGTAGCCCACCGCATTCGGTTTGCTCCCGATCTTCGCCGCCGTCGCGTCGTAGGTCGCGAAGTTGAAGGGCGCCTGCTCGGTGAACAGGCCGAAGTACGGTGACGACGGGCTGACGATCTCCGCCTTGGTCGGCGCGGAGACGATCGCGACGGCCGTCGTCGGCTTCTTGGTCGCGGTCTTCGCCGTCGATGGGGTCGCCGTCGACTTCTGGGACGCATCCAGCTGCCCCTGCGCCGTCCAGAGCTGCTGCTGGATCGCGGCGAGCTGGGCCTTCGTGGTGGACAGGTCCGCCTTGCGTCCGTCCAGTTGCTTCTGCAGCGCCACCACCTGGCTGAGCAGGGCGTTGCGCTCCCGAATGATCTTGTCCTGGGCGGTGGACTTCCCGGAGACCTGCGAGACCGCCTTCACCACCGTCGCGACGGGATTCTGGGGCGAGTTCCAGACGATGACGCTCGTCGCGGCCAGCGCGGCGACGATCAGCGTGGCCCCGAGGGCGGTCAGCCGGGAACGGGTGCTCGTGAGCGCCCACCAGGCTCTGGTGCGGCTAGTAGCTGACAATGAAATACGCCTCCAGACCGAAGATGGTGAGCCCGATCACATAGGGCCAGGCCGCCTTGGGGTTGAGCCGACGCCGTCTGGGCGCCAGAGGCGCCGCGATGCGGGTCTGAGCGGCGCGACGCGGGGAGGCCTCGAGCACCGCCGAGGTGTGGGCACGGGAAGCCATGGGCGGATGGACGAGGAGTGCGCCGTCCGCCGCGTCGCCCGCGTCCACGAGCGGGTGTCCGCCGAGCTCGTCCAGAAGATCGTCGTTCGACGCGCCCCCGCCGTACGCTCCCGCCCTGGTCCCCCATCCGCTGGCGTGGCCCATCCGGAAGAACCCGATCAGTCGGACCGGCATCAGGAACGCGGTCGAGACGATGATGAACACGGGCAGGCGGAAGAAGTCCGTGGGCTTCTCGGAGAGATGGCGGATCTGACGGATGGCCATGCTCAGCACCGAGGACACCACCATGAGGCCGAGGACCAGGGCGACCCCGCTCTGGACGCCGTACTCCTTGAGGATCGCGTCGTAGAAGTTGTACCCCTGTCCGGTGAAGGCCCGGTAGATCCAGCCGCCGACCACGCCGGCGAGCAGGAAGGGCAGCACGATGTCCATGACGAAGAAGATCGCGAGCACGGGCGCGTGCCCGAGCATCCAGGGCAGCATCCGCAGCGTGTTGTACTGGCTGCCCCGTGCCCAGCGCAGCTGCTGCTTGAACAGCTTCTTGATCTGCAGGGGCGCGTCCGTGTAGACCAGCGAGGTGAACTGGTAGACCGTGCGGTAGCCCTCCTTCAGGGTGAGGTTGGTGAGCGTCCGATCGTCGCTGACCTCGAGGAAGACCCCCATGAACCGCTCGGTCATGAACTTCTCCATGACCCGCATGAGGATCGACCTGCGGAACGCGATGGTGCGACCGGGGAGGCAGCCGACCTGACCGAGCACGCTCTGCGCCGGCATCGAGTAGAGGGCCCTGGAGTTCTCGAGCCAGTCTGCCCACCGTGTGATCCAGCTGCGCTCCGGCTCCAGGATGCGCTGACGCGTGGTCACGCCGCCCACGCTCTCGTCCGCGAACGGCCTCACCAGCTCGGAGAGCGTGTTCTCCGTCCAGACGGTGTCCGAGTCCACCAGCACCGTGATCTCGCCGACGGACATCTCCGTGCCGATCTTGACCGCGTTCCTCTTGCCCGGGATCGGGGTGTGCACCCAGCGCACCAGCGGCGCGAACTCCTCGCAGACCTCCTGGAGCGGCTCATTGACCGCGCCGTTGATGACCACGATGATCTCCCCCGGCCGCTGTTCCACCATGCGACCGAGCACGTCCCTGAACAGGTCGAGCGGTTCGTCGACCACGGGGACGACGACGCTCGTCGTCCCGGTGAAGGTGCCGGTGTACGGCCGATACCGGCGCGACATCACGAGCTTGAGCAGCCACAGCAGCCAGATCAGGGCGGAGTAGATGGCGAATGTGTAGATCTCGAGATGGCCTTCGACCACATGCCGAAGTTGCAGAATGAAGATGAACAAGGATCCCTCGATTGTGCGATCGTGCTGCTTCCGCGCCGTTGGGGAACTGGTCTCTGCTTCGGGTTGCTCGATTATTGGCACGGCGGGATGCGGCGCGCAACCGGCCGGGAAATCGGCAACACGACCGTGACGGCGGGACTCGATGTTTGCTCAGTCGAGATTCTCGCGGCGGTGTCCCCCCTTCTGCCGACACGATTCGTGACCCCCAAATGGCGGACATGGTCGCCCGCGACGACCCCGCACGATCGAGGGAGTGCCGAACGAATGAGCACCAGGAAAAGAGCCGGTCAGCGAACAGTTGCGGAGTCGGGGAGGTGTCAAAAGATGCACGAGGCACCACCCCCGTTCGAGGGACACTCAGCTGTCGCGGCGCAAGAAAATCCCACCCGAACGGGGGTCATCGGACGACCCAAAAACGGCCGAAATCAGACGAACGGCGAGTCCGAATGTTTACACGGCCGTAACCTTCGGGCCATCCGGCGGCCCGTCGCGGGACGCTCCCGCGACCTCAGCCGGTGATCGTCTCCGCGCCGAGGGCAAGACCGTAGAAGCGCCTCTCGAAGACCGCCCTGGCCAGGCGGGTGACCCTCAGGTAGTCCTCCTCGAGACGGCTCGCCGAGCCGGGCGGATACTCGAGCAGGCGCGCGACACCCTCCAGCTGCTGACGGTCGGTCGGCAGCACGTCGGCCGTTCGGGCGGTCCACAGGGTCATCGCCGAGCGGGCCCTGGACGCGAAGATCCAGGCATCACGCAGCTTCGCGGCCTCGGGAGCGGAGACGAAGCCATTCGCCGTCGCGGCATCGAGCGCCCTCAGGGTCGAGGTGGTGCGCAGCGCGGGGATCCGGGCGCCGTGCTGCAGCTGGATCAGCTGGACGAACCATTCGACGTCGCTGAGCGAGCCACGGCCGAGCTTGAGGTGCCTGGCGGGATCCGCCGCCTGGGGAAGCCGCTCCGACTCCACCCTGGCCTTGATCCGCTTCACCTCGCGGACATCCTTCTCGGCGATCGAGACGGGGAACCGCACCTCGTCGGCCAGTGCTTCGAAGTCGGCCAGGAGACCGGGATCACCCACGGCCGCCCGGGCGCGCAGGAGGGCCTGGGCCTCCCAGGTGAGCGACCAGCGTGCGTAGTAGGCACGATAGGAGTCGAGCGAGCGCACCACCGCGCCGTTCTTGCCCTCCGGGCGAAGGTCGATGTCGAGATCGAGCGGCAGCCGCAGATCCTCGGTGTAGCGCAGCAGGTCGGCGACGATGGCCTCCGCCGTCGCCTGGGCCTCTGCACCGCTCGCGGTGGTCGCCCGGTAGACGTACATCACGTCCGCGTCGGAGCCGAAACCGAGCTCCCGGCCGCCGTAGCGGCCCATGGCGATGATCGCGAACTCGATGCCGTCGTCCGGCCGCCGGACGGCCCTGAGCACCCCGGTCAGGAGCGCGGTCGTGATGTCCGACAGGGCGGGTCCCAGCTCCTCGATGTCGATGAGCCCGAGGATGGCCGCGATCGCCAGCCGCAGCACCTCGCGGCGACGAGCGCTTCGCATGGCGAGGGTCGCCGCGGCGATGTCCTCGTGACGGGCGAGCGTGGCGGTCGCCTCCTCGAGCAGGGTGGAGGCGGCCCTCGGACGCAACTCCTCCTCGTGATCAACCCAGGCGGCGGCCTCGGGGATCCGCTCGAGCAGCACACCGACGAATCGGGATCCCGAGAGCACGTTGGTCAGCCGCTTCGCCGCTCCCGAGGAGTCGCGGAGCATCCGGAGGAACCAGTAGGACTCCCCCAGGTCGTCGCTCAGCCGGCGGAAGGCGAGCAGCCCGTAGTCGGGGTCGGCACCGTCGGCGAACCACTGCAGCATCACCGGCAGGAGATGCCTCTGGATGGCGGCGCGGCGGGACACGCCCGCCGTCAGGGCGGCGATGTGGGCGAGGGCCCCCCGCGGGTCGCGGAAGCCGATCGCGGACAGCCGGGCGATGGCCTGGTCGCTGCTGAGCGTCAGCCCGTCGTCCGGCAGGGCGGCGACGGCCGACAGCAGGGGGCGATAGAACAGCCGCTCGTGCAGCCCGCGCACCTCGAGCTTGACGCGGGTCCACTGCTCGATCAGATCGTCGGCGCCGGTGGCGAGACCGCTCGCCCTGGCCAGCACCCGCACGGCGTCGGGATCGCGCGGCATGAGATGGGTGCGCCGCAGCCGTGCGAGCTGCAGCCGGTGCTCGAGCAGGCGCAGGAACCGGTAGTCGCGGGAGAACTCCGCCGCCTCCACCCTGCCGATGTACCCCTGCTCGGCGAGCGCGGCGAGGGCGGGCAGGGTCGCCCGCTGGCGCACCCGGTCGTCGGTCTGACCGTGCACGAGCTGCAGCAGCTGGATGGTGAACTCCACGTCGCGCAGGCCGCCCGGCCCGAGCTTCAGCTGGCGGTCGACCTCGTCCCTCGGGATGTGCTCGGTCACCCGCTCGCGCATGCGCTGCACACCCTCGACGAAGTTCTGTCTGGAGGCGCTGCTCCAGACCAAGGGAGCGACACTGCGCACGTACCGTTCACCGAGCTCGAGGTCCCCCGCTAGCGGCCGCGCCTTGAGCAGGGCCTGGAACTCCCAGCTCTTCGCCCAGCGCTCGTAGTAGGCGAGGTGGGAGTCGAGGGTGCGCACAAGAGCGCCGTCCTTGCCCTCCGGCCGCAGGTTCGCGTCGACCTCCCAGAGCGGGGGCTCCGTGGCGAAATCGTGGATGCCGCGCATCGTCGACATGGCCAGCCGTGTCGCGATCTCCACCGCGCGGGCATCCGGCAGTCCGTCGGCACCGCCCGCGACGAAGATGACGTCGACGTCGCTCACGTAGTTCAGCTCCCTGGCTCCCGCCTTGCCCATTCCGATGATCGCGAGTCGCGTGGCGGCCACCTCTTCGGCGGGAAAGGCGGCGAATCGGCGGGCGACCAGCAGGGCGGCGTCGAGGGCGGCTGCGGCGAGATCGGCGAGGGCGGCAGCGACGGTGTCGAGACCGCGGAGCGGATCGGCCTGCCCGATGTCGTAGGCGGCCAGCCGGGTGAGTTGGCGACGGTACCCCACGCGGAGCGCGTTCCAGGCGACCTCCTCGCCGCCCTTCCCCGTGTCCCCGACGGAGGCGAGGAGGTCCGCCCGGTACTCGTCCGCCGTCGACGGGCGGACCATCGGCTCCGCGAGCACGGAGAGCTCCTCCGGATGCCGCTGGAGGAACTCGGCGAGGCCGCTCGAGACGCCCAGGATGCCGATGAGCCGCCGCGCGGCGTCCTGGTCGCCGAGCAGGACGGCCGTCTCCCCCGGTGACTGGCGCACCAGCGAGACGAGCATCAGAAGCGCCTGGTCGGGATCCGCGGCGACGGCGAAGAGCGGCAGGATCGTCTCGACGTCCACGACCCGCCCGGCCTCCGACAGGAGCTCGGTCGTCCTGTCCAGCTCGGCGAAGCCGAGCCGGGCGAGGCCGGTGAGAGTCAGAACGTCCCGCGTCATCGCACAGCCGACCTCGTGGTTACAACATCTCCAGGTTGCTCTTCAACTCGTACGGCGTCACCTGGGCGCGGTACTCCCGCCACTCCTGACGCTTGTTGAGCAGCACGTAGTTGAACACCTGCTCGCCGAGCGTCTCGGCCACGAGCTCCGACTCCTCCATGAGGGCGACGGCGTGATCGAGGCTGGCGGGCAGCTGGCTGTACCCGAGGGCGCGGCGTTCGGCGTCGGAGAGCTCCCAGACGTTGTCCTCCGCCTCGGCGGGGAGCTCGTAGCCCTCCTCGATGCCCTTGAGCCCGGCGGCCAGCAGCAGGGAGAACGCCAGGTAGGGGTTCGCGGCGGAATCGATCGCGCGGTATTCGACCCTCGCCGCCTGACCCTTGCCCGGCTTGTACAGCGGCACGCGCACGAGCGCGGAGCGGTTGTTGTGGCCCCAGGTGACGAAGCTCGGCGCCTCGCCAAGCTTCTCCTGCGCCGTCCCGCCCCACAGCCGCTTGTACGAGTTGACGAACTGGTTCGTCACCGCGGTGATCTCCGGGGCGTGATGGAGCAGGCCGGCGACGAACTGGCGGCCGATCTTGGAGAGCTGGTACTGCCCGCCGGCGTCGAAGAAGGCATTCGCGTCGCCCTCGAAGAGCGACATATGGGTGTGCATGCCGGAGCCGGGCTCGCCGGACAGCGGCTTCGGCATGAAGGTCGCGTACACGCCCTGCTCGATCGCCACCTCCTTGACGACGGTGCGGAAGGTCATGATGTTGTCGGCCGTGGTGAGGGCGTCCGCGTACCGCAGATCGATCTCGTTCTGGCCGGGGCCCGCCTCGTGGTGGCTGAACTCGACCGAGATCCCGAGGTCTTCGAGCATCCGCACCGACCGGCGCCGGAAGTCGTGGGCGGTCCCACCGGGGACGTTGTCGAAGTAGCCTGCCTTGTCGACCGGCTCGGGGCCCTCGGCGCCGAACTGGGCGCTCTTGAGCAGGTAGAACTCCACCTCGGGGTGCGTGTAGAAGGTGAAGCCGCGCTCGGCCGCCGTCGCGAGTGTGCGCTTGAGCACGTTCCGCGGGTCGGCGACGGCGGGCTGGCCGTCCGGGGTGGTGATGTCGCAGAACATGCGGGCGGTGGGATCGATCTCGCCCCGCCAGGGAAGGATCTGGAAGGTCGCGGGATCCGGATGCGCGAGCACGTCGGCCTCGTAGGAACGGGTCAGTCCCTCGATCGCCGAGCCGTCGAATCCGAGGCCCTCGGAGAATGCGCCCTCCACCTCCGCCGGGGCGATGGCCACGGATTTCAGGGTGCCGATGACGTCGGTGAACCACAGGCGGATGAACTTGACACCGCGCTCTTCGATCGTGCGAAGAACGAAGTCCCGTTGCTTGTCCATATGCTCCTCTTGCCTGGTCGTCGCGGCCGCCGATCGTGACGGTTCGGCCCGACTATTAGGCTAGTGGCTATGCCCCGACTCCGCTTGGCGCTCGGCCAAACCAACCCCGTCGTTGGCGACCTCGCTGGCAACTCCCACCAGATTCTCGAGGCGGCCCGCCGCGCCTCCGCGCAGGGCGCACACATCCTCGCTGTCGGCGAGATGGCGCTCAGCGGCTATCCGATCGAGGATCTGGCCTCGCGGCCGAGCTTCCTCTCCTCGTGCCGCGACGCCGTGATCGACCTGGCGAAGAGGCTGCAAGACGAGGGCCTCGGCGAGCTGGTCGTCATCGTCGGGCATCCGGACGGGCCGCTCCAGCCCAGGCTGCTCGGAACGAGCAACGCCCCGAGCGCGATCGCCCAGAACTGCGCGAGCGTGCTCCAGCACGGGCACGTCAAGGCCCGCTATGCCAAGCACCACCTGCCCAACTACTCCGTGTTCGACGAGTACCGCATCTTCATCCCCGGCGACGAGCTGCTTGTGCTCAGGATCAAGGGCGTGGATGTCGCGCTCATCGTCTGCGAGGACCTCTGGAGGGACGGCGGTCCCGTCGAGCGCGTGCTCGAGGCGGATGCCGGCCTCCTCGTTGTCATCAACGCCTCGCCCTTCGAGCGGGACAAGGACGAGGTCCGGCTGCCGCTCGTGACCCGGAGGGCGACCGAGACGGGCACGATCGTCGCCTACGTGAACATCGTCGGCGGCCAGGACGACCTGATATTCGACGGCGACAGCGTCGTGGTCGACGCGGCGGGGGTCATCCTCGCCAGGGCGCCGCAGTTCCGCGAGCACCTGCTCGTGGTCGACCTCGACGTCGCCGCGGCCACCGACTCCCCCCTGCCTCCGCACGTCGCCAGGGTCGCTCTCGAGGGCGGACGGCCCAGCGACGACACCCTCGAGCCGGACATCGCGATCCTGCCCGACGACCGCGAGCAGCTGTGGAACGCGCTGGTGCTCGGGCTGCGCGACTACGTGCAGAAGAACGGATTCGGCTCCGTCATCCTCGGCCTGTCCGGCGGCATCGACTCCTCCGTCTGCGCGGCCATCGCCGTCGATGCGATCGGCGCGGACCGCGTCTGGGGGGTCAGCATGCCGAGCCGCTACAGCTCCGGTCATTCGCGCTCCGACGCGGACGACCTCGCCGAGAGGCTCGGCCTGCACTACTCGGTCGAGCCCATCGCCGACCTCGTGCTGCCGGTCGAGAGCCAGCTGAAGCTCACCGGGACCGCCGCGGAGAACGTGCAGGCGCGCATCCGGGGCATCATCCTCATGGGGCTGTCGAACCTGCGCGGCCATCTCGTGCTGACGACCGGGAACAAGTCGGAGCTCGCCGTCGGCTACTCCACGATCTACGGGGACTCCGCCGGCGGTTTCGCCCCGATCAAGGACGTTCCGAAGACCCTGGTCTGGCAGCTCGCCCGCTGGCGCAACCAGTTCGCCGCCTCTCGCGGCGAGGTGCCGCCCATTCCGGAGAACTCGATCACCAAGCCGCCGAGCGCGGAGCTGCGACCGGACCAGACCGACCAGGATTCGCTGCCGGACTACGAGGTGCTCGACGCCATCCTCGACGCCTACATCACCCGCAAGCTCGGCAGGGACGATGTGATCGCCCTCGGCTTCGACGGTGAGACGGTCGACTTCATCACCCGGCTCGTCGACCGTGCGGAATGGAAGCGCAGGCAGGGCGCGATCGGCCCGAAGATCAGCGAGATGGCCTTCGGACGGGATCGCCGGCTCCCGATCACCTATCGGCCGAGTCTCGACGTGCTCCCGGGGGCGCAGACCACCGCGGGGGGCGCCCGTTCGTGAATAGACTTGCGGGATGACCGACCCCATCGCCGCGGCAGCTCAGGCGAATCTGAAGCGCATTCGCACCAGGCATTTCCAGAACGCCAAAGAGAACGGCATCAAGATCACCGGGCTCACGAGCTATGACCAGCTCACCGCGTCCATCTTCGATGCGGCGGGAGTCGACTTCCTCCTGGTCGGCGACTCAGCGGGCAACAACGTTCTCGGCTATGACACGACCCTCCCGGTGAGCGTCGATGATCTCATCCCGCTCGCCAGGGCGGTCGCCGGCGCGGTGTCCCGTGCCTTCGTCGTCGCCGACATGCCCTTCGGCTCCTACGAGACCGGGCCGGACGAGGCCCTGCACACGGCCTTCCGCTTCATGAAGGAGACCAACGCCCACGCGGTCAAGCTCGAGGGTGGCGTGAGGAGCGCGGAGCAGATCCGTCGCATCGTCTCTGCCGGCATCCCCGTGATGGCCCACATCGGCTTCACTCCGCAGAGCGAGCACGGTCTCGGCGGTCACATGATCCAGGGACGCGGCAGCGGCGCGGAGCAGCTGCTCGCCGACGCCCATGCGGTCGAGGATGCCGGGGCCTTCGCGGTTGTGCTCGAGATGGTCCCGTCGCTCATCGCCGGGCGGGTCACCGAGGAGCTGCGCATCCCGACGATCGGGGTCGGCGCGGGTCCTCACGTCGACGGCCAGCTGCTGGTCTGGACGGACTGGGCCGGGCTGACGACGGGACGCATCCCGACCTTCGTCAAGCGATACGCGAACCTCAGCGGTGTGCTGACGGATGCGGCGAAGGCCTACATCGAGGACGTCACGACCGAGCGGTACCCGGCACCGGAGCACGAGTACAAGGACTGACCCGCCCGGGCGGAGTCAGTCGTTCTTGGCGTCTTCCTCGGCCCATTTGCGGGCGCGTTCGGCGATGATCTCCGGTGCCCTCGCGGCCTCTTCCCTGGTCGAGAACGGCCCGTCGAGCTCGGAGGCGAGGGACTGTTTGCCCTCTTCGACCTCGCCGGTCCGGTTGTTGTAATACCACTGCGTCATGAGAGAGCTCCCGTCGCTGACTAAAATCGATCCTATGCCCAAGGATTCGAGCGGACACCTCGTCCCTGGTCGCGTCTCCCCCCGCCGCGCGGTGCCGAAGCACATCCCCCGGCCCGAGTACGTCGGCAGGGCCGAACCGGCCAGATTCACCGGGTCGGACGTGTACGCACAGGAGGCCGTCGAGCGCATCCGGGAGTCGGGCAGGATCGCGGCGGAGGCGATCGCCCTGGTCGGCGCCAGCATCCGTCCCGGTATCACCACCGACGAGCTGGATGCGATCGGCCACGACTACATGATCGCGAACGACTCCTACCCGTCGACCCTCGGCTACCGGGGTTTCCCCAAGTCGCTGTGCAGCTCCATCAACGAGGTCATCTGCCACGGGATCCCCGATGACACGGTGCTCGAGGACGGCGACATCGTCAACATCGACGTCACGGCCTTCAAGAACGGCGTGCATGGCGACAGCAACCAGACCTTCGTGGTCGGCGAGGCCGCGCCAGAGGCCGTCGACCTCGTCGACCGGACCCGCGAGTCCCTGAACCGCGGCATCAAGGCCGTCGCTCCCGGGCGGCAGATCAATGTGATCGGACGGGCGATCGAGTCATACGCCAAGCGCTTCGACTACGGGGTGGTGCGCGACTTCACCGGTCACGGCGTCGGCGAGGCCTTCCATTCCGGGCTCATCATCCCGCACTACGACGCCGCACCCGCCTACTCGACCACGATCGAGACGGGCATGGTGTTCACGATCGAGCCCATGCTTACCCTCGGCTCGATCGAGTGGGAGATGTGGGCGGATGGCTGGACGGTCGTCACCAAGGACCGCAGCCTCACCGCACAGTTCGAGCACACGATGGTCGTGACGGAGCGCGGCGCAGAAGTACTCACCATCCCCTGACACCCGAGAAGTGGAATCATGGCTCACAAGGCAGTAGGCATCGACATCGGCGGCACCGGAATCAAGGGAGCCATCGTCGATGTCTCGACCGGCAAACTGCTCAGCGACCGGGTCAAGCTCCCCACTCCGGAGGGCGGCGAGCCGCAGGACATCGTCGACACCGTCGGCAAGGTCATCACCAAGCTCGGCGGCCTCAAGAAGAAGGAGCCCATCGGCGTGTGCTTCCCCGCCGTCGTGGTGAAGGGAACGACCCTCTCCGCCGCGAACGTGTCGAAGAACTGGATCGGCCTCGACGCCGCGAAGCTCTTCCAGAGGAGCTTCGACGCCGACATCCGCTTCGTCAACGACGCGGATGCCGCCGGTTACGCCGAGACCCTGTTCGGAGCCGCCGAGAAGCGGAAGGGACTCGTCATCATGACGACCCTGGGCACCGGGATCGGCACCGCACTCATCTACAACGGCGTGCTCATCCCCAACGCGGAGCTCGGCCACCTCGAGCTGGACGGCGTCGACTACGAGACCAAGGCCGCCTACTCGGCGAAGGAACGCGAGAACCTCAGCTGGACGGACTGGGCGGCGAGGCTGCAGAAATACTACGGCGCCCTGGAGAAGTACTTCCACCCGGACCTGTTCATCGTCGGGGGCGGCGTATCGAAGGAGTACGAGGACTTCCTCCCGCTGCTGAAGCTGAGCGTCCCGATCGTCCCCGCGACGCTGCGCAACAACGCGGGCATCCTCGGGGCTGCCGCCCTCGCCGCCGGTCGCTAGCCGGACTGCTAGCCCCCGCTCCGTTGCCGCGGCGGGAGATCCATTCCCGCGGCGGGAGGCGCGCCTCCCGCCACGGGACCGTTTCCCCGCCGCACGGTGTCATATCTCCCGCCATCGCAGGCAGGTATCCAACGGTGCCCATGCTCACGGTCACGACGCGCTAGGAGAGCTCCGGCGGTCCGCACCCCTACCATGGGGATGTCACCGGAGGCGAGGAAGAAGGGCATGATGCGTGTTCTCCTCGTCGACGACGATGCACAGATGCTGAAGGCGCTGCGGATCAACCTCGCCGCCCGCGGCCACGAGGTGCACCTGGCCCGCACCGGGCCGGAGGCGCTGGAGGTCGCCACCCGCATCGCCCCAGAGCTCGTGGTGCTCGACCTGGGCCTGCCCGGGTTCGGCGGCATCCGGGTCATCGAGGGACTGCGGGGCTGGACGGAGGTGCCGATCCTCGTCGTCAGCGGTCGTTCCGATTCCATCGACAAGGTTGCCGCGCTCGACGCCGGGGCGGACGACTACGTGACCAAGCCGTTCGCGATCGACGAGCTGCTCGCGCGCATCCGTGCCCTGAGCCGGCGCTCGCTCGTCGAACCGGAGCAGCCCGTGGTCGACTTCGGCGACGTCAGGGTGGACCTTGCCGCGCACACGGTGACCAGGACGGATGCCGCGGGGGCGGTGACACCGGTCAGGCTCACGCCGACCGAGTGGCACATCCTCGAGGTGCTCGTGCGCAACCCGCGCCGACTCGTCACCAAGCACGACCTCCTGACCGCCGTGTGGGGGCAGGCCTACGAGAACGAGGACGGCTATCTGCGGCTCTATCTGGGCCAGCTGCGCAAGAAGCTCGAGCCGGAGCCCTCGCACCCGCGGCACCTGCTGACCGAGCCGGGTATGGGATATCGCTTCTCGCCGGACTGACCCCACCGGGGTCGCACGGAGTCCTAGGGTGGAGGCGTTCGCGGTGACGCGCGGCGGAAGGGGCACACCGATGGTGATCACGGCCGAGACGCTGCTGGCCGGTCCGCGGGGTCGGCGGCTGTGCCTGGAGTATGCCAGAACTGCAGCCGGCGCCGGCGGCGAATTGCAGGACGTGGGCCGGGCGTTTGCGATCGCCGTCTTCGAGGCCGGATACGACCTCGACCCCGGCAGCGGCCGCTCCCGGATCCTGATCGGCACCCGAGGCCCAGAGGTGGAACGTCCGCACTACTCCGCCGAGGACGTCGCCGTCCTTCTCGGCCGCCTGCCCCTGCCCACCCCGAACGAGCGGACGCTGCTGGAGGCGCTGGCGACCGTGGTCGACGCCGCCAGATACTGGCAGGAACCCGACGGCGAGGACGTGCTCGCGGCCGGACCGGTCATGGAGGAGGCGCTCACCCGGGTCGCCGCGCAGATCGCCGTCTCGCCCGCCGCGGGCTGGTGGCCCGAGCCGCTCGCACGGCACCGGCAGTGGGCGGTCCGCTGGGAGGACCGTGGCGGTGACGGGACGCCGCTCGAAGACCGGGCGATGGGCGCCGCCGCGCGGCTCGCGGCCTGGTCAGAGGCGACGATGCACGACGAGGACCGGTCGACCAGGGAACGGCCGACGGATCCGACGGCGGCGTACAGCGGCGCCTGGTGGTCGAAACCGCCGACGGCCCTCACGCACACGACACGCGACCTCGGCTCGCTCGGCCCGGCCGGACTGTGGCTCGTCGAGGACGGGCTCGGCTGGGCAGGCGCCGTCGTCGGCCGCGTGACGGCTCCCCAGGATGCCCGCGTGTACGAGATCGAGGATGCCGCGGCCTGGGTGCGGCTGTGCCGGAGCTACCCGCTGGAGGTCACCGCGTCGCGTCGCCACGACTGGTACCGCGTCACCGGTCGCATCGGCGACTGGGTCATCCCCGACTGGGAACGGGTCGCGCGGGATTTCGATGCCGTTCACCTGACCGTGGCGGCGTATCTGTCGACCGCTGGCCGTGCCGCGGTCATCGACGACGCGACCGCCAGCGTGATCGCCGGCTGGAACCCCGACGAGACCTACTGGCTCACCGACCCCACCGGGACCGCCGACGAAGCGCCCTCCGGTCAGGTCTGGTGGCGAGACGGTCGCCAGCGATGGGTGCCTGCGGCGACCGGGCGCTGACGGGCATCGGGCCGCTCCCCTCACCTCGGCAGCATCTTCACCCGACGCTCGTGCCACACGAGCGGCGCAGGCAGCTCATCGCTGAGCATCGCCAACACTCGCAGCACGACGATGTCGTGATCGCCGGCCGGATAGACGTGTTCCACCGCGCATTCGAGCCAGGTCGGCGATCCCTCGAGGAAGACGGCGCCCGACGCCGCCTCGGCCCGGCCGACGCCGCGAAGGCGGTTCCCCCTGTCCCGCGAGGCGAGCTGACGGGTCGTCTCCGCGTGACCCTCGCCGAGAATGGACACCCCGATGGCCGGAGCCGTCGCGAGGATCGGCCAGGTCCCGGAGCTCTTCTGCGCCGCGAAGGACACCATCGGCGGCTCGTAGGAGACGCCGACGGTGAACGAGGAGGCGATCATGACGATCGGCTCGTCGGCGACCATGGCGGCGAGGGCGGCGACGCCGGAAGGGAAGCCGGAGAAGGCGGCCGACATCGCGGCCGGGTCCGAGGTGAACTCGCGGGTGATCGACATCGCGCTCACCGCCCCCGAACCGACGCCCGCACGGCATGGCCCCAGCGATCGACCCATCTCGCCAGCGAGTCGTCCTCGGCATACCGGGAGTCGAGCTGATAGAGCCCCTGCGCGGGGCAGACCGCCCCGAGTTCCACGAGCACGGGTTTCAGCGCCCATTCGGGGGCGAGGGCGTGGCCAGGACCCGCGCCGAGCATGAGCGGGATGCCCACAACGCCCCCGAGTCCGGTCGCGGTGGCGAACTGGTCCAGGAAGAGCTTAAGCAGGCCGGTGTAGGTGCCCTTGTACGTCGGGGACGCGGCGATCACGACATCCGCACGCTGCACGACGGCGACCGCCTCCGCGACGATCGGGTCGCCGAATCCGAGCAGACCAGCGCCCAACTCGGCGACCTCGACGACGGTGGCCTCCGCACCGAGAGCGGCCGCCAGTCGTTCGGCGGCGTCGCGCGTGCGCGAGCCGGTTCTGGGGTTTCCCACGATTACTGCTGCAGTGACCATCAGGCGACCTTCGTCCGTTCCTCTTCGTGTCGTGCGAGCCGCGCTCGGGCGTCGCATTCGTCCTTCTTCATCGCGTCGACGAGGTCGCCGACGCTCGCAAAAGCCCGCTGCAAGCGGATCAGCTCGCCCGTGACGAGCTCGGCCCGCTGTCCGTACAGGTCGCCGTCGAAGTCGAGCACATGCACCTCGACGGTCCGTTGCCGCCCGACGAAGGTCTCGTTGGAGCCGATCGACACCAGTGCGGGCTTCGCCGAGCGCCAGGACTGCAGCCGGAAACGACCGAGGTACACCCCGTCGGCTGGCGTCACCGTCCGGGGCTCGACGGCCATGTTGGCCGTGGGATAGCCGAGCCCGTGACCGGCGCCTTCGCCGGCGACCACGGTGCCGACCATCGTCCCGGCCCCGATGTCGTCGGCCACGCCCTCGGTCTCGCCGACGATCGGCGGGCCGGGGAGCAAGGCCGCGGCCAGCAGGCTCAGCAGCCCGACCGCCGCGAGCATCGCGAGAGCCGCGGCGTCCGTCGCCGCGGACAGCACCACCGCCGTGGCCGCGCTGCCCAGCACCGCACCCAGCTGTTTCATCCCGTTGAACGTGCCGGAGGCCGCTCCGATCGAGTCACGGGGAACGGTGGTCACGGTCGCGATCGAGAACGGCGACCACACGAAGGAGTTGGCGATGCCGAACAGGGCGAAGACCGCCGAGATCGACCACAGGGGCGCCGCGGCCGCGACGAGGACCGCGGTTCCGCCGATCGACAGGACGAGTGCGCCAGCCCCGATCAGGGCGACGACACGGATGCCGACGGTGTTGTTGAGCCTGGCCGACAGCGGCGCCGCGGCGAGGCACAGCAGTCCCATCGGCACAATCGCGAGGGAGGAGGCGACCACACCCAGCCCACGGCCCTCCTGAAGGGCGAGCATGAGGGGTATCGGCGCTGAGCCGACGCAGAAGGCGGCCGCCGCCGCGCCCCAGGAGGCCGTGACGAACCCCCGGCTCCGAAACAGCACCACCGGCAGCAGGGCGGACTCGTGCGACCGCCGCTGCATCCAGACGATGGCGACGACGAGCCCGCCGCCGACGAGCGCACACAGCCACCGGGGCATTCCCGCGACGGAGGCGGAGGACGCATCCGTCCCCTGGATGCCCAGCACAAGCGCGAAGACACCGACCCCGTTGCCGATCATCGCCCAGAGCGGGATACGCGCCGGGACACGGGCGGAGACCGGCACCCACACCAGCACGGCGACGACGGTCAGCACACCGACGGGCAGATTCACCGCGAAGATCGCGGGCCAGCCCCAGGCCCCGACCAGGAAGCCGCCGAGGAGCGGGCCGGCCACGGACGCGGCGCCGCCGACGGCGCCCCAGATGCCGAGGGCGACGGCCAGCCGGGGCGGTTGGAAGAGCGAGCGGATGATCGTCAGGCACTGCGGCGTCATCAGGGCGGCACCCACTCCCTGCAGCACCCGCCAGGCGATCAGCAGGCCGATCGTCGGCGCCAGCGCACAGAACAGGGATCCGATCGTGAAGAGCGCGAGACCGATGAGGTAGATCCGCCTGCGGCCGAACCGGTCTCCGAGTCGACCGGCGATCAGGAGGGGAACCGCGTAGGCGACGAGATAACCGCTGTTGACCCAGATCGCGAGCGTCTGCGTGGTCCGCAGCCCCGACATGAGCGCCGGCAGGGCGACGGAGGTGATGGTGCTGTCGAGGAGCAGCATGAAGAACCCGAGGCACAGGCTGCCGAGGGCGAGCCACTCCCGCGCCGTTGTCCTCTTCTCCGCATCCATCTCACACCGCCAGGTTCTCGCGCAGGGTCGTGCCGGGATAACGGGGGGCGAGGGCGCCGCGCCGCCGCAACTGCGGCACGAGCAGCTCGCTGATCTCGGCGAGGCCCGCAGGCATCGCCAGCGGGCTGGAGAGCATGTAACCGCCGCGGGAGCCGGTCGCCTCGAAATTCGCCTCGAGGGCGTCGGCCACCGTGTCCGGTCCCCCGACGATGGTGTGATCCAGCCCGCTCGCCGCCGCAAAGCCCCGCTCGAAGAACTCGGTCCGGGTCAGACTGTGCTCCGCGCCGAACTCCTCGACGAGGGCGCCGACGAAGCCGGCCGGGCTCGCGCCCGTGGCGGCGATCTCGTCGCGGAGCTCACCGACCCGGAACGACGTCGGCAGGGTCGAGAAGTCGTAGCCGGCGTTGTGCGAGAGCATGGTGCCCACCGCCTCATCCGTCCAGAACTCCATGACCGCGTCCCGGCGCGACTGAGCCTCCCGATCCGTGCGGCCGACGATGATCTGGGTCGCCCACAGGATGCCGACGTGCGCGGGATCCCTTCCCTCGGCGATCAGCGCCTGATCGAGCATCGCCCGGTGCCGCTGCTGGCCGCCGAGATTCCCGCCGAAGCCGAAGACGAGGTCGGCGAAGGAGGCGGAGCCGGCGATCCCCCTCGGCGAGTTGCCCGCCTGGACGATGACGGGGTGGATCTGTGGGCTCGGCACGGAGGCGAGCGGTCCCTTCACCGTGAAGAACCGGCCGGCGTGGTCGATCGACCGCACCTTGGTCGGATCGGCGAACCGTCCGGTGGCCCGGTCGCGGAGGATCGCGTCGGGTGCCACGGAGTCCCACAGCGCGCGGCAGACGCCGATGAACTCCTCCATCCGCTCGTACCTCAGGTCGTGGTCGATCAGCTGCGCGTATCCGTAGTTCGCGGCATCCGCCCCCCGGCTGGAGGCGACGACGTTGAACGCGATGCGTCCGCCGGTGACGTGATCGAGCGAGTTGAGCAGCCTCGCCACGTAGAACGGGTGCATGAAGGTGGACGAGTAGGTCAGGCCGAAGCCGATGTTCTCGGTCACCGTCGACATGGCGGTGATGATCGGCGACATGTCGTGCCGGGGCCACTGGATGCCCCACTCGACCGCCGGATCGATGCTGCCGCGCCAGGTGCTCGGCACCCCGGAGCCGTCGCCGAAGAAGAGCATGTCGACGCCGGCGCGTTCGGCGACGCGCGCCACCTCCATGTACATCCGCACGTCCGGGAAGTCTTGACCCACCCAGGAACCGGGCTGCGCCCACCGGCCCTCCGTGTGGGTGAAGGAGAGGTCGTAGGCCAGATGCATCCCGCTCATGCGACCGCCCGCTTCCAGAGGTCGACGACCTCGTCGGCATCGGAGAGCACGGCGACGTTCAGCTCGAGCTGAACGAGGGCAGCCTCGTGGACGGCGAGGTCGTAGGCCGTCGTGGCGTCCCGGGGGACGACGACCGGCCAGTCCAGCTGCATCGCATCCTGAGCGGTGGCGTCGACACAGCACTCGCTGGTCAGACCCACGATTGTCAGCCAGTCGTGTCCGGCGGCGCGCAGCTTCTCGTCGAGTCCGGTTCCCAGGAAGCCGCTGTAGCCGCGCTTCACCACACGGAGCTCCCCAAGGGCCGGCTCCATCCGGTACCACTGGGCGCCGATGCTTCCGATGCGGCACGGCTCCGAGTCGCTCATGGGGGCGTCGTAGTCGCCCTCGCGCAGCCAGTTGCTCGACCTCCACGGACGTGCCGGATCGCTTCCCAGCTCCACCCACACCACGGGCACACCGGTGTGGCGCGCGGCGTTGACGAGGCCGCCGATGCGGGTCACCGTCCGGTCCAGCGCCGCCAGCGCCTCGTCGGTCAATCCGTAGTCGGTCAGACGCTCCGGATCGCCGAAATCGTGCTGCACGTCGACGACGACCAGGGCCGGCCGGCGGCCAGCGGTGGCCAGCTGGGCCAGCTGCGCCTGCCTCAACGACGTCATCGGAGACTCGCTTCGTCGTGGGCGCGGAGGGCGGGCAGCACGGTCTCGCCGAACAGCGCCATGTCCTCGTCGTACTCCGGGAAGATCAGCATCAGCCCGTCGAGGTCCGCCTCGCCGACGATGTACTCGATGTGCTCGGTGACCGTCTGAGCGGAGCCGGCGACATAGGCCGTCTGGAACGCCGCCTCGCCGACGGCGTCCGAGGCCCAGGCTCGCGCCTGCTCCGCCGGGATGCCCCATGAGGCCCGCATGAGAGCGAGGGCCTCGCGATCGACGCCGGCACCCCACTCCTTGACCTTCTTCTCGGCCAGGGCGTCCGTCTCCGCCTGCACCACCGTCAGCATGGAGTAGGTCTTGCAGGCCCGTCCGTTCGCGGCGGCACGCTCGTGGACGTCCAGGGACAGGGCCTTCATCTCCTCCAGGCTGTCGCCGGCGAGGAAGGCCCCGTCGGCGAAGCGAGCCTGGAAGGCCCGGGCATCCTCGGATTTTCCCGCGCTGATGATCGTCGGCGGTGTGGCCGGGTGCGGCCGGGACTGACAGTCGACCAGATCGAAGTACGGGGTGTGCATGGTGACGGAGTCCTCGCTCCACAGCCGGGTCACCGCCTCGGTCCACAGCTCGGTCATCGCGTAGCGGTCGGCGTGGCTGAGCTCGGCGTCCCAGATGCCGAACTGCTCGAACTCAGCGGCGTAGGCGCCGTTGACGATGTTCATCCCCGCGCGCCCGCCGGAGACGTCCTGGAGCGTGGCATACATCTTGGCGGCGACGGCCGGGTTGTGCACGTTGGCATGCATGGTCGCCCAGATCTTGACCCGACTGGTCGCCTCCGCGAGTGCGGACATCAGGGTCATCGACTCCAGGGAGCGCCCCCAGTGGTCGGTCGCTCCCCCGAAGCCGCGCCATTTCGCCATCGACATGATGAAGTCGAGGCCGATCTCCTCTGCACGCACCGCCGCGCGCCGGTTCCAGGCATAGGTCGCCTCCGGATGCGGCGCGGTCGTCGAGAGCATCCATCCTCCGTTGCCGATCGGCAGGAAGATTCCGTATTCTTTCGCTGGCATCGTGCTGGCCTTTCCGTTGGGGTTCGAGGATGCGCGGGGTCCGGCGGTCACGGCGCGGGCCAGATGAGCTTGTCGCCGTCGTAGATCGCCGTGACGAACGAGTTGTCGAACCACCCGGCGGCCTTCGCGCTCGTGACCGAGGCGGGGATGATGGAGAACTGGTGCAGCATGTCGACGAGGCTGCTGACGTTGTTCTCGTCGATTCCGCCGAAGGGCTGGCCGGGTGTCGGATTGTCCTTCGCCACCGTGGTCTCGGTCTTCCAGATCGTCGCGTTGAGCTTCTTGTCGTAGGTCGCGCCGGACAGGTCCGCGGCATAGCCAACACACTGCTGGACGTGGGCGTCACTCGAGGAGCAGTAGTCGTAGGCGTGGATGGCCGCACGCAGAACGTCCTGGACCGCCGTGGGGTGCGCCTTGGCGAAGGCCGGGTTCACGGCCATCGCACCGAGCGAGCTCGGAATGCCGTACTTGACCGGCTGCCAGACCGTGACCTTGTCACCGGCCGCAGCCAGCTGGTTGGGCTCATTGGAGACGAAGCCGGTGAGGGCGGCGAGCCCGTCCTGCTTGCGCGGGAGCACCGTGGGGTCGTAACCCTCCTTGACCAGCTTCAGCGAGTCCCAGTCGACGCCCTCCTTGACCATCATCGCCTCGACGGCGGCGGGAACATATCCCTTGTGGCCGACGACCTGGCCGTCGAGTTGCTTCAGGTCGGTGATGTCGGGGTTGGTCATGAGGATGTCGAGCCCGGCGTTGGAATACGACGAGATGCCCTCGATATCGATCCCATTGGCCCTCGCCTGGATGAGGTCCTGCTGCGCGATGGCGGAGACGGTCGCCTGTCCGCTGGCGAGAAGCTTGGTGTTCTGGGCGGTGTCGCCCGTGCCCGGCTTGAGCTGCACATCCAGGCAGAGGTCGCTGAAGTAGCCGAGCTTGCTCGCCGCGATGTACTCGAGGATCGATGCGGAGGACTGGAACTGGTAGCCGGACAGATAGGCGATGGTGCCGGCCGCCTTGTTCTCCGCGCATCGTTTGGAGGATATGGCCGAGCCGGTGTCTTTCGACCCGGAATCGGACCCGGAGCCGCAGGCGGCCAGGCCGAGGGTGAGCACGGCGGCGGCGAGGGTGGCGAGGCCGGTCGTGATGAGACGGTGCTGCATGGGACGCTCCTTCAGGGGTGGGTGCAGTGGTGGGTACAGGGGTGTTCTCTGCGCGGATGGTCGGGGGACGCCGAGACACCGCGTCAAGCGGGAGAGGACGGGCGGCAGACCTTCCCGCATCGGCGGGCCGAGGGACTGCGAGTCGAAGGTCAGCGGGTCGAGGGGCGGCTAGTCGGTCGAGCTCTCATGCCAGTGCAGCAGGCGGCGCTCGATGAGGGTGACGATGGCCAGGAGGAGCACGCCCATGACCGCGAGCACGAAGATCGCGGAGTACACGACTGCCAGCTGGTTCATCGACGATGCGACGCTGATGACGGTGCCGAGGCCCCCGGTGGATCCGGATGCCGACAGCTCGGCGACCACGGCCCCGATGATGGACAGGGGAAACACGATCCGTAGGGCGGCGAAGAGGTACGGAAGCGAATTGGGGATGCGCAGGTGCACAAGCATCTCCAGGCGGCTCGCGTTCATGGTCTTGTAGACCTGCAGCACCTGCTGCGGAACGGAGCGGAGTCCTACGGCGGTGTTGATCAGGATCGGGAAGAAGCAGATCAAGGCCGTGATGATCAGCTTCGGCAGCGGGCCGAAGCCGAAGGCGACCACGAGGGCCGGGGCGATGGCCACCAGGGGCGTGACGTTGAGCACAACGGCGATCGGCATGATCGCGCGGCGGGCCACCGGCAGCTCACTGATGAGCACGGCGATGCCGAAGGCGACCAGAAAACCGATCGCGAGCCCCGCGACCGCCTCGCCGAGCGTGACGACGGCGTTGCCGAGGTAGTAACCGATGTTGGTCGACAGCGATTCGCCGATCGCCGGAAGCGGCGGGAGGAGATACGGCATGGCCGCCGCTCCCCACTGCCACAGGCCGCCGAGGACGGCCAGCATGACGACCAGCGGCAGCCAGATGCGGGGACGGACCCAGCCGAGGTGCGACCGCGGGTGGCCGAGGCTGAACCGAGACGGTTCGGCGGATGGCTCGAGGGTGGCGGACGACGACACTCCGACTCGTTCGGTTGCGACACTCATCTCGTCTCCCCTCACGCCGCATCGGTGGATCGCCAGGCGCTGTGCAGCCGATCCCGGATCAGATCCTCGTATTCGTGGAACCGGCGTTCCTCGAACAAACGCTGATTGCGCGGCCTCGGCAGATCGATGTCGATGAGGTCGACGATGCGACCGGGGCGGGGGGCCATCACCACCACGGTGTCGGACATCCGCACCGCCTCCGAGACGGAATGGGTGACGAACAGCACGGTGGTCTTCAGCTCGTCCCACAGGTCGAGGAGCTGGTCCTGCAGGCTCTCCCTGGTGAACTCGTCGAGGGCGGAGAACGGCTCGTCCATGAGCAGCACATCCGGCTGCAGGCCGAAGGCCCTGACGATGGCGGCCCGCTGTTGCATGCCGCCCGAGAGCTGGGCGGGCAGCTTGTGGATCGCGTCCCCGAGCCCGGCCCGGATCAGCAGCGCCATCATGTCCGGCTGCGTCTTGCCGCGCCCGTGGTCCGCCAGTTGACCGATGCGCTCGCGCCTGCTGGGCGCGTCGCGATTGATCTTCTGGGGAAGGGTCACGTTGCCGAGCACCGGCAACCACGGCAGCAGAGCCGGGGACTGCGGGACGAAGCCGATGAGCTTGGCCGCGCAGGCCTCCTCCGGGCTGACGTCGTGGACACGGACCGTGCCTCGGTCGGCCGCCTCGAGGCCGGCGACGATGCGCAGCAGGGTGGACTTGCCACACCCGCTCGGACCGATGAGGCTGACAAAACGGCCAGGCTCGATCGAGAGCCCCACGTCGTTCAGCGCGACCATCGCCGACGGTCCGTACCCGTACACCTTGCCGACCGAACTCAATTCAACAGCTGGCATCGCCATAAACACCCTCCATACCGTCTGCGGGCACGAATGCCTGCTCTTATATGGCGGAGAGCGTGCGTAGCGAGTTCGAAGTCTGCCACGCGGAATCCGCGTCTTGGTGAAGACGCTATCCGGATCATGTTTCGGGAAATCGCCCGTCCAGATTGCGCGCAGGTTAACTCTCGCTGGGCAGTCGCTCCACCCGGTCGCCGTCGAAGACGTACACGTCGATCCCCAGGTCGTTCGCGGCGACGGCGACCCATCCGCCTAGCGCCTGCGCGACCACCTGGGTGACGACGAGAACGGCGCGGCGGGCACTGGGGATGCTCGAGCGCAACCACAGCAGCTTGAACAGATCGGCCATCACCTTGTTGCGGTACGAGGGTTTGTATGCCCCCTGGTTCGCGACGAGCTGGACGACGATCCGTCCGTCGAGGTCGATGCCTTCCGCCTCGATGCGGCTGTTCTTCCCCAGCACAAGGGGCCGCGGACGCAACTCGACTCCGCATTCGGCGCTCATCGCCAGGAGCATGCGCCGTTCCACCGAGCCGGCGGCGAAGCGCCGCCACTCCGGAGAAGCGGGCGCGTTGGTCGCAGGCATGCGCTCAGTCTAGGAAGGACGCGTTTCGCCCGTGTTTCCGGTCGGAGGCCCCGGTCGTCCGCCGAACCCGGGGAATGGGCCGGCTGTTACGCCGGGTTCTGTCTGGGTGTCTCTTCGAGAAGAGGCACCCTCGACGGCCATCTATCTACGATGTACGTTACCGCACACCTCTAGCGGTCTACCCGAAAGCTGGACGAGCCGCCCGTAACGCTTTCTGTCTGACCTTGCTCCGGGCGAGGTTTACCTAGCCGACCCGATCACGCGGGCCGCTGGTGGTCTCTTACACCACCGTTTCACCCTTACCACGAACCGGGACCCGAAGGCCCAGGCCCGTGGCGGTCTGCTTTCTGTTGCACTTTCTCGCGGGTTACCCCGGGTGGGTGTTACCCACCGCCCTGCTCTGTGGAGCCCGGACGTTCCTCGGCGACCCCCGTACCCCGAGAGGCACGGGAATCGACGCGACCGTCTTGCCGACCCATTCTGATGTCAGCCTACGGCACCGGCTGCGGCCCCGCTGGTTCAGAGACCGGACTCCGCCGTGCGGACGAGAATGGCGCTGCTGTCGGGGCAGAGCAGCACGTCGTCGGGCGCCGCGGCGCGGATCTGCGCCATGTCGTCCGCGTTGAGCTTCACCCCGCTCGCGCTGGAGACGCCGCCGCGCAGGAGCGAGGCACCGGTGCCGTACCGCTGTCGCTGCCGTTCGTAGAGCGCAAGCAGGTCCTCCGGCAGCTTGCTCGCGATCGTCGTGCGGTTGGCCACGGCGTGCGCACGTTCGCCGGTCAGGGTGCCGAGCGCCGCGTCCCGCTCGGCCGTGACCTCCGCGATCCTCGCCTGGAGCTCGTCGTATCGCCCCTGAAGCGCCGCGCCGGCCGCCTCGAGGACGTCGAGCCGTTCCATGACGGTCAGCTCGATCTCCTCGAGGTCGAGCTGGCGCTTCCTCAGCCCGGCCAGCTCGCTCTCGAGGCCCGCGACGTCCTTCAGCGAGCTGGATGCCTGCAGGCGATCGGTGTCCCGCTTGATGCGGGCCTCGACGACGGCGACGTCGGCCTCCACCCTGGACAGCTCGAGCCGCGCATCCTCGACCGCGCCCGTCGCGCCGAGCATCTCGACCCGCAGGGCGTCGGCCTCGCTTGACAGGCCGGCCAACACGGCGACCTCCGGCAGCATCTTCGCCCGGTGGTCGAGTTGCTGAAGGCGGGTGTCGATCGCCTGCAGCTCGAGAAGGTGAGCCTGAGCGTCGGGTGCGGCTTTCAGTGCCATTGATGCCTCGTTCGTGTTCGGTTATTGGACAATCGTGAAGTCCCAGGGGTCCGTGCGTACGTCGCTGACGGTGACGGCAAGACCGGGAAGCGCCGCCGCGAGCTGCTCCGCCGCGGTCTCCAGCCACAGCCATTCGCTGGCCCAGTGGGAGACGTCGATGAGCGCCGGGCCGCCAACGAGCCTCGCGTTCTCGCGGAACTCCGAGGCGGGATGGTGGCGCAGGTCGGAGGTGATGTAGACGTCGGCGGCGAGCACGGCCGGCTCGCGAAGCAGGGAGTCGCCGGCGCCGCCGCAGAGGGCGATCGTCGCGACCGGGCTGTCGTAGTCGCCGGAGACCCGGATGCCGGATGCCGTCGCGGGCAGGATCTCGCCGAGGAGGCGGGCCAGCCTGCCCAGGGTGGTCGGCTCCATGAGGCGCCCCTGCCTGCCGATCCCGCGGCCGGGCACGTCCGACGGGACGATGGGACGCGGATCGACCAGCCCGAGGCGCTCGGCCAGGGCGGCGGAGGTCCCCGTCTCGACCACGTCGGCGTTGGTGTGGGCGGCGATGAGCGCGCAGCCGCCGCGGATGAGCCGGGCCAGCACCGCACCCTTGTACCGATCCTCCGCGACGCTCGTCACCCCGCGCAGCAGGAGCGGGTGATGCACGACGAGGAGATCCGCCCCAGCGGCCACGGCCTCGTCGGCCACCTCGACGACCGCATCGACGGCCAGGTGGACCGAGTCGACCGTCGCCGCCGGATCGCCGGAGAGGAAACCGGGAGCGTCCCAGGGTTCGGCACCGGCCAGCGGCCAGAGTCGTTCGACGACCGTGTTGACGTCGGCGACGGTGTGAGACATGCAGGCAAGTCTACTTTCCGGCCCGGTGTCCGAGCCGCCCGATTCAGCCGATCGAGCTCTCCTGACGCCTGATCCGCGGGAGACCGGAGACGAAGGGGGTGAGCAGCCCCAGCACGAGGGCGACGATCACCCCGAGGTCCGTGCCCGCGAGCTGGCCGGTCAGCGGGACACCGAGAACGGTGAACAGGTATCCCTCCCAGCCGAGCCAGCCGACGGTCGCGCTCGTGAATCCGAAGCCGACCGCAGCCGCGACGACAAGCATCGAGAGGTTCACCCAGCTCACGGCGGGATAGATCCCGCCCCGGTGGAGGAGCGATTCGGCATCGAATCGCCGGCGTCGGAGGATCATCTCCGCGGCGAAGATCCCGGCCCAGGCCGCGACCGGGACGGCCAGAGTCGTCGCCAGGTCGCGGAAGACGGAGGTGACGTCCGTCACCGTGAGGCCGATGACCATCGCGGCGGCGAACAACAGGACTCCGACGATCGCCGTCGACCAGGAGCGCCCGAGACGGAGCCCGATCGCCCGCAGGGCGAATCCACCGGAGTAGATGCTGAGGACAACACCGGAGAGGAGGCTGAGCGCGGTCGCCGCGATGAGGGGAACGGGGTACCACGACGGCAGCAGTCCGGCCATCGCATCAAGCGGATGCCCGGCGAGGCCGTCCGCCAGCGTCGGATCGGATGCCGCGAGAAGGGCCCCATAGCCGATCAACAGGAACGCGGGCAGCGCGCTTCCGAAGGAGGCCCACAGCATCGAGGTGGCACCGGAGCTCCCCGGGCGTTGGTACCTGGCGACGTCGGAGCTCGCACTCGCCCAGGCGAGGCCGACGAAGCTGAACACCAGCACCACGCCGGTGACCACGAGGATCCACGGTCCGTCGCCCACGGTCAGCGCGGTGCCGATGTCGATCGACGACCACGTCATGGCCACCAGCCCGACGATCAGGAGGCCGGAGACGATGCTCAGGACGAGTTGGATGCGCGCGACCAGCCCATAACCGAGAACCGCGACGGCCAGGGCGATGAGGAAACCGGCGGCCGTGACGATGAGCATGAGCTGCCGTTCGTCGAGCGGGCCGGAGAGATCCGCGCCGACGAGGATATGGGCGGTGGATGCGGCGATCAGCCAGAGCAGTACCGCACCCCAGAACAGCCGCGAGATCACCGCGAGCACCGCCGGGACCACGTTGCCGACGAGGCCGAACGAGGCGCGGGAGACGATCATGGTCGGCTGGCCGCTCCACTTGCCGGCGAGGGTTCCGAGGCCGAGCGGAAGGAAGGAGAGGGCGACCCCGACGAAGGCCGCGACGATCGTCTGCCGCAGGCTCATCCCGAGCGAGAACAGAACGCCGCCGAAGGCGAGGCCGAGCACGGAGGAGTTCACCGCGAACCAGAGCCAGAACAGGCGGGCGGCCCTCCCGACACGATGGTCGATCGGGGTCGGCTCCGCTCCGATCCGTTCCACCCGGAATACCGGCGTCCGGCGGAGCTCCGCCACCTCGGCGGGATCCTCAGACGGCAGCACGTCGGGAAGGACGGATCCGCTCGCGACGGCGGAGAGAGCGCTGCGGGCGTCCGGTGTGTCTGCGAGCGGGACGGATTCCTCCGGCGCGCGGTCCGTCTCATCGACGTCGTCGAAATCGTCGACATCGTCGAGGGGCAGGCCGGTCGGCTCCCGGAAGACGGGACCGGCCGCGCCGACGAGACCCTCCACCCGGGGTGCGGGAACGTAGTCGATCGGTTCGGCCGGCATGGCCACGCCGGCACTCGCGCCGGCGATCAGGGCCTCGAAGTCCGGCTCCGATACGGCGGTCTGCGGCTCGGGTGGCGCCGGCGGCTGCTCGACGACGGACGCAGTCGGCGGCTGGAACAGGGAGTCCAGAAGGGGCGGGACGACCTCGCCGAGGTCGGCGGGCTCCGGAACGGCCGGCTCGATCAGGTCGTAGACGGGCGGCTGCGTGTCGGGTGTCGGCGCCTGCCCCTCCGCGGAGGGAAGCGGTTCGGCGGCAGACGGCACGCCCTCCCCGGATCGCGCCGGTGCGAGCTCTCCCGGCTCAGGCGGCGCGAAGGAACTGCGGAACCGGTGCGGACCCTCCGAGGTCGTCGGGTCGGCGCGGGTCTCGTCGACGGAAGCGAGCGCCTCCGGGCTCCCGATCGCGAGCATCGACTGGGTCCAGGTCTGCATCTCCCGCGCCTCGGCCTGCCGCAGCCTCAGCTCGGCCTCCAGCCTGTCGATGAGGCTTCCGGTATCGCTCGAGCGGTCGGCCTCCTCCCCCAGCGAACGGATCAGGTCGGTGTCGGGCAGGGAACGCCGTTTCGGCGGGACGGGAAGAACGGCCTCGGGCGCAGAAAGGGGCACGGTCGGGAGCGGTTCGTCCGGGGTGGGGGCCGACCGCGCCGGCTCGGCCGGCGGGGTCGGCGGACGCGAACCGGGATGGGTGATCCGGAACACCTCTTCGGCGAGGGCATTCGCCAGATCGTCGTCGTCGTAGGCCTCCGGCTCCGCAGCGGGAACGGGAGGAATGGGAGGAAACGCTCCCGTTGGCGGAGGCGTGTATGTCGATCTCCGCGGGCCCGTCGGGGGGTTTGGCGAGCCGAACGGACCGTCCTCGTCGTCGTCAGCCATGCCCCACATGATACGGGGCCGACGGGGATTCGTCCGGCTGACGGGCCGTCGCGACCACAGCGACCGCGCCGAGGACGAGCGCGAGACCGATCCACCCGCCGAGTGACGGCCGCTCCCCGACCACGAGGACCGCGAGCACCGTCGCGACGATCGGCTCGATGAGTGTGATCGTCGTCGCCCTGCTGCTGTGGATCGACCTCAGACCCACTCCGAAGAACAGGTAGGCGACGAACATCGGGCCGATGGCGAGATAAAGGCCGATGGCCACGGTCGCCGACGATTGGAGCAGCGGTGCGCCGAGCAGGAGAAGCACCGGGACCAGCAGGACCGCGCCGGCCCCGAACAGACCTCCCATCACCCCGCGCGCGCTCCCGCCCCGGCCGATCGCCCGGGACGACGCGTAGGTGTACAACGCGTAGCAGAGTCCGGCGAGCAGGCCGAGAGCCACCCCTGCCGGTCGCGAGGAATCCGCGGCCGCCCCCGACCAGGCCAGCAGGCCGATGCCGAGCACGGCGACCAGCGTGCAGGCGAACCACGACGAGGTAGGGCGACGGCGTTCCCACACCCACTCGAACAGCGCGGCGAAGACCGGGCCGGAGCCGAGGCTGACCACGTTCCCCACCGCCACGCCGGCCAGGCCCATCGCCGAGTAGAAGGCCAGTGGATAGACGACGACGCCGACTGCCCCCAACAGCAGCCACGGCCGGGATGCCCGGGCGCGCAGGGCGCGCACGGCGCTCCTCGCGGAGAAGGCGAAGAGGAGCAGGCCGCCGACGGTCATCGTCGCGGCGCCGACGGCGAGGGGACTCACGCTCGGCGGGAGGAGGCTGGCCGCCGTCCCCGTCGTGCCCCAGAGAACGGACGCGGCGACCAGCGCGGGAACCCCGGTGCGCCGATCGCCGACGGTGATCCCTGCATCCATAAACACCGACTCTAGGGCGACCGGCACCGAGCGGAGGGACGATCTGCTCATGAGACCACCGGGTCCGCGAGACAGGGGTCCGCCGGAGAGGGCCCCGCGGGGATTTAACGAGCCGTGGGGCGCTCGGCGAACGGCCGACCGCCCCACCACGAGAAATGGACTACAGGCTGCGGCGGCCCGTGATGACCCTCGCGAGGAAAACGATGATCGCGATGATCGCGAGAACGATTCCAACCCAGAGGAGGAAGTTGAGCGACTGGACGAAACCGCCCGTCACGAGAAGGACAACGGCGATTATCGCAATAATGACCAAGAGGAGATTCACGAGTTTGAGCCTTTCTGTCGGTGCCCGGTGCGCGATCGCGCTCCGGACCCCCACAACTGTATGGACCCCGGTGTCGCCTGGACAGGGGCTTGATTTCCCGGTGACAGGGCGTACGGGCCCTGCCCAGGCTCCCAGCTACCGTCTGGCGCGGAGCGGTACGAGCAGCCAGACCGAGGCGATCGCGACGACGGTGGCGGCCCCGGCCACGACCCCCGCCGTCCGTCCCACCACGACGTCGACGATGAACAGCACAACACCGACGACGAGGATCGCGACGGCCGTCAGCGTCGCCCGCAGGAAGCGGTCGGCCATTCTCACCGCCTCCCCCTTCGCGCGCCTCCGAAACAGCGCACGATGCAGGCTCACCGGCGCGAGGCCGAGCGCGGTCGCCGCCACCGCGAGTCCGACCAGGACGAGGTAGGTCCCCTTTTGAAAGGGATCCAGCATCGCGAACCGGGCCTGGAACGCCACCGTCAGCAGGAATCCCGTGAGGATCTGGGTTCCGGTCTGGGTGACCCGTAGCTCCTGGACGATCTCGTTCCAGTTGCGATCGGATCGTTCGTTCGCCGTCTCCTGTCGACCATCCCGCTGGATGTCGGCATCCGGGTCCTGCCTCGCCATCGGCGCCTCGCTCCTGGGTCTAGTGGTTCCTCAGCTGAGTGATCAGTTGCGACTTGGTCTTGCCCGAATAACCGGAGAGCCCCAGCTCCTTCGCCCGCTTGCGCAGATCGGTGACGGTCCACTCCTCGTAGTCACCGGACCGGCCGCCGGTGCGTCCGACGGCGGACCGTCCCTTTTTCGCCGCCGCGTTGGAGATGCGGGCCGCCTTCTCCTTCGAGGCGCCGTCGTCGCGCAGCTCCTCGTAGAGTTTCGGGTCCTTGAGAGACGGATTGTTCGAACCGGGCATGACGAGTTATCCCTTCTGTGCGGTCTTGCGTGGTGCGGTCCTGTGCGCGGTGGTCTTCTTCGGGGCGGCCCCGCCGCCCCGGTTCTTCTCGATGCTCTTGCGAAGCGCGTCCATGAGGTCGAGGACCTCTCCACCGCCCTCGCCCTGGTCCTCCTCCTCGCCGAAGGTCCCGGCCGTGTCGATCGCCTCGCCCTCCGTGAGCTTCGCGTCGATCAGCTTCCTCAGCTCCTGCTGATACTCGTCGCCGAACTTCGTCGGATCGAAGTCCGCGGCGAAGCTGTCGACCAGCGAGGACGACATCTGCAGCTCTTTGGCCGATACCCTGGCCGGCTCGTCCAGGGAAGGGAAGTCGGCCTCCCTGACCTCGTCGTCCCACAGCAGCGACTGGAGGACGAGCACCTTGCCCGTGACCCGCAACGCGCCGAGCCGGGTCTTCTGCCGGAGCGAGAAGTGCACGATCGCGGTGCGATCGGTCTCCTCGAGGGTGCGCCGGAGCAGCACATAGGCCTTCGGCGACTTCGAATCCGGCTCCAGGAAGTAACTCCGATCGAATCGGATCGGGTCGAGCTGATCGCTCGGAACGAACTCGACGACCTCGATCTCGCGGCTTCTCTCCGCGGGGAGTGTGGACAACTCGTCCTCGGTGAGGACGACCGTCTTGTCTCCATCCTCGAATGCCCGGTCGATGTGGTCGTAGGCCACGATCTTTCCGCAGACCTCGCAGCGACGCTGGTACTTGATTCGTCCGCCGTCCTTGTCGTGCACCTGATGCAGCGGAAGATCGTGATCCTGGGTCGCGCTGTAGACCCTGACCGGCACATTCACGAGACCGAAGGTGATCGCTCCCGTCCAGATCGCTCGCATCCCTCCATTGCACAACAAACCGCCCGGGAAGGCGCGGCCTTGACGCCGCCTCGATTCGGTGTAAATTCGCGGCCAGGCTGACACGACCCGAGTGAGGACCAGTGGCATCGAATTCGACGTCGGAGACCGTCACCGTCGATGGCCATCGAATCTCGCTGACCAACCTCGACAAGGTGCTCTATCCCTCGACGGGCACAACCAAACGTGATGTCCTGGCCTACTACGCGGAGATCGCGGAGGTGCTCATTCCCCATGCCGCAAACCGGCCCGCCACCCGCAAGAGGTGGGTCAACGGGGTGGGTACACCCGAGAAGCCCGGCCAGATGTTCTTCCAGAAGAATCTGGACGACTCGACCCCGTCGTGGGTCACGCGGCGCACCATCGAGCACAGCGATCACAGCAACGACTATCCGCTGGTCAACGACAGCGCGACGCTCATCTGGTTGGGCCAGATCGCGACGCTCGAGGTTCACGTCCCGCAGTGGCAGTTCGGGCGAACCGGTATCCGGCGCAATCCCGACCGTCTGGTGCTCGACCTCGATCCCGGAGAGGGGGTCGGGCTCGCCGAGTGCGCGGAGGTGGCGAGACTGGTCCGCGCGATCCTCACCGACATGGGGCTGACGGCCATGCCCGTCACGAGCGGGAGCAAGGGCATCCACCTGTACGCGGCGCTCGACGGCAAGCAGACCTCCGAGCAGGTATCGGCGGTCGCCCATGAGCTGGCGCGGGCACTCGAGGCCGACCATCCGGATCTCGTCGTCAGCGACATGAAGAAGGCGCTGCGTCCGGGGAAGGTGCTGCTCGACTGGAGCCAGAACAACGGCTCGAAGACGACGGTCACCCCGTATTCCCTGCGCGGCCGTTTCGAGCCCACCGTCGCGGCACCACGCACCTGGCGGGAACTCGCGAACAAGGATCTCGCCCAGCTCGACTACCGGGAGGTGCTCCGCAGGGTGAAGCGGCGCGGTGACCCGCTCGCCGGCTTGATCGCGGGGCATCTGGATTCCCTCGAACCGACGGCGGACCGGATGCGCGGCTTCGCCGATGCCCCGAAACGGGATCGGCTGGAGAAGTACCGGAGCATGCGCGACGGCAGCAAGACCCCCGAGCCGGTTCCCTCCGAACCGGCGATCGCCGGCCACGGACGGTCCTTCGTGATCCAGAAGCACCACGCGAGCCGACTGCACTACGATTTCCGCCTCGAACACGACGGCGTGCTCGTCAGTTGGGCGCTGCCGAAGGGAGTACCCACGGAACCGGCCGTCAATCATCTCGCCGTCCAGACCGAGGATCACCCGCTCGCCTACGGCTCCTTCGAGGGCACCATCCCGGCCGGTCAATACGGTGCCGGAGAGGTCGAGATCTGGGACGCCGGCAGCTACGACCTGGAGAAATGGAGTGACGACGAGATCATCGTGACGCTGCACGGCAGACCGGATGGCGGCCTCGGCAGACCTCGCAGGCTCGCACTCATCCACACGGGAGGTGAGGGGAAGGCGGCGCAGAACTGGCTCATCCATCTGATGAAGCCGCAGACCGCGGCCGCAGCGACCGCGCCCGGGAAACGCGTCCCTCGGCCGCAGGTGTCGACGATCCGGCCGATGCTCGCGACGCTCGGCTCGCCACGGGACATCTCGGAGGAGGAGGACTGGACCTTCGAGATGAAGTGGGACGGCATCCGGGCGATCGTCTCCGCCAACGACGGGGCGGTCCGGATCGCCAGCCGGAACGACAAGGACATGACGGCGACCTATCCCGAGCTGGCCGCGATCCCGGAGGCGTTGAGCGTCGACGCGGCGATCCTCGACGGCGAGATCGTCGCACTGGATCGACGCGGACGCCCGGACTTCGGTCTTCTCCAGACCCGAATGAACCTGACCGGCCCAGCCGATGTCGCGCGGGCCGCGGCGGCCGCGCCCGTGCATTTCATCGTCTTCGACGTCCTCGAGACCGATGGCGCATCGCTGATCCGTCGGACTTACGACGAGCGTCGGGCCACCCTCGAGCGGATCGTCGAGGAGGTCCCCGGCGGCCCGATGCGGCTTCCCCCGGCCTTCACCGGCGATCTCGAACAGGCCATCACCACGAGCAGGGAGCTCGGCCTGGAGGGTGTCGTCGCCAAACAGCGCGACGGTCGGTACGAGTCCGGTCGCCGTTCGCGATCGTGGATCAAGATCAAGCACCACCGCACCCAGGAGGTCGTTGTGGGCGGGTGGCGACCGGGCAACGGTCGGCGCGACTCCGGCGTCGGCTCGCTGCTGCTCGGCATCCCCGACGGGGACGGATTCCGCTATGTCGGACGGGTCGGCACCGGCTTCAGCGACCGCCAGCTCGAGGAGCTGAACCGGGTGCTTCCCCCGCTGGCGAGCCGGAAGGCGACCCTATCGGGCGTCCCGGCATCGGATGCCAGGGATGCCCGGTGGGTCACCCCCGATCTCGTCGGCGAGGTGGAGTTCGCGGAGTGGACGTCGACGGGCCGTCTGCGCCAGCCGTCGTGGCGGGGATGGCGACCGGACAAGGGCCCCGACGAGGTGAGAGCCGAGTAAGGGCTACCATCGGATATGCCCGTTCCCGGGCACCACCACACCGTGGCGGGCGCCATGAGCGGTCCGTCACGTCGGCAGAGGGATCCCTCTCGAGCGATGAAAAATGGAGAATCCGTTGGGGAAGCTACTGTACGGTCCGACCATCGAGGTCATCTTCGACGATCGTGTCCTCGCCCACCTGCAGCTTGTCATCGGACTGAAGCTTCGCCGGGGGGAGAGCTTCTTCTTCTCCTGGCGTGACGAGCAGAGCGTGGGGGACGGCCGCAGCGCGATCTGGCTGGACCCGGCGATCCCCATGGTCTTCCGGTACAACGGCGGCCGGATGCCGAAGATCAACCGGGAGTGGCTCGAGGTGCTGACCCTGTCCTCGAACAGCGCGCAGGGGCTGCAGCTGACGGAAGAGGTCGGAGCGCTGGGCAAGACCACCGAGGAGTGACGCCGCTCCCCCGCGCATCATGCATCCGGCGCATCATGCATCCGACTCCGCGTCAAGGTGGTTGATGACCTCATCGGGGCCGCTTAGCCTCTATCGAACGGGCGATGTCACCGATCGTCGAGGGTAGAGCGAGAGGGAGCCGAGGCGCATGGCCGATGACGTCGACGACCGCCACGAGAACATCCAGCCGAAGCCCGACAGCGAACGGGAACCGGCGGAGGACGAGGTCTCCGAGACCCCGCCGGAGCATCCGGATGACGTCTCCTTCGAGCAGGCCGCCGAGGAGCAGGAGCATCCCGGTTACCTCCGGAGAAGCAAGCGGACCGACTCCTAGGCGAGATAGGCCTGCAGCTCGGGCGAACGCAGGCGCTTGAGGCTGCGGGTCTCGAGCTGACGGACCCGCTCCCTCGTGATCCCGTACAGTTCCCCCACCTCGTCCAGGGTCATCGCCGGACGCCCCTCGAGGCCGAAGCGCAGACGGATGACCGTCGCGTCCCGCTGGGGCAGGGCATCCAGCCTGCGGCGGATGTCGTCGTGCCGCAGATCGAGCTCAACCGCCTCGAAAGGCTCGGGGATGTCGGTGTCCTCGATGAGATCGCCCAGTTCGGTCGTCCCGTCGTCGCCGATCTGGATGCCGAGCGAGATGGTGTCATGCTCCGTCTTGGCGAGCTTGAGCACCTCTTCCACGGTCACCTGGGCCGCGTCCGCCACCTCGACGACGGTGGGGGTCCTGCCCAGCTCTGCTCCGAGGTCGCGGCGCACACGATCGAGCTTGTCCATCTTCTCCACCGTGTGCACCGGAATGCGGATGATCCGGCTGGAGTCGGCGATGCCACGCAGCACCGACTGCCGGATCCACCAGGTGGCGTAGGTGGAGAACTTGTTCCCGATCGTGTAGTCGAACTTCTCGACGGCACGAACCAAGCCGAGGTTGCCCTCCTGGATGACATCCATAATCGGCAGGCCCCGCCCGGCATAGCGCTTCGCGATGCTCACCACGAGCCGGAGGTTGGAGCAGATGAAGGTGTTGTAGGCGTTCTCGCCGTCCCTGACGAGCCACTGCAGTTCGCGCTTCGCCTTGCCGTCGAGGTCCGGGCTGGTCTCGAGCCGTTCGCCGGCGAGCACGCCGATCTCGATGCGCTTGGCGAGGGCGACCTCCTCGTCCGCGGTGAGGAGCGGTGCGCGACCGATCCTCTGCAGATAGTCGCGCAACGGATCGGTGGATACCTGGGCCGGTCCCCTCTGGAGTGCTGCGGTTCCCTCAAAGGCTTCGTACGTTGTCATACTCATTTTTTGACCCCCAAAATGGTTACAGATAGCGTATTGGACGACATTCCCTCACGGCGACGGCCTTGACAGCGGACCGTCGGCCAACTAAAAGGCCGCGGTCACCCCCTGGCGAGCACCGGCCGGTCCGTGTGGACCTCCGTGCGGGAGCGATAGATCGTGTAGCAGTCACGACCGGTGATCAACAGCAGGTCGACACCGGCCAGATGACGCAGGACCACCAGATCGGGCTGGCCCGCCCCGATCACACGATCGGCCTGACGACGGAAGATGTGAGCCATCTCCTCGCTCGTCGGGTACTCCCGACCCCCGTGGCGGACGACCAGGGTTTTTGCCTCCTCCATCACACCGACCTCCTCGACCGTGCTTCGATCCATTAATGAGACGAGACTGACTAGTCTCGTCCTGTCGCTTAGCCAGGCTAAAAAGAAGTGGCACCGCCCGGCAAGGGGTTGACAGGGAACGACGGGCGCCCTAATGTCCTCCCCCATACGGGGGTGATGTGCTCGTCCCGCGGCCCGGCCGATGCGGGGGCGCGACGACAAGCGCTCGCCCAGGGAGGGGCCAGACCCTCCTGGTATCCTCGACCCCTGACCCGCCTTCGGGCATGCCGCTTCGATCCGCCGGCATAGGACAGCACGCCTCATGACACACTCTCCTCGTTTCCTCGTCGCCCTCCGTGCGGCGCTGCGACCGCCGAGCGCGCCACGACGCACGAGCAGGCGGCTCGCCGCGGGGGCGGCCGCCGGATCGCTGGCGCTGCTCGCGACCTTCGCCCTCGCCCCGCCGATGCCGACGGGCAGGATCACGCTCGTGGACTCCTCGACCGGCCGCGCCCAGACGCTGACCGCCTCGGAGAAGGTGGCGGCCGCCGAGACCAACCGTGACGGCTATTCGGCGACACCCGGCATGGTCACCCTGGCGGCGAGCGGTACCAACTACGACTGGGCGAAGCTCGTGCTCCAGTCCGCCGGCTGGCCGTTGTCCGACAGCAACGTCACGGTGCTGGTGCGCTGGATGCGCCAGGAGAACGGCACCAGCAGCTGGTGGAACCGCAACAACCCGCTCAACAATGGCTGGGGCTCGGGCGGCGGCGGCGGAACCGGCACCTACCCGAACCTCGTGGTCGCCGCGCAGATGGCGGCGGAGAACCTCCATCGCAATTCGGTCTTCCGCGCGATCGCTGCGGCCTTCGCCGCCTCGGCGCCGACGGAGGTCATCGAGCAGGCCATCTGGGCATCGCCCTGGGCGAGCAGTCACTACGCCAACGGGGCGCACTGGCACTACAC
>NZ_DASWPB010000075.1:0-9111 GCF_036404185.1 Lacisediminihabitans sp. | reverse complement strand
CGACCGCCGAGTAACGTGAGTGCCGTGAGCGGTTCATCCGAAATCATCCCTCTCGCCTGCGCGGCCGTTCTGTTCGACTGCGATGGTGTGCTCGTCGATTCCCGCGAGGCGGGCGAACGCGCCTGGACCGAATGGGCGGAGCGGCACGGGCTGTCCGCCGCGGCGGTGCTCGACGGCATCCACGGCCGTCGCGCGGCGGAGACCGTCGGAATGTTCCTTCCGCCGGAGGAGACGGCGCAGTCGGTGGCGGAGGTGGAGGAGCTCGAGCTGGCCACGGCCGGGGACATCCTCGGGATCCCCGGGGCGAGCGAGCTGGTCAGGACCATTCCGGAGGATCGTGTGGCTCTCGTCACCTCGGCGTCGACGCGACTCGCCTCTCGCAGGCTCCAGGTCGCCGGCGTCCCGATCCCTGCCGTGATCGTGGACGGGAGCGACGTCGAACACGGCAAACCCGCCCCGGACTGCTACCTGCTCGCCGCCGAGCGCCTCGGCGTCTCGATCGCGGACTGCGTGATCTTCGAGGACAGCCCGACGGGCATCCGTGCCGGGCTCATCGCCGGCGCGAAGGCCGTGGTGGGTGTCGGCGAGAGCGCATCGTCCACCGCCGCCACCCTCGTCGTCCGCAGCCTCGAGGGCATCCGCTGGGACGGCGGGCTGGCCATTCCCACCACCGCGCTGCTGTAGCCGGCGACGGGAAGGATTCCCGCCGCCGGCCACGCACGCGATCAGTGCACGACGACCGGCTCGTCCTCCGTCGTGCTCGTCGTCGTGGCGGTGGGCACATGGTGCGAGAGCGAAAGCCCATCACCACGCCGCCGGAACAGCACGGCGGCCAGCACGGCTCCGAAGGCGAAGAACCCGGCGCCCCACCAGTAGGCCGTCGCGTAGCTGTGAACCGCGGCCTCCGCCGCCACCGTCGCGGACAGCGGAAGGTGCGAGGCGATGTAGTCCGTGGCCGCCGTCGCGGCGAGCGTGTTCAGCAGCGCCGTTCCGATCGAGCCGCCGACCTGCTGGCTGGTGTTGACCATGGCCGAGGCGACGCCGGCGTGTCCACGGTCGACGCCCAGGGTCGCCGTCTGCATCGAGGCCGGCATGATCGACCCCATCCCGAAGCCGAGGATCAGCAGCGCCGGAAGCACGTCCGCCGCGTAGGTGCTGGTGAGGTCGAGGCGGGTGAGGTAGACCATCCCGATGGCGGCGAGGATCATGCCGAAGGGCACCATGATCTTCGGCCCGAACCGCGGCACGAAGATGTTCGTCGACAGCTGGGCGGCCGTGATCAGCATGGCGATCATCGGCAGGAACGCGAGCCCGGTCTGGATCGGTGTGAAGTGCAACGACGTCTGCAGGTAGTAGGTGACGAACAGGAAGATCCCGAACATCCCGGCGCCGGCGATCATCACCGAGCTGAAGGCCGCACCACGGTTGCGATCGATGACGATCGACAGCGGGAGCAGCGGATGGACGGCCCTGCGCTGCCAGAGGACAAACGCGATCAGGAGGATGCCGGATGCCCCGAGGAAGCCCCAGGTGAGCGCCGAGCCCCAGCCGTCGGACTCCGCGTTGGAGAACCCGTAGACCAGGCTGAAGAGCGCGCCGGAGACGAGCAGGGTTCCCGGGATGTCGAGCTTCGGCCGCGGGCCGGTGCGGGTGATGGAGGTGACGAACAGGGAGGCGCCGATGATCGCGATGATGGCGATGAACACGTTGATGTAGAGATTCCAGCGCCAGTCGAAGTCCTGGGTCAGGAAACCGCCGAGCAGCAGCCCGACGGCGCCGCCCGCTCCGGCGATCGCTCCGAACACACCGAAGGCGCGGGCACGCTCCTTGGGGATGGTGAAGGTCGTCGTCAGCACGGCGAGAGCGGTGGGGGCGAGCAGCGCGCCGAAGGCACCCTGCAGGGCACGGGCGCCGACGAGCATCCCGAAGCTGCCCGCCGCGCCGCCGAGGGCGGATGCACCGGCGAAGCCGATCAGCCCGATGATGAAGGTCCGTTTGCGACCGATGAGGTCGGAGAGGCGGCCGCCGAGCAGCAGCAGGCTGCCGAAGGCGAGGGAGTAGGCGGTGACGATCCACTGACGGTCGCCGTTCGAGAAGCCGAGATCGGTCTGAGCCGAGGGCAGCGCGATGTTGACCACGGTCGAGTCGAGCACGACCATGAGCTGGGCCAGGGCGACGGTGACGAGCGTCCACCAGCGACGGGAGGGGGCCACGGAGGCGACGGGGGCGTCCGCGGTGAGGGAAGAAGACGAAGACATGAACGGTACTATATACGAAACTATCCAGTTTCGGATATTAACAGTTCCTGAATTAGTATGTTAGTAACATACGGCCCCGATTGAAAGGCCAGAAAGGGAGGTCGCCGCAATGACGCAGCTGCACCCCTCGGAGCAGACCCACAAACTCGGCCGCAAACGCGACCACAGCCGGGATCCCGAGATCCTGGATGCCGCCCTCGAGATCCTCGCCGAGACCGGCTACGACGGCATGACCATCGACATGGTCGCCGCACGCGCCAAGGCGGGCAAGGCCACCCTGTACCGCAGATGGCAGTCCAAGGGCGAGCTCGTCATCGACGCCGTCGCCTGCATGAAGAAGGGCGACGTCGACTACTCCCAACTGCCGGACACCGGCACGCTACGCGGCGACCTCGTCGCGATGATCAAACCGCACTCCATCGAGGACGGCGAGAAGAAGCTCCAGATCATGGCCGGGCTCACGTCGATGCTCTCCAGGGCACCGGAGCTCGCCGATGCCGCCAACGCGGCCATTGTCGAGCCCCGGGCATCCGTGAATCGCCTCTTCATGCGCCGGGCCATCGAGCGCGGCGAGATCTCCCCCGACTGCGACGTCGAGACGCTCTCCCTCATCAGTCCGTCGATGGCCGCCTACCGGGTGCTGATCCTGAGGAAGCCCGTCGACCGCGAGTTCCTCATCTCGCTCATCGATGGAGTGCTGCTGCCCGCCGTCGGGCTCGGCAGACAGACGGTCGCGAAGGGCTGACGGACGCGGCCGAATCAGATAATCTGACTATATGCGCACGCTCACCGCAACCGAGGCCAGCCGATCCTTTGCGTCGATCCTCGATGACGCCGAGCGGGGTGAAACCGTTGTCATCACTCGCGGCGGTCGCAGAATCGCAACGATAGCGCCGGCACAGAGAAGCAACGGCGGGGAGTTCCTCGGTCTGATGGAATCCCGGGAAACTGACGACGGGTTTGCAGCGGATGTCGCCGCCGCCCGAGAAGCGGTCGTCCTCGACGGGCCGGTATGGTCCGAAGACTGATCGTCGACACGGGTGTCCTGATCGCCTCCGAACGCGGACGGCAGGCGCTCCGTACGACGGTCGACGAGGACGACGACCTGGTCATCGCCGCCATCACGGTCGCCGAGTTGCGAACGGGAATCGAGTTGGCCGGTGACCAGCATCGAACCGCTCGCACCGAATTCCTGCTCAGCGTCTTGGAAGTCATGCCGGTCGAACCCTATGACCTCGCCACGGCAGAGGCCCATGGTCGGCTGCTCGCTCATGTCCATCGCACCGGGACGACACGCGGAGCGCACGACCTCATCATCGCCGCGACCGCAGTGGCGACGAAGCGCATCATCCTGACCTCCGACAGGAAAGCACACTTCGATGATCTGCCGGGGGTCGAGTCCCTCGTCATCGGATCGACCGGAGTCGACGGCCCGTAACATTCACCACATCGGATGACGGTGCGGCTACCGTGAGAGAGGCACGGCGCCTTGGCGGAGTGGTTACGCAACGGTCTGCAAAACCGTTTACACGGGTTCGATTCCCGTAGGTGCCTCGACTCGGGTCGACCGGGACCGTCGACGATCGAGGGCGAAGTGTGCCTCAGTTCGCGGCAGCCCGACCGAGCGTGCTCTCCCTGACGATGAGCTCGTGCTCCGCCCACAGCTCCACCGGGGCCTCATCCACCTCACCGGCAAGCCGCGCGACCAGACGCTCCACCGCCAGCCGGGCGATCGCCCCCTTGTCGGGAGCGACCGTCGTGAGCGAGGGGGTGTAGTACTTCCCCGCCTCGATGTTGTCGAAGCCCACGACGGCGACGTCCTCCGGCACCCGGAGGCCGGCGGCGAGCAGCACGCGAATCGCCCCGAGCGCGACGAGGTCGTTGAAGCAGAACACGGCATCCGGCGGGCCGTCGGGATGTCTCAACAGCGTCTGCATCGCCTCCGCGCCATCCGAGAAATGAAAGCGGCGCGTCGGGACGACGAGGGTGGGATCGACCTCGAGGCCGCGTCGTCGATGCGCCTGCTCATACCCACGGGTGCGCAGCTGCGCCGTCTCGCCGGTCTCGTACGGCTGGTCGCCGATCGCGGCGATCCTCGTGCGGCCGAGGCCGAACAGGTGGGAGGTGGCGAGATCCGCTGCGGCGACGTTGTCGATCGCGACATGGTCGTAGCCGCTGTCGGCGATGCGTTCGCCGAGCAGCACCAGCGGACTGGCCGCGTCCCGCCTGGCGAGGTCCGCCTGCGACAACGCCAGGGGGCTCAGGATGACGCCGTCGAACATCGCCGCGCTGCCGTCGCGCATCATGAGCTCGCGTTCGCGATCGGGCTCGCCGTCCGTCTGATCGACGACGACGGTGTATCCGTGTTCCCGAGCCGTGGTGACGACCGCGCGAGCGAGCTCGGCGAAGTAGGCGACGTCCAGTTCGGGCACCACCAGCGCGATCAGCCCGCTGCGACCGTGCTTGAGGTTGCGAGCCGTGACGTTCGGCCGGTAGCTGAGCTCGGCGACGGCGGTCTCCACGCGGATCCGCTTCTCGTCCGAGACCGGTGCGTAGCCGTTGACCACATTGGACACGGTGCGGATGGAGACGCCCGCACGCTCGGCGACATCACGCAGACGAGCGGCCATCGTTACCTCCCCCACTCATCCGTCACAGCATATTTCAACGATGCAGAGCACACCAAGTTCGCCTCACCTCCGGCGCGTGCGGCCCGTGCGCCGGGGGGCACCGGCCTAGCGCACCACGTCGACGGCCGTGCTCGCGAGGAGTTCGCCCTTGTGGACCAGCGCGATGTGGAGGCGTGCGGAGTCGACGCCCTCCGGGATGCGTTCGGAGATCGGGACGGGCGTGCCGAGCCGGTAGGGCTCCGCGCACGCCGTGGCCGCCGGCTTCGCCTGGACGATCCGATCGCTCGCGATCGTCCCGAGCGGTGCGCCCCACAGCGTGACGATATCGCCCTCGACGGGTGCGACACCGTGGTGGGAGAGGGACACCTCGAACTCGACGAGTCCGGTCGCACCGGTCACGAGATCCCGGCCAGGAGCCTCGGGAACGATGGACGGGATGAGCACCGTGTCGGCATTCGTGTCGGCTGGCCGGCTGCCGCCGGTGTCCTTGAGCCTCCGATCGGCGTCATAGAGGCCGGCCATCTCGTGTTCGACGTCATAGAGCTCCGTCCACACGTAGCCGGACAGCCGGTCGTAACGGCGCAGCTCGAGCGTCTGCCAGCGCAGGTTCCACCCGCGCTCCACGCTGGTGAACCCTCCGCCGAACTCGCTGTTCAGGTGGGGTTTCCCGTCGGCGGTCACCGGCTCGGCCGCCATGACCGGCTTGTCGACGATGATGCCGGGGCCGATCCCGACGGGGAAGGTGGCTTCCCGGTCGACCAGCAGGCCGTGCAGCTTACGAGCCCAACCCTCCGGGGTCTCGTCGTAGATGTGCCAGTCGACGATGTCGGTGGAGACGTGCGACCAGCCGGAGTTGTCGACGGCGGGACGCTGCGCATCGAGCGACTTCAGCAGGGCGAACGCGCGGCGAACCGCGTCCTGCTTGTCGGGATCTCCCGCCACGTCCCAGTCGAGGCCCCACTCCTCGTTGTACAGCCCCCACACCACGATGCTCGGGTGGTTTCCGTCACGACGGACCATCGGCTCGATCTGCGCTTCGAAGCGCGCGGCGGATTCCCTGGAGAATCGCCCGGTGCTGGCCGGCTCGGCCCAGACCAGCATCCCCAGCAGATCGGCGTGGTAGAGGAACCGCGGGTCTTCGAGCTTCAGGTGCTTGCGGACGACCGTGAATCCGGCCTCCCGGGCGAGCTGGATGTCCGTCACGAAGGCGTCGTCGTCCGGCGCGGTGATCCCGGTGCGCGGCCAGTAGCCCTGGTCGAGCACACCGCGCACGTACAGGCGCTCGCCGTTGAGAACGAGCGCCTCGCCGTCGACGGCGATGCTGCGCAGGCCGGTGTAGCTCGACACCGCATCGGTGCCGTCGGCCGAGCTGGCCTCGACGGCGACGACGTACAGGTTCGGGTCCTCCGGTCGCCAGAGCCTCGGCGACCGGATGGGCAGGACCGTCGAGATCGCGCCGGCGCCGGATGTCTCCACCACGACGGACTCCTCGCCCTCGACGGTCAGCCGCACACTCGCCGCGCCGGCCCGCGGCCCCGCGAGCTCAATCCGCGCCTCGATCCCGGCGAGATCGGCGGACGGGACAAGACTCAGCTGGGCAATGTAGGTCGCCGGCCGGGCCTCGAGCCAGACCGACTGCCAGATCCCGCTGCTCGGGGTGAACGAGCAGTTGTCATAGTCGTCGCGCGGAATGCTCCGCTGCTTCCCGTGGACGATGTACCGCTTGTCGAGGGGCGCGGAGACGCGCACGAGGACCGTGCCCCGCGTGCCCCGCAGCGCATCCGTGATGTCGAGCTCGAACGGCGTGTAACCGCCCTCGTGCTCTCCGACCGGGGTCCCGTCGACCCAGACGCTGGCGGCGTGGTGCACCGCGCCGAAGTGCAGCACGATGCGCTGCCCCGTCCAGCCGGCGGGCACCTCGATCTCGCGCCGGTACCAGCCGCAGGCCAGCCAGTGCGCGCCGACGCCGGACGCCTCGGTCTCCCACGCGAACGGCACGACGATCTGCTCGTTCCAGGTCGCGGCGCCGTCGGCCAGCTCGGCGGCAGAGGATGTGCCTTCTGCGTCCCGGCGGAAGTCCCACTGCCCGTTGAGGCTCAGCCACGAGTGTGACCGGTCGAAATGGGGGCGTGGGTATTCGGGGCGGATGGACGTCATGAGTTCTCCAGATAGATGGTGGTGATGGATGGCCGAAGGCGGCGGGTGGGGACGTGCAGGGTCAGCCGGTCATGCTGCCCTGCAGGGCACCCGCTCGGAAGTAGCGCTCCAGCAGAAGGAACAGGACGATGAGCGGCAGGACGGTGACCAGGCCTCCGGTGATGAGCACGGGGACGAGGTCGGCCTTCGTGCCGGTCTCGGCGGCCTGGGACAGCGAGGAGAGCCCGACCGTCAGCGGATAAAGACCGCTCTTGCTGAAGATGATGAGCGGCAGGAAGTAGTTGTTCCAGACGGCGACGACCGTGATGAGCAGCACGGTCATCAGGCCGGGGATGCACAGCGGGAGGGCGATGCGGATGAAGATGCCGAGCTCGCTCGCGCCGTCCATCCTGGCCGCCTCGATCAGGTCCTTGGGGACGGACGCCTCCACAAAGGTGCGCATGAGGTAGATCCCGACGACCGAGACCATGCTCGGCAGGATCATGCCCCAGATGGAGTTGACCAGCCCGACCTTCGCGTAGACCAGGAACAGCGGGAGAGCGAGCGAGGTGATCGGCACGAGCATGGTGGCCATCACGAGGAAGAACAGGGCGTTCGCGCCGCGGAAGCGGAACCGCGCGAATCCATAGCCGGCGAGCACCGAGAGGATGGTGGCGCCCACGGCGCCGACGATGGCGTAGAGCAGGGTGTTGCCCAGCCAGTTGACGAAGATGCCGGTGCCGCTGATGTTCCGACCGAGCGCCGCGATGTTCTGGAACAGGCGGAACGGACCGGAGAACCAGAACCCGAAGCTCCCGTACACGTTCGCCTGGTTCTTCGTCGCGTTGATGAGCAGCCAGACCAGCGGCGCGAGCACGAAGACCGCGAACAGCGCGCTGAGGATGGTGAGCAGGGTCGAGGTGCCCCGGCGGAGCCCATAAAGATGTGCGGGGACCAGATCGGGAGCCTGGCGTGGTCTGCGGCTCATCGGAACTCTCCATTTCTGCGGCGGAAGGCGAATCCGGCGACGGATATCAGCCCGATGATGACGGCCAGCACGACGGCGGCCGCGGCTCCGAGGTTGTATTGACCGCTGCCGACGGCCGTGTTGTAGACGAACAGGGAGGGCGTGAAGCCGAATGAGATGGCCTGCGGCTGGAAGGCGGACAGGATCGACGGTTCGGTGAAGAGCTGCAGCGCGCCGACGGTGTTCAGGAAGGCGAGCATGACGATCGAGGGCATCACCATCGGCAGCTTGATCTGCACGATGATGCGCCAGAGAGACGCGCCCTCCATGATCGCGGCCTCGGTCACTTCGCGCGGGATCGACTTCAACGAGGTGAAGAGGATGGTCATGTTGTAGCCGGTCCACTCCCAGATGACGATGAGGATGATGGTCGGCAGGATCAGGTTGCTGGAGAAGAAGTTCACGTCGCCGAACCCCAGCACCCGTGCCAGTTGGGCGTACGGCCCGAACCCCGGCAGCAGGAGGAACGACCACATCACGGAGGCGACGACACCGGGCACCGCGAAGGGGATGAAGAACACGGTGCGGAAGAAGCGGCTGAAGCGCACGATCCCGGCGTCGAAGATGGCCGCGAACAGGAACGCGATGGCGATGGTGACCGGCACCTGGATGACGCCGAACACGAGAACGCGGATGACGCCGCTCCAGAACTCGGACGACTGGAGCACGGTGGCGTAGTTCGCCATCCCGGAGAACGCCGTCCCCCCGACGAGACGGCTGGTGAACAGGCTCGTGTAGATCGCGTACACGGTCGGCACGAGCATGAACAGTCCGAGCATCAGCATGTGCGGCGCGATGAACACCGCTCCTGGCCATTGCCTGACCTTGGAGCCGCGGGCACGCGGCGGATGCTGCCCGTCGATGCGCCCCCTGCGGGGCCGCAGTCGGCGCGTCGTCGACGCCCCGCCCTGCACGATCTGGTCGGTCATGGAAGCTCGGTCCTTTCGATCTCACGGGTGGGGTGCCCCGGGGCGGCGTCGCCGCCGAGGGGCACCCCCTGATTGTTGCCCTGCGGTAATCCTCAGTTCGTGGTGACCGTGAACCCCTCCGACTTGGCGTA